>NZ_JBJGZC010000026.1:0-62162 GCF_054050315.1 Geodermatophilus sp. SYSU D00867 | reverse complement strand
GCGGGGGGGGCCCCACCACCCCCCCCCCCCCCCCCCCCCCCCCCCCCCCCCCCCCCCCCCCCCCCCCCCCCCCCCCCCCCCCCCCCCCCCCCCCCCCCCCCCCCCCCCCCCGCCCGGCCCGGTCGCTCACGCCCCCGGGAACGGCACGTTCTGCAGGCGCACCTGGCCGCGGGCGACGAGCTTGCCGTCCTCGGCGCGGGTGAGCTGCACCAGCCACAGCTGCAGGGTGCGGCCCTGCTGCACGGGCTCGGCGACGACGTCGAGCCGGCCGGCGGTGACCGGCCGCAGGAAGTCGGTGCTGTTGTTCACCCCGACGGCGAACTGGCCGCGGTCGGCGACGGCGGTGCTGGCGCCGATCGACGCCGCCGACTCGATCACCGTGCAGTAGACGCCGCCGTGCACGACGCCCCACGGGGTGTGGTGGTCCGGCCCCAGCTCGACGGTGCCGGTGACCCGCGTGCCGCTGACCTCGGCGACGTCGAACCCGGTGGCCGCGACGAACGCGCTCGCGGCGCTGCGGTCGACGTCGGGCACCTCGGCGCTCACGCGGCGTCCCACACCAGGCAGAACGGGTGGCCCACCGGGTCGGCGTAGACGCGGAAGTCGCCCCCGCCGCCGGGCAGCTCCCGCGCGCCCAGGGCGAGCACCTTCGGCTCCGCCTCGTCGACGTCGGTCACGTAGACGTCGAGGTGGAACTGCTGCGGGCGCTGCGGGTCCGGCCAGTCCGGCGGGACCAGGTCCGGCGCCTGCTGGAACGCCAGCCGGTGCCCGCGGCCGCTGATCACGACCCAGTCGTCGCCCGGGCCGCCCTTGCTCACCTCCAGCCCCAGCAGCTCGGCGTAGAAGGTGGCGAGCGCGTGCGCGTCGGGTGCGTCGATCACGACGGAGTGCAACTGACCGATCATGGGCCCCATCCTGGCCGGTCGGCGCCGTCCCCACCGCCCGTGATCAGGCCGTCCGTCGCAGGGATCCGGCCAGGGGGCAGGATCGGGACGTGCCCGACCCGACCGACCAGCCCCCCGCCCTCGGCTCGCTGACCTGGGTGCCCGCCGCCTCGCGCCCCGACCTGCTCGCCGGCCCGGTCGCGGCCGCGCTTCCCGGCCTGCCCGGGCCCGCGTGGGTCGCCCCCGTCGACGACGCGCTCGCCGACACCGCCGCCTTCACCGAGGCGTACGGGGTGCCGCCGGAGGCCTCGGCCAACTGCGTCGTCGTGGCCGCGCGCCGGGCGGGGCAGACGACGCTGGTGGCCTGCGTCGTCCTCGCGACCACCCGCGCCGACGTCAACGGCCTGGTCCGGCGGCACCTGGGCGCGCGCAAGGCGTCGTTCGCGCCGCAGGACGTCGCCGTCGCCGAGAGCGGGATGGCCTACGGCGGGATCACCCCGATCGGGCTGCCCGCGTCGTGGCCGGTGCTGGTCGACGCCGCGGTGGCCGCCGCGGGGCTCGTCGTCGTCGGCTCGGGGACCCGTGGCGCGAAGCTCGCCGTCCCGGGGCCGGTGCTGGCCGGGCTGCCCTCGGCGGAGGTCCTCGACGGGCTCGGGGTGCCGGTGGCCGAGGCGCCCCCGCCGGCGCCGGCGGCCCCGGCCGAGCGGGCACCCGACGACCGCGACCTCGGCTGGGGCGAGCGCCCCGACGACCGCGACCCGGACCGCCGGTACCTGGAGGACCGGCCGCCGCACTGGGGCTCCGACTAGTCGAAGGACCCCGTCCTCCCCACCCCTCGCTCGCTCGGGGCGGTGCCCTGGACGGGGCCGTTCCGGAGCAGGTCGCGGATCTGGGCGAGCAGCTCCACCTCGGTCGGCTCCGCGGGCCCGGCCTCGACGCCGCGCCGCCGCCGCTCGGTGATGCGCTTCATCGGCACCACGACGACGAAGTAGACGACCGCCGCGGTCAGCACGAACGTGACCACCTGGCTGACGAACGCGCCGTAGGTGAACGTCTCGCCGTCGACGGTGAACTCGCCGCCGACGCCGCCGCCACCGGTGACCAGCGCGATCAGCGGGGTGAGGAACGCGTCGGTGAACGCGGTGACGACCGCGGTGAACGCGGTGCCGATGACCACCGCGACGGCCAGTTCGACGACGTTGCCGCGCAGCAGGAAGTCCTTGAAGCCCTTGAGCACGCGGCCATCCCCTCACGGCGACCGCGGCAGGCTCAACGTCAGCGTGGCGGTGGTGGCCGCAGCGGCGAGAGTGGCGGCCGTGGCCTCGTCGACGGCGAGCACGAGCAGCCCGCCGTCGTCCCCGCCGGACCGGGGTGCGGCCAGGACCAGCGCGCCGCGGGCCACCGCCTCGGCCCGCACCGCGCCCGGGGCGGTGGCCAGCACGTCGACGCGGTCCCCGGCGGCGGCCAGCCCCGCGACGGCCAGGTCGGCGAGCCGGACGGGCGCGGCCACCTGGCCCGCCGGCAGCAGCGCCGTCAGGCCCGGGCCGAGCAGCCGGACGTCGGTGACCGGCTCGCCGGCGCGCAGCGGCGCGGCCAGCACCCGGCCGGCCAGCTCCGCCGGGTCGGCCACGACGCCCGCCGGGACCGTGCCGGCCGGCAGGTTCGCGGTGGCGAGCAGGTCGGCGCCCAGGACCGTCCCGGCGGGCAGGTCGCCGGCGGCGGTGACCACCGGCGTGCCGGCGGGCGGGGCCGCGACCGGGGCCGGCGGCGGGCGCAGGGCGAGCAGCAGCGCGCCGACGACGAGCGCCGCCGCCAGGCACCGGCGCAGCAGGAGGGCGGGGGAGCGGGGACGGCGGAGGCGGACCACCGGCCCAGGCTCGCCGCCCGGCGGCCCCGGCGGGGCCGGGACGGGGGAGCTGTGGAGCGGCCGTCCGGCTGTGGACGGCCCGGGCTCAGCTCGCGGCGGCCTTGCTCCCGCCGCCCGAGGACGAGGACGACGACGAGGACGAGGACGAGCCGCTGCCGGACGACGACGTCGAGGAGGACGACGAGTCCGAGGACGACGGGCTGGTGCTCTTCGACGAGTCGCCGGCGGACGAGCCGGACCGGCTGTCGGTGCGGTAGAAGCCCGAGCCCTTGAAGACCACGCCGACGGAGCCGTAGACCTTGCGCACGGGGGCGCCGCAGGTCGGGCACTCGGCCACGGCCGCGTCGGTGAAGGACTGCACCACCTCGAACTGGTGCTTGCCCTCGGGGTTGGTGCAGACGTACTGGTACGTGGGCACGGCGTGGCACTCCTGGTCGAGCGGGGGTGGGACGGGCCGACGCCGGCGGAGGCTGGCACTCGGGACCCTCGACTGCCAATGATGCGCCACGCCGCGACCCGCCGTCCACGGATGTCGGCGAGCGTCACGATTGCGGCGCGCGAGCACGGGATTGCGGCGGGCGCCGACCACCGGCTCTGGTCGGTGCTTGGCGAGTACCCGGCCGACGACCTCACCGGACTCCTGCGCGCCCACTGCAACCCGTGGCTGCCGCTGACCACCGCGACCGACCACTGGCGTGCGCAGCCGGCTGCCCCCCGCCCGCGGTCGACCCTGCGGGCCCGCCTGACCACCCGACGTCTCGAGCCCGACCGCGCCCCGCCACGTCATCGTCGAGGCGCCCGCGACGCCACCCCCGCCACCGCCTGGGCGTTGGAGGACGCGTACACCCGGGCCACCGTGCAGCCGGCATCCGGGCACTTCACCAGCTCGGCCTCACCGACGAGCGGCCCCAGGCCCGCGTGAAGGTCCGCGACCTCGCCGCCGACGCCTCAGAGCTCGCCGTCCCCGGTGGGCACACCGTGGCGGTCCCACACCGGCTGGGCGCCGCGCTGCTGCGGCAGCGGCTGCACGCCTGCATCGTCGGGCAGCGACCCAGTGATCAGCTGCTCACCTTTGACGGCTCCCCGACCGCGCCTTCGGCGCTGCTCTGGTACTGAGCCACAGGCGGCGTCATCCCGTCCGTGCCCACCGACGCGCCACACCGCCCGTGACGTGTTCCGGACCGTCGGACGAGCTCAGGGAGCCTCCTCATGGCCGTCGACGAGATGACCTCCTACGGCGTCCGGCACGGCACTCCGCCCGTAGCCGCTTCCGTAGGGGGCGGCGCGGCACGGTCACACGGCGGACCGGCCGGCAGTGTCGGACGTCGGCCCATCCGGTGTCCCTGGTGCCGCGGGGCGCGGCGTATCCGCCTCCTGGGCACGGAGCAGGCGACGCAACAGGAGCAGCCCGATCAGCGTCACCCCCGCTCCCATCGCGGTCGGCAGCACGTCGGGACCCAGCGGGGACGTGGTCGCGATGTCGAACCAGGAGTGGAACACCGCGACGACGAGCAGGCTGCCGCGGCCAATCCCGGACAGCCACGCGAATATCCACGACGCCACCCAGATGCTCGCGGCGAACCCGACGAACCCGACCGCGGGCATCGCCCGGTAGCTGGGCGTGATGCCGAACAGTAGCAGATGCCAGCCCGCCCACACGATCGCCACGACGTTGGCCGCGGTCACCAGCGGGTAGCGACGCTCCAGCTGTGGCTGCAGGAACCCGCGCCAGCCGATCTCCTCACCGAAGCCGAAGAACACCAGGTTCGCGACCCAGAACACGCCCACCGGCAGCGCGGCGAACTCCTCCGACCGCCCGAACGCCGCCCAGTTCAAGTCCGTCGGGGACTGACTGGTCGCCCACGCCGCGGCGCTGCCGCAGACCAGCAGCAGCGCCGGCGGCACGCCGACCGCGAAGGCCCACGCCCGGCCCCGGCCGCGCCACGCGACCAGGCGCCGCCCCAGAGCGGCTAGCCCCGTGCGGCCGGTGACCGCGGCGGTGACCACGACCGCCGCGACGGCCGGTCCCAGGCTCCCCAGCAGGTGCAGCACCGGCCACGGACCGCCGCCGATCCAGCCCTGCGTCTGGGCGAGCAGCGGCAGCCACACCGCCCAGGACAACCCCACCGCCGACACCACGTACGCGGTCACCGGCCGCCGCCGCATCCACCCGCTCATCGCCGGTCATCCTCACCCGACCGGACCCCGCTGCAGCACGAACCGAACTCCGCACAGGTCCGGCGTCACCCGTCGGCTGCGCCCCGCGAAGCACCACGACGGCGGAGCAGCGCCGCGCCGCCGGCGGCGCCGGCCACCAGCCACGGGTGGGCGCTGGCCCAGAGGGCGGCGCGCAGGGCACGGCGCAGCAGGTCGGCCTGGCGCGCCGAGGCGGGCGGTGCGTCCGCCGGCGTCCAGTCGAAGGTCCGCAGCCGCGCGAGGAAGCCCTGCCAGACGCAGCCCTCGAGGCTGTGCACGTAGATCTGGTCGGTGAAGCGCCGGGCCAGACGCAGATCGCGGGCGAACTCGTCCCAACTCTGGGTGGGCATCTGCGGATGCCCGGGGATGTCCGGGCCACCGCCGGTGGTGCCGACTGCGATGGCGGCCGCCTCGGGTCCGTAGCTCCACAGCAGCCCAGGCCCGATCCCGCGCATGAACGAGGTGTACTGCATGTACACCTCGCGGTCGGTGCGCACGTCGACCAGGCCGAGGAGGCGTTGCAGCAGGGTGGAGCCGGCCCGGCGCTCGTCGGCGATCGGCGGGAACTGGTAGTTCTCCACCGGCCAGCCGTCGGCGTGGATGCGCTCGACCAGGGCGGCGTAGTCGGCCCCCGCCCGGGCCGGCCGGGAGCGGTCGGTCAGCCGCGGGGCCAGCAGCGGGATCACCCCCCAGGGATTGCGCATCAGCTGCTGGTAGAAGGAGGCGTCGGGTTCGATGTCGAGGCCGACGGCATCCCAGGCCAGGCCGTGCTCCTTCGTCCAGGCGGTGAACCGGGCGTAGCTGGCCCGGGCCTGCGGCACGTTGTCCGGCGTGAAGTAGTAGCCCTGATCGGCCGGGAGCAGCGGCACGCCGACGACCGGGATCCCGGCGTCGTTCAACTGCGTCACGACCTCGGCCCGCTTGGGGTGGTAGTCGGACAGCATGAGCACGACGCGGGCCCGCAGAGCCTGCAGATCGGCGAGCACCGCGGGCTCGTCGAACAGGGCCGTGAGCCGGGTGACGTCCAGCTCACAGGCGAAGGTCAGGGTGGGTGGCTGCAAGCGCTGGCCTCCTGCGGTCGGTGGGGCGGCGTCCCGCTCGTGGGGCGGCGCGAACGCCGCCGCTTCCTGGGACGGGTGCCCGTCGGTGGCGCCGGGGGGGTGGAGTGCTTCCACGGTGTACCTCCGGCGTCGTCCGGCGCGGTCCGCGGGTCAGCGTCACACGCTGGCCGGGGCGGCGCCCCTCCACGAGTTGATCAGGGGCCGGCCTCAAGCCCGACCTCCGTGGCCGGGCTCTCCAGGCGGCGGCGGAGGTCGGCGCCGAACCGGGTGGCGGGGGCGCCGTCGACGAAGTTGTGGTCGACGGTCACCGTGAGGTCGAGGACGTCGCGTACGGCGATCTGCTCGCCGACGACCCGGGGGCGCCTGCTCAGGCCGCCGACGACGACCAGCACCGACGCGAGCATGGGGGCGCGAGGGCGAAGGCCCCGGCGCCGGCGAAGATGCCTACCTCGGTCACCTGCACGGTGCCGGTGAGCTGGTGGGCCTGCACCGAGCGGCGCATCACCGCGTCCATCGCCGGGAACGACCCCTCCGCCGCCCGGCCCGAACCGCGGCGGTGACCGCCCGCCGGCTGGACGGGAACGGCAGCACCTCCACGCCACGGGAGCGGCCGGGGCCGGTCACCGGACCGGGCATCACGTCGACCTGCCCGACAGTTGCAGCCGGGTCACGTGCCGGCCTGCTCCGGCCTGCTCCGCACCCGCGAGCCGGCGGTGGCGGTCCGCCGTTCGGCCCGCTGCCGGATGCCGTGCAGCATCCGCCGGGTCATGACCAACGTCACCGGCTCACCGATCCGGGTGGCGATGCGCAGCCCTGGCTGCGGGGCGACCTCGGTGCGGGAGCGGGCCAGCAGCCGGCACCGCCCGTCGCCGACCGGAACGATGTGGAACGACCACACGCCGTTCCATGGGTGCTCCGGCGGCGCCTGACGCAACACCAGCGCCCGCGGCGGGTCGACCCGCGCGACGGTGAAGGCGTACCCGGCCGGCATCGGGCCGTAGCCCTCGGGAACGACCACGACGCGGTCGCCGGCGGCCAGGTGCTGCCACTCCCCGCGGATCTCCTCGGCGCTGTGGATGTGCAGCCCGATGAGGTTCTCCAGCCAGTCGTAGCTGTACATGCCGCCGCGGTTCTGGCCCATCTGCACCAACCAGGCCCACACCTGCACGGGAGGGGCGGCGACGGTCACCGCCAGCGTCGTGTTCTCGGCCGGAGGGGGCACGAGCTCGTCGCCGGGCAGCACCGCGGCCACCTCGTCGGCGGTCGCGCCCCAGTGCCGGCGGGCGTGCACGACCTGCAGGCCGACCGCCGCCGCGCCGGCGGCGAGGAGAAGCGGACGCAGCATGCGGGTCACCTCTACGGCGACACGTCGAGGTCGAGGTTCTGCAGGGCCATCTCGGCGTAGCGGTACTCCCCGTCGGGCAGGTGCCACACCGCCGCTCCGCCGGTCATCTGCGGCCGGCCGTCGACAACGGTCCAGCCGGCCACGGGAGTGCTCCACGACGCCCGTACCGGGCCGCCGGGCAGGTCGGCCCAACGGTCCTCGCTGCGGAAGTCCCGCGGCCGGCCCGCCTCGTCGAGGAACACCTCCGCGCTGACCGTGTGGCCGGCGTCGGTCACCGCGACCCGGAAGCTGTGGTCGCCGGCGGCCTCCCAGGCGGTGCGCGGGTGCAGCAGCATGCCCGGGGCGAGGAGCACCGCGTCGTTGAGCCAGGTGGTCAGCTCGCCGATGTCGAACTCCGGTCCGGACCCGTCGGCGACGGTCACCAGGCCCAGCGCCTTGCCCATCATCCGCCCCGCGCCCGCCCGGTAGGTGTCCCAGCCCCACATCGGTAGCACGCGGGCGACCAGCAGTCGCATCCGGAACAGCCGGGCCACCTCAACGCCGGAGTTGTACTGCCAGGCGTTCAGCGGCAGCCACGGCTGATCCGGTCCGCGACGGAAGCGGCCGATGAAGTGGGCCCGTAGCGACCAGCTGCGCGGCCGGCCGACCACGCCCATCGCCCGCAGGTACCGCGCGACCACCGGTAGCAGCCCGGCCAAGTCGTCCTCGGTCACCGGGGCGGCGGTCGCCGGCCGGCCAGGCAGCCTCGTGGCGGCCAGGCTTCGGCGAAACGCCGGCGGTGGCCGGACGGCGGTGGCCCGTTCAGGCGTGAATGTCGACATGCTCCCCCGTCTGACCTGCCAGGAGTCGGTGCCTGGTCCGATCAGACTGTCTCGGAGGACCCGGGCAGCAGCAAGGCCTGACGGTCCTGTGCCGGGCTGAACCTCCGCCTTGAGCAGCGGCGGCCGGCTGCGTCCCCGGCCTCCCGTGGGCAGGGGCGCAGCAGTGTGACGGCCATCCGCGTTCGCGGCCGCCGGGTCAGACGCCCATCGCCGAACTGGCCGCCATCTGACACTCCCCGACGCAGAGCGAGCACTCGTGCAACCGCGATCCCGCACTCACGACCGCACACCGGAGGCACACACCGATTGCGGTCGTCCTCATCGCGTACGCGAAGGTGACGCTCGCCGACAACGGATGTCGGCGAGCGTCACGTCCGCGTGGGTGCGCGGCGGGCCGATCCGTCGTCCCCCGGTGGCAGGGTGCCGGTGCCGCCGGGGTGGCGGCAGCAACGCGAGGGGGCGAGGCGGCATGCGGGACGTGGAGGTCCGCCGGCACGTGGCGGCGCCGGCGGAGCGGGTGTGGGCGGTGGTCACCGACCTCGCGGGCTCGCCGCAGGTGGTCCGGGGCATCCACGCGGTGGAGGTCCTGACACCGGGGGAGTTCGGCGTCGGGACGCGGTGGCGGGAGACCCGCACGGTGCTGGGGCGCTCGGCCACCGAGGAGATGACGGTCACCGCCGTGGAGCCGCAGCGGTCGTACACCACCGAGGCGGTGCGGCCGGGCGTCCGGTACCTGTCGACGGTCGCCGTGACGCCGGCCGGCGACGGCGGCAGCGACCTGGTGATGACGTTCGGGGCCCGGCCGACGTCCACGGTGACGCGGGTCCTCGGGGCGGTCACCGGCCCCATGGGCCGGCGCGCGGTGACCCGGGCGCTGGAGGCGGACCTGGCCGACCTCGCCGCCGCGGCGGAGCGGTCCTGACGCGCTCGGCGCTCAGCGGCCGACGAAGCGCAGGACGGCGTCGTTCACGACCGCGGGGGCGTCCTCGTGCACCAGGTGGGAGGCGCCCGGCACGACCACCTGCTCGGCGGAGGGCAGCAGGTCGGCGAGCCAGTCGCCGAGTGCCCGGTTCACCGCCGGGCTCCGCTCGCCGGTGAGCAGCAGGGCCGGGGCGCGCACGGTGCGCAGCTCCGCCTCGGTCACCGGCGGGAACCCCGCGCGGAACTCGGCCTGCAGCGTGTCCGCGCTCTCCCGCATCTGCTGCCGGCGCTCGGGTGTCATGGCGGCCAGGGCCCGCCGGCCGAGCACGCCGCGGGCGAACAGCTCCAGCGCCCGCTCCGGGTCGCCGCGCCGGTACGCCCAGGCCACGGGTGCGGAGGTGCGCAGCCCGAACCCGAGCACCGCGAGCGTCGCGCGGGGCCGGCGGCGCAGGGCGCGCGCCAGGTCGGCCGCCCGCGGGCGGGCTCCCGGGCCGAGCACCAGCGGCAGCAGCGGCGGCTCCTCGAGGACCAGGCTGCGGACGACGTCCGGGTGCTGCAGCGCGGTGAGCAGGCAGACGTACGCGCCCCACGAGTTGCCGACCAGGTGCGCCGGCGAGGCGTCCAGCGCCCGCAGCAGCGCGACGAGGTCCGTGACGTGCACCGGCATCGGGTCCGGCGCGCCGGCGGGCAGAGGCGCGTTGGGGCGGGCGAAGCGGCGGCTGTAGGCGAGGACCCGGCACCGCGCGCCGAGCGGCCCGAGCTGGGCGGCCCAGGTGCGCAGGTCACCGAGGCCGCCGTGGACGAGGACCACCGGCTCGCCGGTGCCCACCTCCCGGTATGCCAGCGACGCCCCGTCGACCGTCACGTGCCGCAGCGTCCCGAACCCGCTGCCCGGTGCCTGGATCCCGACCATGCCCGCTCCTCGGTCCCGCGGGCAGCCCAGCGTCCTCGCCGGCCGGTCCGGGGGGCAACCGGCGCGACCGCGGCTCAGCCGGGCAGCCGCGCCACCCGGCGCACCGCGGCCAGGCCGGCGTCGGTGCCCGGCCAGTGCCGGCGCACCGCGTCGGCGCCGGCGCGGCGGACCACGGAGCGCAGCACGAGGGCCACGGCGACCGCGTCGTCGGCGTACCCGATCACCGGGACGACGTCGGGCACGAGGTCGACCGGGAGCGCCAGGTAGCCCAGCAGCAGCCACAGCCGCACGCGGACCCCGCGGGGGAGGGACCGGTCGGCGGCCAGCCGGCGGACCAGCCGCAGCACGTCGGGCAGCAGCCGCACCAGCTCCCGCGCCCGCAGCTCGTCGGGCCGGGCCACCCAGAGCGCCGCGACCAGCGCCAGCCAGCACAGGAGCAGGCCCCCGCCGATCCCGACCAGCGTCCACGCCCACCCGGGCACCGCGTCCTCCTCGCGCCGGCGCGACGCTACGTCGCCGGCTGCGGCTCCACCACCGCGGACGGGCGGGGCGTCCCCGGTGCCGGCACGGGCACGGCCGGCTGCAGCCGCAGACAGAGCAGCACGACGTCGTCGTGCAGCCGCTGGCCGCCGGTGAGCTCGGCCATCACCGCGTCGCACCAGCCCCGGGGGTGGACGCCGTCGAGCCCGGCGGCGACCGACGCCAGGCGGGCGAGGCCGGCGTCGAGGTCGGCGTCGCGCCGCTCGACGAGGCCGTCGGAGTACCAGAGCAGCGTCGAGCCGGGCGGGACCTCGACCTCGTCCTCCGCGCGCGGCCCGGCGGCGGCCGACAGCGGCCGCGACCGCCCGCCGGTGAGGTACCGGGCCTGGCGGCCGGTCACCAGCAGCGGGGGCGGGTGGCCCGCGCAGGCGTAGCGCAGCCGGCAGGTGACCGGGTCGTACTCGCCGTAGCCGATCGTGGTGAGCGCCGCGCCCGGGACGGCCGCCGACGCCCGGTCCAGCGCCTCGAGGACCGCGGCGGGCCCGTCGTGCGGCGCGGCGGCCAGGACGCTCAGCGCCGAGTGCAGCCGGCCCATCGCCGCCGCGGCCCGCAGGTCGTGGCCGACGACGTCGCCGACGGCGAACCCGACCCGGCCGAAGGGCAGCGGGAAGGCGTCGTACCAGTCGCCGCCGATGTCGTGCTGCTGGTCGGCGGGGCGGTAGCGGCCGGCGAGCACCGCGCCGGGCAGCTCGTCGGGCACGGCGGGCAGGAAGGCCCGCTGGAGCTGGTGGGCGGCGTCCCGCTCCTCCTCGTACAGCCGGGCCCGGTGCAGGGCGGGGCCCATGAGCTCGGCCAGCGTGCGCGCCATCGCCTCGACGTCGTCGTCGACCTCGTCGTCGGCGAAGCGGAAGCCGAGGGCCCCGAACGTCGTGCCGGCGACCCGCGCCGGCACCGCCAGCCCGGCGGGGGAGCGGGTCCGGACGGCGGCGCCGCGGCGGGCGGCGGTGGCCAGCGGGGACGGGTCGGCGAGCGGCAGCCCGGCCTCCCCGTCCCCGTCCGTGGTCCACACGCGCAGCCGGCCGCCCTCCCGGTCGACCACCCCGACGGTGCCCGAGTCGGCGAGCAGCGCGAGACCGGAGCGGACCAGCACCGCGGCGATCGCGTCGGTCGTCGCGGCGGTCGCGAGCCCGGCGGTCACCCGCTGCAGCGCCTCCACCCGGCGGCGGGCGGCGGCCTCGCGGCGGGACACCGACCGTGCCCGGTCCCGCTCGCCGATCTCCACGGCCAGCAGCCAGGCGCCGAGGACCGCGACGGCGATGAACGCCTGCAGGACGGCGGCCTCCACCTGCGGGGTGTCGTGGAACGGGGCCCACGGCCCGCGCCCGACCACGGTCATGACGTTGGCGGTGACCGCGACCACCAGCCCGGCCTCGGTGACGACGGCGACCCCGTACCGGACCGCCAGCCAGGTGAGCCAGGGGATGGTCAGCCAGGCCACCGGCACGCCGACCGGCCAGAAGACGGCCGCCGTCACCGCGGCGGTCAGGAGCAGCAGCGCCGCCCGCCGGGCCGGGGCCGGCCGGCCCCGGCCCAGCCGCCAGGTCAGCACGGCCCCGCCCACGGTCAGCGCGCCGAGCCCGTCGCCGGCCCAGAACGGGACGAGGCCGTCGAGCACCGCGGGCCCCTGCGACAGGTGGATCGTCAGCGAGCCGACCAGCCCGCCGACCAGCGGGCCCGCGAGCACGCCGCAGAGCAGGAACGCCGTCAGGTGGCGGCGGCGGCCCAGGTCCGGGACCGGCGCGAACCGGCGCAGCAGGAGGGCGCCGACGAGGGGCTCGGCGGTGTTGGCCAGGGCGAACCCCCACGCGGCGACCGGGCCGATGCCCATGGCCCGGTCGATCACCACCTCGACCAGCGCGGCCGTGGCCAGGACCCAGGGCCACCGGCGCCGGTCGCTCAGCACCAGCGCGGAGAGGGTGACCCCGGCCGGCAGGAACAGGACGGCGCCGGTGCTCGACGCCTCGAACAGCAGGAACGAGGTGAGCGACCCGGCGGTGTACCCCGCAGCGACGGCGAGGACGAGCCGCCAGGGCACGGGCAGGCGCGTCATCCCGGCCTCCGACCAGTGGAGGGGCCCCGCGCGCCTGGTTCGACGGAGGCAGCCTCGTGCACGACCCTGGCAGGTGCGCGGCCGGAGCGGTAGGGGTGATCGTCGCGACCGGTCGGCGGGCGCCGGGTCAGGCGACGGCGAGCTCCCCGCCGAGCTCCCGGCCCGCGGTCCCGACGTCCCGGGTGGACCGGACGGCGGCGGCCACCGAGCCCGCGGCGGCCTGCAACTGCTCGGCGGTGTGCGTGGCCATCACCGACAGCCGCAGCACCCCCTTGCCGCGCGGGACGGCGGGGTAGGCGACGGCGTTGCAGTAGACCCCCGCCTCGTAGGCGGCCCGCCACGCGGCGGCGGTCGCCTCCTCGCTGCCGGTCGGGACCGCGATGACCGCGCCGCTGCCGGGCAGGGGCGGGGTGCCGGCGACGGACAGCTCCACGCGCAGGCGGGCGCCGTTCTCCTGCAGCCGGTCCCGGCGTTCGGGCTCCTCGCGGAGGATGCGCAGCGCGGCCAGTGCCGCGCCGACGCCGGCCGGCTCGTTGGCGGCGCTGAAGACGTAGGGCACGGCGCTGGCCCGGATGCCGTCGGCCACCGCCCTCGACGTCAGCACGGCCCCGCCCACGCTGGCCAGCGACTTGCTGAAGGCCAGCGTCACGGCGTCGACCCGGTCCAGGACGCCGCAGAGCTCGGCCGCGCCGCGGCCGTGCTCGCCGAGGACGCCGAGGCCGTGCGCCTCGTCGACCACCAGGCGCGCGCCGTACGCGGCGCAGAGGTCGGCGAGGCCGGCCAGCGGCGCGGTCTCGCCGGTCATCGAGTACACGCCGTCGACGACGACGACCGCGCCGGCCCGCGGGTCGAGCCGGTCCAGCCGCCGGGCCAGCGACTCGAGGTCGTTGTGCCGGAACCGGGTCACGGTGCCGCGGCTGGCGGCCGCCCCGGCGTGCACGCTGGCGTGCGCGTGCGCGTCGACCAGCAGCGCGTCGTCGGAACCGCAGGCGGTGGACAGCAGCGCGACGTTGGCGTTGACCCCGGAGGAGGTCAGCACGGCCGCCTCGACGCCGTAGTGGTCGGCGAGCTCCTCCTCCAGCTGCAGGTGCAGCCGGGTGGTGCCGTTGAGGACGCGGCTGCCCGAGGTGCTCGTGCCGAACCGGCGGACCGCGGCCACGGCCGCCTCGACGACCCGCGGGTCACCGGCCAGGCCGAGGTAGTTGTTGCTGCCCAGGTTCACCCGCGGGACGCCGTCGTCGTAGACGGTGACCGGCTCCGGGGCGCCCGCCGTCGGGACGCCGTGGGTGCCCACCCCGGCGCGGTCGTGCTCCCGCAGCAGGGCGGCGAGCGGGTTGCCGAGGAGGGGGGCGAAGGCGTCGCGCCGCCCGGTCGCGGGGGTCGGTGCGGGCTTCTCGCCGTGGGGCACGAGGTCTCCGTTCACGTGGTGCCGTTCAGGAACCGGCCGGTCCGCCGGCCGCTGCCCACCCTCGGTGGCCGGTGACTCTCCGTCAACGGTGCATCAGCTCACAGTCCGGGCGGGTGACACCCGTCCCCCGGCCAGGCGTCATGCGGTGGTCGGCCGCTCACAGTGCGTACCACCGGATCCGGTGGCGGGAGGATCATCCGGGTGACGACGCGCCGGTACCGTCGCCGCCGTGACCGCGCGCTGGCTCGACGACACGCAGCAGCGGGCCTGGCGTGCCTGGCTCACCCTCGCCGAGCTGCTCCCGCGCGAGCTCGACGCGCAGCTGCAGCGCGACGCCGGCCTCTCGCACGCCGCCTACGTCGTGCTCGCGATGCTGTCCGAGGCACCGGGCCGCAGCCGGCGGATGAGCGACCTCGCGCGGCGGGCCAACCAGTCGCAGAGCCGGCTCTCGCACACCGTGGCGCGGCTGGAGGACCGCGGCTGGGTCCGCCGCGAGCGCTCGCCCGAGGACGGCCGCGGGAACGTCGCCGTGCTCACCGACGCCGGCTGGGACCTCGTGCGCAGCGTCGCGCCCGGGCACGTGGCCGCCGTCCGGGGTGCGCTGTTCGACCCGCTCACCGCCGAGCAGACGGAGGTGCTGCGCGAGGTGCTCGAGACCGTCGTCGAGCACCTCGACCCCGACCGCTCCCGCCGGGTGCCGCACGGCGCGGACACCCCCGGCTGAGCGCAGGGAGCCGGCCGGTCCCGGCGGCGTTGCGCGCGGTGGTGTCCGGGACCGCGTCCCTGCCGCTGTCCGTCCTCGAGCCGGCCACCGTCGGCTCGGGGCGGTCCACCGCCGATCCCCTGGCCGCCACCACCCGCGTGGCGCAGGCCGCCGACCGGCTCGCGCTGCCCGGGCAGCTCCTGCGGCCGGCGATCCGCACCGACCGGCCGCGCCCGGTGCCCACCCCGGAGGAGGCGCGGACCGCCCCCGAGCGCGCCGCGGCGGAGAGCACGCCGAGCAACGCCGTCGTCGGCGACCCGGCGCAGGTCGCCGCGCAGCTGCGGGAGCTGGCCGCGGCCACCGGCGCCGACGCGCTGATGCTGTCGGCGTCCACCCACGGCGTCGCGGAGCGGGTCCGCAGCCTGGAGCTGGTCGCGGCGGCCCGGGGGCTGGTCCCGGAGGCCACCGCGGCCTAGCGTCCCGCCATGGGAGCGCGCCTGGCCGCCTACCTCAGCTACCGCGACGCACCGGCCGCCCTGGCCTGGATGGCGGCGCTCGGCTTCACCGTCGTCCGGCGGGCCGACGCCGGCGACGGCACCGTGGCGCACGCGGAGGTCCGCTGCGACGACGTCGTCCTGATGGTCGCCAGCGACGACGCCGGCTACGTGCGCCCGCCGCTGCGCGGCCGGTCCACCGGGTCGGGGCTGTACCTGGTGCTCGACGACCCCGCCGACGTCGACGACCGCTTCGCCCGCGGCGTCGCCGCCGGCGCGACACCGGTCATCGCCCCGGAGGACACCGAGTGGGGCACCCGGCGCGCGCGGCTGGTCGACCCCGGCGGCCAGGAGTGGAGCTTCGGCACCTACGCCCCCGGCCTCACGGGGTAGGTCGTCAGCGCCCCAGCCGGCGGTAGCGGTGCAGGCGGCTGCGGTGCCGCTCGGCGTCGTCGCGGCCGAGCAGCCCGGCCAGCTCCTCGCCGAGCACCCGGCCCAGCCGGCGGCAGAACTCGACCGGCTCGTCGGCGGCGTCGGGCCGCTCGGGCACCACGCGGTCGACGATCCCGGCCCGCCACAGGTCGGTCGCCCGCACGCCCTGCGCGGCGGCCATCTCCGGCGCCCGGTCGACGGTGCGGTGCACGATCGCCGCGGCGCCCTCCGGCGGCAGCGGGCCCAGCCAGCCGTTGGCCGCGGCGAGCACCCGGTCGGCGGGCACCAGCGCCAGCGCGCCGCCGCCGGTGCCCTGGCCGAGCAGCACCGCGAGCGTCGGGGCCTTGAGCGTCACCAGGTCCTCGAGGCAGCGGGCGATCTCCGCGGCCAGCCCGCCCTCCTCGGCCTCCACCGACAGCGCCGCGCCCGGCGTGTCGATGAGCGTCACCAGCGGCAGGTGCAGCTCGGCGGCCAGCCGCATGCCGCGCCGGGCCTCGCGCAGCGCCGCCGGACCCAGCGGCGCCGACAGCGACTGCCCGCGCCGGTCCTGCCCGAGGACGACGCACGGCGCGCCGCCGAAGCGGCCCAGCGCCAGCAGCAGGCCGGGGTCCTTCTCGCCGGCACCGGTGCCCGAGAGCCCGACGACGTCGGTGGCCGCCGTCCGCAGCAGCCGCCGCACGCCCGGCCGGTCGGGCCGCCGGGACGCGGTGACGACGTCCCACGCGCTGCGGCCGTCCTCCGGGTCGTCGTCCTCGGTGCCGTCCTCCGGTGTCGGGCGCTCCGCCTCCCGCACGTCGGCGTGCCAGGTGCGCCGGGCCGACAGCACCGACAGCGCCCGGTCGGCGAGGTCGGCGACGTCCTCGTGCGGCACGACGGCGTCGATGAGCCCGCGCCGGGCGAGGTGGTCGGCGGTCTGCACGCCCGACGGGAACGGCTCGCCGTAGAGCGCCTCGTACACCCGCGGGCCGAGGAAGCCGACCGCCGCGCCGGGCTCGGCGATGGTCACGTGCCCCAGCGACCCCCACGAGGCGAGCACCCCGCCGAAGGTGGGGTCGCGCAGGTAGACCAGGTAGGGCAGGCCCGCGGCCTTGTGCCGGGCGATCGCCGCGGTGATGCCGACCATCTGCAGGAACGCGACGGTGCCCTCCTGCATCCGGGTGCCGCCGGACACCGGCGCGGCCAGCAGCGGCAGGCCCTCCTCGGTGGCCCGCTCGATCCCGGCGACCAGCCGCTCGGCCGTGGCCACCCCGATCGAGCCGGCGAGGAAGCCGAACTCCCCGGCGAGGACGGCCACCCGCCGGCCGCGCAGCCGGCCCTCGCCGGTGACGACGGCCTCGTCCTGGCGGCTGCGCTCGGCCGCGGCGCGCAGCTCGGCGGCGTACCGCGGGTCGACGTCGCGGGGGCCGATCGGCGCGTCCCAGCTCGTCCAGGAGCCGGGGTCGAGGACCAGGTCGCGCAGGGAGCGGGCGTCCAGCCTCCGCGTCACTGCGCGAGCCAGGCGCGGACCGCCTCGTCCGACCCGCCGAGCACCGGGGGAGCGGCGTGGTCGCGGCGGGTGGTCTCGGTCTCGCCGTCGGGACCCGCGGCGAAGAAGCGCAGCGGCGGGCCGGGCAGCTGCAGCCGGCCGAGGGTGGCGTGCTCGACGTCGACCAGCAGGCCCTGCGAGAGGGTCTGCTCCCAGCCGTAGACCTCGTCGATCGTGCGCACCTTGCCCGCCGGGACGCCGGCGGCGGCCAGCCGGGCCAGCAGCGTCGCGGCGTCGACGTCGGCGAAGGCGCGCTCGAGCAGCTCGATGACCTGCTGCCGGTTGCCCACCCGCTCGCCGTTGGTGGCCAGGCCCGGCGCCTCGGGGTCCAGGTCGAACTCGGCGCACAGCCGCCGCCACAGCGACTCCGACCCGCAGGACAGCTGGACGCTGCCGCCCTTGCAGTGGAACAGGCCGTACGGGGCGATCGAGGGGTGGTGGTTGCCCTGCGCGCGGCCGACCTGCCCGCCCACCGTCCACGCCGTCCCCTGGAAGGCGTGCACGCCGACGACGGCGGCCAGCAGCGACGTGCGCACCACCTGGCCGCGGCCGGTCCGCTCCCGCTCGTGCAGCGCGGCGAGCACGCCGTAGGCGCCGTACATGCCGGCCAGCAGGTCGCCGATCGGGACGCCGACGCGCTGCGGGTCGTCCGGGCCGGGGCCGGTCAGCGACATCAGCCCGGCCTCGCCCTGCGCGATCTGGTCGTAGCCGGCGCGGCCGCCCTCGGGGCCGTCGTGGCCGAAGCCCGAGATCGACAGGGTGACCAGCCGCGGGTTGAGCTCGGCGAGCACGGCGGTGCCGAAGCCGAGGCGCTCGAGCGTGCCGGGGCGGAAGTTCTCCATCAGCACGTCGGCCCGGCGGACGAGCTCGCGCAGCAGCTCCTTGTCGCCCTCGTCCTTCAGGTCGAGGGTCACCGACTCCTTGTTGCGGTTGGCCGACAGGAAGTACGTCGACTCCCGCTCACCGGCCTCGGGCTGCACGAACGGCGGCCCCCACCCGCGGGTGTCGTCCCCGCCGCCGGGGTTCTCCACCTTGATCACCCGGGCGCCGAGGTCGCCGAGCATCATCGCGGCGTGCGGCCCGGCCAGCGCGCGCGTCAGGTCGACGACGAGCACGCCGTCCAGTGGTCCGGTCACGAGCCCTCTCCCGTCGGGGTCTAGAGCCAGCCGGGGACCACGAAGACCAGCCAGGCGAGGAACGGCCCGGCGGCCACGACGATCCCGGCGTAGGCCAGCATCTGCTTGTAGAAGCGGTCCCGGTCCACCCCCTGCGCGTTGGCCAGGACCAGCGCGCCGTTGGTCGAGAACGGGCTGACGTCGACGATCGTCGACGACACGGACAGCGCCACCACGACCCCGACGGCGCCGATGTCCCCCGACTGCAGGAACGGCACCGCCAGTGCGATGGCGACGCCGATGATCGCGGTCGACGACGCGAACGCCGACACCACCCCTCCGATGTAGCAGAGCAGCAGCGCGATCAGCAGCGGGATCCCGAGGCCGATGACGGCCTCGCCGACGTAGTCGATCGTGCCGGCCTCCTGCAGCACGAACACGAAGGTGAGCACGCCGGCGATCAGCAGCACCGTCGACCAGCTGATCTGGCTGACCGCGCCCTTGTGCCGGGCGGCGGCGAACAGCGCGAGCACGGTGGCCACGGTGATCGACACGAAGCCGATGTCGAGGTCGAACACCAGCGCGAGGACGGCGACGGTCACCAGCCCGACCAGCGTGAGCACCTGGTCGAAGGTGACCGGCTGCGGGGCGGTCGCGCCGTCTTCCGGACCCTCGCCGGTGCCGTCGCCGCCGCCGGTGGTGTCGGGGCCGACGGCGGGGCCGGGGGGAGCGCCGTGCCCGCTGGCCACCGGCTCCTCGGCGCGCTCGGCGTGCGTGGGCACCGCCGTACCCACCCGGCGGCCGAGCAGCCGGCGCCCGCCGAACACGAGGAAGAGCACCACGCCGATCGCGAGGTTGAAGAACAGGCTGCCCAGGAAGACCGCGCCGGGGCTGGAGGGCAGCCCCTCGGCGTCGACGATCTCGTTGACGGTGACGCCGTAGACGCTGATCGGCGAGAAGCCGCCGCCCTGCGCGCCGTGGACGACCATCATCCCCATGAGCAGCGGGTTGATGTCGTAGCGCGAGGCGAACCCCAGCGCGATCGGCGCGACGATCGCCACCGCGGCGGGGGAGAGCGCGCCGATCGCGGTGAGCAGCGCGGTGACGGCGAACATGATCCACGGGATGGCCGCCACGTAGCCGCCGACCAGCCGCACGGCCCCGCGCACCAGCAGGTCGACCGTGCCGTTGTTCTGCGCGATCGCAAACAGGTAGGTGACGCCGATCAGCGTGACGACGAGCTCGGCCGGGAAGCCGGCGAGGATGTCGTCGGTGGTCAGCCCGACCGACAGCGTGCCCACGAGGAAGGCCGCGACGAACGCCAGCGCTCCCATGTTGATGGGCAGGAACGTGGCGATCGCGAAGATGGCGACCAGCGCCAGGATCGTGACGATCTCCGGGGACACGGGGAGCTCCTCGACGTCGGCGCTGACGGGTCGACCCACCGTGTCACCTACCGGCCGGTATCTCCTGCCAGCCGCCGGAGGGGGTGACGACGGCGGTCACCGGGCGGTCGTGCTCCAGGGCCGGCAGCCGGTCGACCAGCTCGTCGTCGAAGACCAGCGCCGCGACGACCGCGCCGGGGCGGGCGTGCTGCAGCGCGCGGTCGTAGTAGCCGCCGCCCCGGCCCAGCCGCACGCCGGTGCGGTCCACCGCCAGGGCCGGGACGACGACCACCTCCGCCGTCCCCAGCGCCGTCGGCCCCAGCCGCGGCCCCACCGGCTCCAGCAGCCCGAAGCGGCCGGGCGCCAGCCGGCCGGTGTCGACCGCCCAGCGCAGCTCGGCGCCGCTGTCCGGGACCACCGGCAGGAGCACCCGGGTCCCGAGCTGGGTGAACACCGCGGGCAGCCGCCCGTGGCCGGGCTCGGTCTCGTCGGGCACGAAGGCGGCCAGCAGCCGGACCCCGGCCAGGCGCTGGAGGAGCGCCGCGGCGACCGCGGCGGCCGCGGCGGCGCGCTCGGCGGCGGGACGGGCCCGGCGGCGGGCGGCGACCGCCTCGCGCAGCGCGGCCTTGGTCGCGTCGCCGTCCTGCGCGGAGGTCACCCGCGAAGGTTAGAGGCGGGGGACCGGGCCGCGGCCGGCTGGATAGGCTCCCACCCCATGTCGACCCCGACGCCGCGTCCGGCGCGCAAGGCCGTCATCCCCGTCGCGGGGATGGGGACCAGGTTCCTCCCCGCCACCAAGGCGGTGCCCAAGGAGCTGCTGCCCGTCGTGGACCGGCCGGCGCTGCAGTACATCGTCGAGGAGGCCGCCCGGGCCGGCCTCGCCGAGGTGCTCATGGTCACCGGCCGCAACAAGGCGGCGATCGAGGACTTCTTCGACCGCACCCCCGAGCTCGAGACCGCGCTGGAGAAGAAGGGCGACGCCGACCGGCTGGCCGCCGTCCACGAGTCCACCGAGGTCGCCCAGGTGCACTTCGTCCGGCAGGGCGAGGCGCGCGGGCTGGGCCACGCGGTGCTCCAGGCGGCCGCCTTCGTCGGCGACGAGCCCTTCGCCGTCCTGCTCGGCGACGACCTGATCGACGCCCGCGACCACCTGCTCGAGCAGATGCTCGCCGTCCAGGCCGAGCACGGCGGCTCGGTGATCGCCCTGCTCGACGTCGGCCGGGAGAACATCGACAAGTACGGCGCGGTCGCGGTCGAGCCGGGCTCGTCCGACGGCGTGGTGACCGTGACCGGCCTGGTGGAGAAGCCGCCGGTCGACGAGGCGCCGAGCAGCCTGGCGATCATCGGCCGCTACGTGCTCGCCCCCGAGGTGTTCGAGGTGCTGCGCGAGACCGCGCCCGGCCGCGGCGGGGAGATCCAGCTGACCGACGCGCTGGCCACGCTGGTCGAGCGCGGCGAGCCGCTGCACGGCGTGGTCTTCGACGGCCGCCGCTACGACACCGGCGACAAGCTCGACTACCTCAAGGCGGTCATCCGGCTGGCCGCCGAGCGCGAGGACCTCGGTCCCGCGCTGCGCTCCTGGCTCACCGAGTTCGTCGCCGACCTGCCCGCCGAGGGCGCGTCGCAGGCCTGACCCGCTCCCCGCAGGGGGGACGATCACAGCGATGAGCGAGAACGGCACGCCCGGGGCGCGGGACACCACGGCGCTGGACCTCCGCAGCGGGGCCACCCTCGACCCGCCGACGTCCTCGCGGTTGCCGGTGCACACCACCGCCGCGATCGGCCCCGACGCGGCGCTCCCGGCCCCGCCGGCGGCCGCCGAGCCCGAGACGCCGGCGCTGCGCACCGTCGAGACGCACCTGGACGAGATCCTCGCCGCGGTGCCGCAGCCGGAGCCGATCGAGCTGGCCGTCCTCGACGCCCAGGGCCTGCTCTGCGCCGAGGAGGTGGTCAGTGCCCGCGCGCTGCCCGCCTTCGACCAGGCCGCGCTCGACGGCTACGCCGTCCGGGCCGAGGACGTCGCCGCGGCCACCCCGGACGTGCCGGTGGAGCTGGCCGTGGTGGGGGAGACCGTCGCCGGCGCCGCGGGCCCGACCGCGCTCGCGCCGGGGCTGGCGCAGAAGGTGGGCGCCGGCGCGATGCTGCCCACCGGTGCCGACGTCGTCGTCCCGGCCGTGTGGACCGACGGCGGGCTGGTCCGGGTGCAGGTGCACGGCGCGCCCGAGGCCGGCAGCTACGTCCGGCGGGCCGGCGACGACGTCTCGCCCGGCACCGTCGCCGTCCGCACCGGCACCCCGATCGGCCCGGCGCAGATCAGCCTGCTCGCCGCCGTCGGGCGCGACCGGGTGCAGGTCCGGCCCCGGCCGCGGGTCGCCGTCCTGTCCGCCGGCAGCGAGCTGGTCGACATCACCGCCCAGCCCACGCCCGGTCAGGTGGTCGACGTCAACACCTATGCCCTGGCCGCGGCCGCCCGCGACGCCGGGGCGGCCGCCTACCGCTGGGGGATCCTGCCCACCGACCGGCGCCGGCTGACCGAGGTGCTCGAGAGCCAGCTGCTGCGCAGCGACCTGGTGCTCATCGCCGGCACCTTCGCCGCCGAGGGCGACCTGGTGCAGGAGGTCCTCGCGGAGCTGGGCCCGATGCGCTTCCGTCAGGTGACGATGCACCCGGGACCGGTGCAGGGCTTCGGCCGGCTGGGCCGGGACGAGGTCCCGGTCATCTGCGTGCCCGGCGAGCCGGTGGCCGCGCTGGTGTCCTTCGAGGTCTTCGTGCGCCCGGCAATCCGCTCGATGCTGGGCAAGCGGCAGCTGTTCCGCCGCACCGTGCAGGCGATCTCGGCCGAGCGGCTGGTCTCGCCGCTGGGGTACCGGCAGTACCTGCACGGCCAGGTCATGCGCCACCCCGACGGCGGCTACGTCGTCGAGCCGCTCGGCGACGGCGACGAGGCGATGCTCGCCCGGATGGCGCGGGCCAACTGCCTCGTCGTCGTCGACGAGGACGTCACCGAGGTCGCCGAGGGCGGGCTCGTGACGGTCATGCCGCTGCTGCTGGGCGGCTGAGCTGGACCCGGCGCAGCACCCGGGCTGGCCCGCCCGCCTCGCCCACGGCCCGGTCGAGCTCCACCCGCTCCGCCGCGGCGACGCCGCCGAGTGGAGCCGGCTGCGGCTGGCCAACGAGTCCTGGCTGCGGCCCTGGGAGCCCTCGGCGGGGGTGGCCTGGTCGGTGCGGCACACCCCGGCGGCCTACCGCGCGATGCGCCGCTCGGTCGCCCGCCGCGCCCGGGCCGGGGCGGCGATGCCGTTCGCCGTCCGGGTGGACGGGCAGCTGGCCGGGCAGGTCACCGTGGACAACGTCGTGCGCGGCGCGCTGCGGTCGGGGTCGCTGGGCTACTGGATCGACCGGGAGGTGGCCGGGCGGGGCGTGGCCTCGCTCGCCGTGGCGCTGGTCTGCGACCACGCGTTCGGCCCCGGCGGGCTGCACCGGCTGCAGGCCGACATCCGCCCGGAGAACGGGCCGAGCCAGCGGCTGGTCGAGCGGCTGGGGTTCCGCCGGGAGGGGCTGCTGCGCCGGTACCTCGACATCGACGGCGACTGGCGCGACCACCTCGCGTACGCGCTGCTGGTCGAGGACGTGCCGCAGGGCGTGCTCGGGCTCTGGGCCTCCCGCGCACCTCGCTGACGCGTCGACATTCCATTCACGCTTCGTGAGCAGTCGACCACGAATCGACGCGCCGCTTGGCGAATCCCTTCCGTCACACGACCACTCGCGCGACACGCCCAGGAACCTCCCTCTAGCTGGGGATTCGCGTGCATAACCTGCCGCGGCAAGTGACTCGTGTGACGGGTGGTGTTCTCGATGGGGTCAGGCGTGCTTCTCGCCGCGCTGGTCGTGCTGTGGTTCGTCGTGCTGGTGCCGATGGTGGTGACCCGCGGCGACTCCTCGGCGACGCGCGCGGAGGTCACCCGGGGCCGGACGCTGCAGCGCCGGCGCGTGGGTGACCCGGTCCGCTCGGCGGAGACCGAGCGGGTGGCGGTGGACCGCGACCTGCTGCGGCAGACCGGCGAGCTGCGGATCGACGTGCACGCCGTGCGGCGGCGCACGCTGGCCGGGCTGCTGGCGCTGACGCTGCTGGCGCTGGTCGGCGCGCTGACCCTCACCCCGTGGCTGTGGGTGGCCCAGGGGGTGCTCGACGTCGCGCTGGTCGGCTACCTCGTGGTGCTGCGCGCCGCCGTGCGCCGGGAGCGGGCCGCCGCCCGCCGGGCCGCCCGCACCGCCGCCCGCTCGGCCGTGCGGCCGGCCCCCCGGCCCGCGCCGAGGCCGGCGCCCCGGGTGGTCGAGCCGCTGGTCGCCGAGCCGGTGCTGGCCGACGAGCCGCTGCACCCGACGGTCGGCCTGCCGCACCCGAGCCTGCCGCTCGCGCCGGTGCACCCGCTGCGCCCGGCCCGCGTGGTGGCCGCCCGCCCGGTGCCGGCCGGCTGGCAGGACAGCGCCGTCGTCGGCCTGGACGACGACGACATCGGCTTCGCCGACATCGACCTGTACCAGCCGCGCGTGGTCAACGGCTGAGGCGCCGACCCCCCGGGTGCCACCCCGCTGGTGGCGCCCGGGGTCGCGGGCGGTAGTCTTGGGCCCGCAGTCAGGGGCTGTAGCGCAGTCCGGTAGCGCACCTCGTTCGCATCGAGGGGGTCAGGGGTTCAAATCCCCTCAGCTCCACCCAGACCGCACCACCGCCGACGCCGTCGGGGCACCCGCCCCGGCGGCGTCCGCCGTTCCGGGACCCGGACGACGGTCAGGCGGGCGTCGGCGCCATCTCCCACGGCGCCTCGGGCAGCACCTCGCCGGTCTCCAGCAGCGACTTGAGGTTGGCGCACACGGCCGGCCAGCCCTGGGAGACCTGGCCCAGCTCGGTCTCCCCGGCGAGGTTCTCGTGCGTCACCGTCAGCCGGACGATGCCGCCGTGCTCCTCGACGAGGAACGTCACGACCGAGTCCCCGCCCGGCGGCTCCACCCCGTCGGCCTCCCCGAAGGTCATCACCAGGCGCCGCGGGGGATCGGTCTCGAGCACCCGGCCGCCGGCGTCGGCGATCCCCGATCCGTCGGTGCGCCGGTGCTCCCAGCGCGAGCCGGGCTGCCAGTCCGAGACGTTCGCGTGGCCCCAGAAGCGGGCCGTGAGGTCGGCGTCGGTCAGGGCGCGCCAGACCTGCGCGGCCGAGGCGCGGACGTACGTGACGTAGACGTAGGTGGGGACCCGCTCGCTCATGGCGTGCTCCTCTGCTGCGGTGCGGATGGCGGACAGCGCCTGCAGGCGCGGCCGGTCGAAAGCCGCGATCCACCGCCGCTCGATCTCGGCGATCGGGACCGGGTTGAGGAAGTGCAGCCGCTCCCGGCCGCGGCGGACGGCGGTGACCAGCCCCGCGGAGACGAGGACGTCGAGGTGCTGCGTGGCCGACTGGCGCGCCATGCCGGTGCCCGCGCACAGCTCGCCGAGCGTCTGCCCGTCACGCTCCCGCAGGCGGTCCAGCAGGAGTCGCCGGGTGCGGTCGGCCAGCGCCTTGAAGACGGCGTCCTCGCCTCCGGGCTGCACGCCGCCGATCGTGCAGGCATCTACCTGCACGTGTCAACGCGCACGGACGCCGGGGCGCTCAGGCGCGGGCCCGCTCCGCGGTGACCTCGCGTTCGACCGCGGCCGGGGCGCCGCCGAACTCGTCGGCCAGCTCGCCGGCGACGTCGTCGACCGGGCCGTGCGCGTCCCCGACCGGGCCGGCGTCGGCGGCGGCCAGCATCCGGTGGCCGGTGGCCAGGACGCCGACGCCGAGGGCCACGGCACCCGCGCCGACGAGGAACGGCACGTGGATGTCCCAGGCGTCGACCATCTCGCCGGCGACGAAGGGGGCGAGCCCGCCGCCGATGAACCGCACGAAGCCGTAGGCGGCCGAGGCGACCGGCCGCTCCAAGGGCGCCACGAGCATGACCGCCTGGGTGGTCAGTGTGTTGTTGATGCCGACGACCGCGCCCGAGGCGATCACGCAGGTGATCAGCGCCCAGCGGACGTCGGTGAACAGGCCGATGAGCAGGAGCAGGACGGCGAAGGAGCCCAGCGCGCCGTAGAGCGAGGGGGCGGTCCCGAAGCGGGCCTGCAGCCTGGGGGCGGCCACCACGGAGAACAGCGCGACGAGCGAGCCCCAGGCGAAGAACACCCAGCCCAGGTCGATGGCGCCGAGCTCCATCGGGTAGGGCGCGTAGCCCAGCATCGTGAAGAAGCCCCAGTTGTAGAGGACCGCGGTGAGGCTCATGGTCAGCAGGCTGCGGTGCCGCAGCGCCCTGAGCGGCGCGGACAGCGGGGTCCGCCGCGCGGGCCCCGGCGTCTCGTCGAGCAGCACGACGGTGGCCAGCAGGGCGACCGCCATGAGGACGGCGACGCCGAAGAACGGACCGCGCCAGCTCACGTTCCCGAGCAGCCCGCCGACGAGCGGGCCGGCCGCGATGCCGAGGCCGAGCGCCGCCTCGTAGAGCACGATCGCGCCGGCGAAGCCGCCGGTGGCCGAGGCGACGATGACCGCCAGCGAGGTGGCGATGAACAGGGCGTTGCCCAGGCCCCAGCCGGCGCGGAAGCCGACGATCCCGTCGATGGAGTCCGACAGCCCGGCCAGGGCCGCGAAGACCACGATGATCGCGAGGCCGGTGATCAGCGTCCTCTTGGCGCCGATCCGGCTGGACACCCAGCCGGTGCCGAGCATGGCCACCGCGGTCACCACCAGGTAGCTGGTGAACAGCAGGCTGACCTGGCTCGGCGTCGCGTCGAGCTGCTCGGACAGCGCCGGCAGGATCGGGTCGACCAGGCCGATGCCCATGAAGCTCACGACGCAGGCGGAGGCGACGGCGTAGACCGCCTTCGGCTGCCTCCAGGTGCTGGATCCGGCGGCGGAGCTCACCGGGTCACCTCCGGGGTGGGTTCGTGCCGGCGCAGTGCTCCGGCGAGACGGTCGAGGGCCGGCAGCGCGTCGGCGACGCGGCGGACCTCGTCGGGGGAGAGGGCGGCCAGGGCGGCGTCCACGCGACGGGCCCGCCGGGCACGGCGCTGCGCCAGGCGGTGGGCACCCTCGGCGGTGAGGCCGAGCAGGACGACCCGTGCGTCGGCGGGGTCACCGCCGCGGCGCACCAGGCCCTGCGCGGCCGGGCGCGCGGCGAGGGCGCTCATCGAGGGCTGGGTGACGCCCTCGGCGGCGGCGGGCTCGGTGACCCGGGTGGGGCCCCGGCGCTCGAGGCGCGACAGCGCCGCCGCGGCGGTGCGGGACAGGCCGTCGTCGGGGTCGGTGAGGACGCCGAGCCGCAGGACGACGTCGGCGAGCCGGTCGTCGAGGGTCGGGGCGCTCACGCATTCAGTTGTACGCCCCAACTATCTGTCGCGGTGCGGGCACCTCAGAACCACGACGGGAACCACATCCGCAGCAGCCAGTCGGCGTGCGACAGCGGGCGCCCGGTGAGCACCGGGTAGAAGAAGACGAAGGTGCCGGCCACCACGGCGACGTAGCCGCTGACCGCGGCCAGACCGGCGCTGCGCCGCCACTCCGGAGCGCCCGGGCGGCCGAGGACGTCCTGCAGCACCAGGGTCACGGCCAGCACGAAGAACGGCAGCACCGGCGCCATGTAGAAGACGAACATCGTGCGCTCGGGGTTGAGGAACCAGGTGCCCCAGCCGGCGGCGACCGTGACGGCGACCAGCAGCGCGGCCGGGTCGCGGCGGGCGACGACCCGCCAGAGCGTCCAGGCCAGCGCTGGCGCGAACGCCAGCCACAGCGTCGGCGTCCCGACCATGAGGATGTAGCGGACCACCTGGTCGCCCGCGGCGTCGGTGAGGCCCTGCGGGTTCCACAGCAGGATCGGCCGGCCGTTCACCAGCCAGGTCCAGGGGCCCGACTCCCACGGGTGCGGCGTGGACAGGCCGTTGTGGAAGGTCCACCACTCGGCGTGCATGTGCCACCAGGAGCGCAGCACGTCGGGGATCCACGGGAACGCAGTCTCCGGGTTGCGCTGCGCCCACCAGCGCCCCTGCGCCGTCTCGCCGAGGAACCACCCGGCGAAGCTCGCGACGTAGGTGAGCACCGGGACGGCGGCCAGCGCCCAGGTCGCGCCGGGCAGGCCGCGGCGCAGCGCCGTCGCCGTCGGCCTCGGGACCCCGGCCTCCCGCCACGCCTGCCGGTCCCACCACAGCGACAGCACGGCGCAGAACGCCAGGAACCAGATGCCGCTCCACTTCACCGAGCAGGCGCAGCCGAAGAGGAACCCGGCCGCGATCCGCCAGCCTCGCGGACCGAGGCGGAACCCGGTGGCCGGGACCGGCCGCGAACCGGCGACCCGGGCGCGCACCCGCTCGCGGTCGACCACCAGGCAGGCGACCGCGGCCAGCACGAGCACCTGCAGGAAGACGTCGAGCAGGCCGATGCGGGAGACGGTGAACGCGAAGCCGTCCAGCGCCAGCAGCAGCCCGGCGACCAGGCCGAGCAGCGTGGAGCCGGTCAGCCGCCGGGCCAGCCGGGTGAGCAGGACGACGGCGAGCGCGCCTGCCACCGCCGAGGGGAACCGCCAGCCCAGGCTCGTGTAGCCGAACACCTGCTCGCCGGCGGCGATCAGCCACTTGCCCAGCGGCGGGTGGACGATGAACGTGTAGCCGCGGTTGTACTCGTGGCCCCAGACCAGCAGGTCGTGCGCCTCGGGCGGGTAGTAGGCCTCGTCGAACAGCAGCGTGTCGGGGTAGCTGATGCCGACCAGCCGGCTGACCAGCGTCGCGACGCCGAGCACCGCGGCCAGGACCCACGACAGCAGCCGGTCGCCGGGCAGCGGCGGGACGCGGTCCACCCGCGGCCGGGGTGCCGGCCAGCGGCGCGCGGGACGGGCGGGGACGTCGTCCGGCGGGTCCCCGGCGCCCGTGCGCTCGGGAGCCAGGACCGCCATGCGCCTCAGGGTATGTGGGACGGCGGTGCGCCCCGGCGTGACAGGCTCGTCGTCGTGACCGGACGGCTCGTGCTCGGTGGTGCGCCCCTCGGCCAGCCCGGCGACGTCGGCCCGCGGCTGCGGCGGGTCATGGCCGAGGCCGACGTGCTCGCCGTCGAGGACACCCGCCGGCTACACCGGCTGGCCACCGACCTCGAGGTCACGCTCACCGGCCGGGTGGTCACCTTCCACGAGTCGGTGGAGCGCCAGCGGCTGCCCGGGCTCATGGCGGCGCTCGCCGACGGCGCGACCGTCCTGCTGCTCACCGACGCCGGCATGCCCTCGGTCTCCGACCCCGGGTACACGCTGGTGCGGGCCGCGATCGACGCCGGCGTGGAGGTCACCTCGGTGCCCGGGCCGTCCGCGGTGACGACGGCGCTGGCCGTGTCGGGGTTGCCGGTCGACCGGTTCTGCTTCGAGGGGTTCCTGCCGCGGAAGGCGGGGGAGCGGCGGTCGCGCCTGGCCTCGCTGGCCGACGAGCGCCGCACGATGGTCTTCTTCGAGTCGCCGCACCGGCTGGCCGAGGCGCTGACCGACTGCGCGGCCGCGTTCGGCGACTCCCGGCCGGCCGCGGTGTGCCGGGAGCTGACCAAGACGCACGAGGAGGTCCGGCGCGGGCCGCTGTCCGCGCTGGCGGAGTGGGCCGCCGACGGCGTGCGCGGGGAGATCACCCTCGTCGTCGCGGGAGCCACGCCGGAGCCGGTGTCGCTGTCGCCCGCCGAGCTGGCCGCGCTGGTGGCGGGGGAGGAGGCCGCGGGCGCCACCCGCAAGGACGCCATCCGCGCCGTCGTCACCCGCACCGGCCTGCCCCGCCGCACCGTCTACGACGCCGTCGTCGCCGCCAAGCCCTGACGGGCTGACCCGCGCCGTGTGCACACACCGCGGGTCCTGAGGCGCCCAGGCACCTCGCCTGGCCGGCACCGCGGGTCGCGGTCGAGTACGACGGCGCGTGGCACGCCGAGCCCGGCCGGTTCGCCCGCGACCGGCGGCGGCTCAACGCCCTGCAGGCAGCGGGGTGGACCGTCGTCTTCGTGACCGCGGCCGACCTGCGGGATCCCGTCCGGCTGCTCGCGACGATCCGGGCGGCGCTGCGGCGATGAGCAGGACGTGCACACGACGCGCTCCCGGCGCGGTCGTTCCCGCGCCGTGTGCACCCGGCGCGACCAGGAGCGCTAGAGCCAGCCGTTGCGCTTGAAGCCGCGGTAGAGCAGGGAGCAGGTCACGAGGATGACCAGCCAGACCATCGCGTAGCCCCAGCGCCAGTGCAGCTCCGGCATGTGCTCGAAGTTCATCCCGTAGATCCCGGCGATCGCGGTCGGGACCGCCACGATGGCCGCCCACGCCGAGATCTTCCGCATGTCCTCGTTGTCGGCCATCGACGTCCGCGCGAGCGAGGCCTGCAGGATCGACGACAGCAGCTCGTCGAGCCCGGCCACCTGGTCGCGCACCCGGATCGCGTGGTCGAGGACGTCGCGGAAGTAGGACCGCATCGGCTGCGGGACCGACTCGACCTGCCGCTCGGCCAGCTTGTGCAGCGGCACCTCCAGCGGCCCGACCGCCCGCCGCAGCGACATGAGCTCGCGCTTGAGCTGGTACAGCCGGCCGATGTCGTCGGTGCGCTCGGGGCTGAACACCGACGCCTCCAGCTCGTCGACGTCGTCCTGCACCTGCTCGGCGACGTCGACGAAGGTGTCGACGACGTGGTCGGCCACCGCGTACAGCACCGCCGACGGGCCCAGGCACAGCAGGTCGCGCTGCTCCTCCAGCCGCTGCCGCAGCTCGGTCAGGTCGTTGTGGTCGCCGTGCCGCACGGTGATCACGTGGCGCGGGCCGACGAACACCATGACCTCGCCGGTGTCGACCACCTCGCTGGTCGCGGTCAGCTGCTCGTGCTCCACGTAGCGCGCCGTCTTGAGCACCATGAACAGGTCGTCGTCGTAGCGCTCCAGCTTGGGCCGCTGGTGGGCGTAGACGGCGTCCTCGACGGCGAGCGGGTGCAGCCCGTAGCGCTCGGCGATCGCGCCGAGCTCCGCCTCGGTCGGCTCGAACAGCCCGAGCCAGACGAAGCCGCCCCGCTCGACGGCGGCCTCCAGCGCCACCATCGGGTCCACCGGCGGCTCCCGGCGTCCCTGCACGTAGACGGCGCAGTCGACGATCGCGTCGACGCCCGCCGACCGCGTCGTCACCGGCCGCGGCGCCCCGGCCGGCCGCGGCCGCGTGGTCGGCACGAACGGCCCGGGAGGGGCGTCCTCCCGCTGGTCGGTCACCGGTGGGCCTCCTCCCGTCCCGCCGCCGCGACGGGGCGACAGAAGCGTAGGCGTGCGGGCTCGCGGCCCTCGTGCCACGCTGCCCGTGGGGCCGCCGCCGGTACCACCCGAGGAGGACGCCGTGGCCGCAGACTCGCGCCGGGTCAAGTCCGTCGAGGAGTCCATCCGCGACACCGACGAACCCGAACACCGGCTCAAGAAGAACCTCTCCGGCCTGGACCTGGCGGTCTTCGGCGTCGGGGTGATCATCGGCACGGGTATCTTCGTGCTCACCGGTGTGGTCGCGCGCAACCAGGCCGGACCCGCGGTGGCGGTCTCCTTCGTCGTCGCGGGCGTCGTCTGCGGGCTGGCCGCGCTCTGCTACGCCGAGTTCGCCTCCACCGTCCCGGTGGCCGGCTCGGCGTACACCTTCTCCTACGCGACCTTCGGCGAGTTCGTCGCCTGGATCATCGGCTGGGACCTCGTCCTCGAGCTGGCGCTGGGAGCGGCCACGGTGGCCGTGGGGTGGTCGGGGTACCTCAACCAGCTCCTGGACGACGTCGGCCTGGCGCTCCCGACGTCGATCGCGGGGGAGACGGCGTCGTTCAACGTCCCGGCGATCGTGATCGTGCTGGCGATGACCGCCGTCCTGGTGCTCGGCATCAAGCTGTCCTCGCGGGTCACCGCGGTGATCGTGGCCATCAAGCTGGCCGTCGTCCTGCTGGTGATCGTGGTCGGCGCGTTCTACCTCGTCGCCGACAACTACTCGCCGTTCGTGCCGCCCGCCGAGAACGCGGCCGACGGCGGCGAGAGCTGGCTGGACACCCCGCTGATCTCGGTGCTCACCGGCTTCAGCCAGGGCACCTTCGGCTGGGGCGGCGTCCTGGCCGGCGCGGCCATCGTGTTCTTCGCCTTCATCGGCTTCGACATCGTGGCCACCGCCGCCGAGGAGACCCGCAACCCGGCGCGCGACCTGCCCCGCGGCATCATCGGCTCGCTGGCCATCTGCACGCTGCTCTACGTCGCCGTGTCGCTGGTGGTCGTCGGCATGCAGAACTACACGGAGCTCAGCGAGAGCGCGCCGCTCGCCGGGGCGTTCGCCGCGAACGGGCTCACCTTCTTCTCCAGCATCATCTCGCTGGGTGCGCTCGCCGGGCTGACGTCCGTGGTGATGATCCTGATGCTCGGCCAGTCGCGGGTGCTGTTCGCGATGAGCCGCGACGCGCTGCTGCCGCGTTCGATCGGCACCGTGCACCCGCGGTACGGCACGCCCTACAAGATCACCGTCGGCACCGGGATCGTCGTCGCCGTCCTGGCCGGGCTGGTGCCGCTCTCCGAGCTGGCCGAGCTGGTGAACATCGGGACCCTGTTCGCCTTCTTCCTCGTCTCCATCGGCGTGTGGATCCTGCGGCGCACCCGCCCGGAGCTGCCCCGCTCGTTCCGCGTGCCCCTGGTGCCGCTGCTGCCGATCGTCTCGGCGCTGGCCAGCCTGTGGCTCATGGCCAACCTGCCCACCGAGACCTGGCTGCGGTTCCTCGTGTGGATGGCCGTCGGCGTCGTCATGTACTTCGTCTACGGACGGCAGCGCAGCCGCTTCGCCACCGGCTCGGCACGGGCGGGGACCGGCAAGCGCCTCTGACGCTCACCCCGGGGGGTGAGAAGCGCTCCGCCGTCCCTCCTGCGCCGGCCCGCGCGGGACGACCTGACCGGTGACCGACGTCCCCGGCCAGGAGCAGACCCGTGGCGACCAGCGTCCTCGACGCACCCCTCCCCGCACCCGCACCGTCCGCGCCCCGGCGGTGGCCGGCGGCCGTGCTCGCGCTGGCCGCCGTCTGCGGGCTGGAGGCCGCGGCGCTGCTCGCGGCCGGGCTGACCGGGCTCGACGGGCTGTTCGCCGCCGCGTCGCGGCCGCCGGCGCCGGTCGTCGTCGCGGTGCTCGGCGGGCTGGCCGGCTGGATCGTGCTGTGCGCGGGCAGCGGCCTGGCGGCCCTCGAGGGCGGACGGCGTCTCGCGAACGGCCTGGCCTGCGCGGAGATCGTGGGCGTGGCGGCCCTGTTCGCCGTCAGCCTGGTCACCCCGCTGGTCGGCGACCTGCCGACGACGCTGCCGCTGCCGGCCGTCGCGCTGCTCGCGCTGGCGGTGCCGGTCGGCAAGCTGCTGCTCACCTCGGCGCCGGCCACCCTCGCCTGGGCCGCCGCGGTCCCGCCGCGCACCCGCCCGGCCGCCCCGGCGCGCCACCCGCGGCTGCGCGTGGCCACCGTCGCGGTGATCGGCGTCGCCCTCGGCGCCGTCGCGCTGAGCACGCCCGTCGCCGGCGAGCTCCCGCCCGCGAGCACCGTCGCCGGTCACTGACCGGGCGGGTGGCCGCCGCTCACTACGCTCGGTGTCGTGAGTGATCGGCACATCCTGACCGCCGTGGCCTGGCCCTACGCCAACGGCCCGCGGCACATCGGCCACGTCTCCGGCTTCGGCGTCCCCTCCGACGTCTTCAGCCGCTACCACCGCATGGCCGGGGACCGCGTCCTCATGGTCAGCGGCACCGACGAGCACGGCACGCCGATCACCGTCGCCGCCGACGCGGAGGGGGTGAGCCCACGCGAGATCGCCGACCGGAACAACCGGCTGATCGTGGGCGACCTGCAGGCCCTCGGCCTGTCCTACGACCTGTTCACCCGCACCACCACGGTCAACCACGCCCGGGTCAGCCAGGAGATCTTCCTCGGCCTGCTCAAGAACGGGTACGTCTTCCCGCAGACGACGCTCGGCGCGATCAGCCCGTCCACCGGCCGCACGCTGCCCGACCGCTACATCGAGGGCACCTGCCCGATCTGCGGCTACGACGGCGCCCGCGGCGACCAGTGCGACAACTGCGGCAACCAGCTCGACCCCACCGACCTGATCAACCCGGTCAGCCGGATCAACGGCGAGACGCCGCGCTTCGTCGAGAGCGAGCACTACTTCCTCGACCTGCCCGCCTTCACCCGGTCCCTCGGCGACTGGCTCGACAGCCGCCGGGGCTGGCGGCCCAACGTGCTCAACTTCGCCAAGAACCTGCTCGAGGACCTCAAGCCGCGCAGCTACACCCGCGACATCGACTGGGGCGTGCCGATCCCGCTCGACGGCTGGCGCGACCGGCCCGACAAGCGCATCTACGTCTGGTTCGACGCCGTCGTCGGCTACCTGTCGGCGTCCATCGAGTGGGCCCGCCGGTCCGGGGACCCCGACGCCTGGCGCCAGTGGTGGCAGTCGCCCGACGCCGACGCCTACTACTTCATGGGCAAGGACAACATCGTCTTCCACGCCGAGATCTGGCCCGCGCAGCTGCAGGGCTACAACGGCGAGGGTGACAGGGGCGGCAGCCCCGGCTCGCTGGGCCGGCTGGCGCTGCCCACCGAGGTGGTCTCCAGCGAGTTCCTGACCATGGAGGGCCGCAAGTTCTCCTCGTCGCGGCAGGTGGTCATCTACGTCCGCGACTTCCTCGCCCGCTACGACGCCGACGCGCTGCGCTACTTCGTCGCCGTCGCCGGCCCCGAGACGCAGGACACCGACTTCACCTGGGCGGAGTTCCTCCGGCGGAACAACGACGAGCTGGTCGCCGGCTGGGGCAACCTGGTCAACCGGACGGTGTCGATGGCGGCGAAGAACGTCGGCGCCGTCCCGACGCCGGGGGAGCTGACCGACGCCGACCGCGCCCTGCTGGCCTCGACGTCGTCGGCGTTCGGGCCGATCGGCGACCTGCTGGCCCGCAACCGGCAGAAGGCGGCGGCCACCGAGGCGATGCGGGTGGTCGGCGAGGCGAACAAGTACCTGTCCGACCAGGCGCCGTGGAAGCTCAAGGAGGACCCGGCCCGCCGGGACACCGTGCTGCACACCGCGCTGCAGGCGGTCAGCGACTGCAACGCGCTGCTCACGCCGTTCCTCCCGCACTCGGCGCAGAAGGTGCACGAGCTGCTCGGCGGCACCGGCGTGTGGTCGCCGGCGCCGCGCGTCGAGGAGGTCACCGACCTCGACGACGGCTCGCCGTACCCGGTCATCACCGGCGACTACGGCGACGCGCAGGCGGTGTGGGCCTCCCGCCCGCTGCCGTCGGGCACGCCGCTGTCCCCGCCCACCCCGGTGTTCCGCAAGCTCGACGAGTCGATCGTGGCCGAGGAGCTGGCGCGCCTGGAGGACGGGACGAAGTGAGTCGCTCCGCCGCGTCCCGCGCCAACCGGCGGGGCGAGCCGCCGCCGTCCCCGGACCCGCTGCCGGCCCCGGCGGTCGACAGCCACACCCACCTCGACATCGTCCTGAACGGCTTCCGCACCGACGAGCCCGCGGACGACGACGCGGTGGACGCCGAGATCGCCGCCGCGGCCGCCGTGGGGGTCCCGCGGCTGGTGCAGGTCGGCGTCGACGTGCCGTCCTCGCGGTGGTCGGCGGAGCTGGCGGCCCGGCACCCGGGTGTGCTGGCCGCCGTCGCCGTCCACCCCAACGAGGCCGGGGAGGGCGCCGCCGACGACGACGCGCTGGCCGAGATCGACCGCCTGGCGGCGCTGCCACGGGTGCGGGCGGTGGGGGAGACCGGGCTGGACCGCTTCCGCACCGGCCCCGAGGGCTGGGCGGCGCAGGAGGCCTCCTTCCGGGCGCACGTCCGGATCGCCAAGGAGCACGGGGTCGCGCTGGTCGTCCACGACCGCGACGCGCACGAGGAGGTGCTGCGGGTCGTCGACGACGAGGGCGCGCCGGAGCACGTGGTCATGCACTGCTTCTCCGGCGACGCCGCGTTCGCGACGGCGTGCGTCGAGCGCGGCTTCGTGCTGTCCTTCGCCGGGACGCTCACCTTCGGCAACGCCGGCTACCTCCGCGAGGCCGCCGCCCTCACGCCGCTGGACCAGCTGCTCGTCGAGACCGACTCGCCCTTCCTCACGCCGGTGCCGCACCGTGGCCGGCCCAACGCCTCGCGCCTGGTGCCGCACACCGTCCGGGCGCTGGCCGAGGTCACCGGCGTGGAGGTCGCGCAGCTCTGCGACGCCCTGACCCGGAACGCCGAGCGGATCTTCGGGACCTGGGAGACCGGCCGGGGCGACTGACCCCGTCGGCGTTGCACACTGGTCTGCGTGGGTCGCCTCATCGCCGTCGTGCTGTTCATCGCCGTCCTGGTGCCCGGCGTGCTGCTCGCCCGCGCGTGGGCCCTGGCCGCCGGCCGCCGCGCCGTCGCGTCGGCGGCGATCGACTTCGCCACGCCCACCCCCGGGGGTGTGGCGACGCTGCAGCGGCAGGCCCAGCACGGCCGCCGCGTCCGCCGGCTGGGGTTGCTGCTCGGCGTCGTGGGGATCGTCGCCAGCGTCGTGATGTTCGCCGAGGCGTCGGTGTTCCTCTGGCTGCCCGCTCTCGTCGTCGGCCTGCTCACCGGCGTGCTGCTCGCGGAGGCGACCCGTCCGCGGCCGCGCTGGCGGCTGTCCGACCCCGCCCGCCGGCCGCGGCGCGGCGAGCAGGTCTCGCCGTGGCTGCTGTGGACCACGCGCGCCGTCGTGCTCGCGGAGGTCGTCGTGACCGTCCTGATGTGGCGGCGCGGCGAGCTCGCCGACACCGTCGCCTGGGTCGCGCTCCTGGTCCCGCTCGTGGCGTGGCTGCTGGCCGAGACGGCGCTGCTGCGGGTCCTCGTCCGCCCGCTGCCGGCCGAGGGCGCCGACGTGCCGGTCGACGAGGCGCTGCGCACCTGGACCGCGCACCTGGTCACCGCGGCGACGAGCGTGCTCGCGCTGCTGCCCCTCGGCACCCTGCTGCTGGTCGCCGGCATCGACCTCGGCGACCGGGTGACCGAGAACGTCGACCTGCTGCCGGTCGCGCTGGTCGCCGGTGGGTTCGCGAGCCTGGCCGCGGGCCTCGCCGTCGCCGGCTTCCTGCTCACCTGGCTGCGCCCGGTGCGGGCGAACGAGCGGGCGCTCGCCGGCTGAGGCCTGCTGCGCTGCCCGGCCGGGGCGCCGGTCACACCGTGACGTCGGTCACCGGCTGACCTCACCCACCGCATCCGTCACCGCTGTCACGCGCGGCGCGTCCCTCACGGTTCGTGTCGGCGCGGCTGCATGTCGACGTGTCGTCCCCCTGGTTCACTTCCTGCGCACCGTTGCTAGACGTGGCGCACTCGTTATCGTGTCGTGACTGACAGCCGGGGTGGGATCGCCGGACGGCGTCCGACGGTCCCGGGAGCCCCCGTGCTGTCGGCTGCCGCTCGGGTGTGCGACCCCCTGCCCGGTCCCTCGACCCCGTGGAAGTGTCGTGCCCCGAACGCTGAAGCTCGCCCTGTTCGCCCTGGTCCTGCTCGGGCTGGTCGGCGGCTCCGTGGCCTGGTCCGCCGCGCAGAAGTCGCTCACGCTCACCGTCGACGGGCAGGCCCGCGAGGTCAGCACCCACGCCGACACCGTCGGGGAGGTCCTCGAGGAGGAGGGCCTGCGGACGCAGTCGCACGACGTCGTCCTCCCGCGCCCCGCGGCCGCGGTGGCCGACGGCGACACGGTCGTGGTCAACCGCGCCCGTCCGCTGCAGCTCACCGTCGACGGCGTCACCCGCGAGGTCTACGTGACCGCGCTGTCGGTGGACGAGGCGCTCGACCAGCTCGGCTACCGCGCCGAGGACATGGTGCTGTCGGCCAGCCGCAGCGAGCGGCTCCCGCTCGACGGCATGGCCCTGTCGATCACCACCCCGAAGGCCGTCACGCTCGTCGTCGACGGCGCCACCCGCGTGGTGACCACCACCGCCGCCACCGCCGGCGACCTGCTCGCCGAGCAGGGCGTGACCCTCGGCGAGCACGACCGGACGAGCCTGTTCGCGACCCAGCCGCTGCTCAACGCCATGCGGCTGCAGGTCTACCGTGTGCAGGTGACCGAGCAGGTGGTCACCGCCCCGATCCCGCACCAGACGGTGCGCACCGACGACCCGGAGGCCTTCGAGGGCGACGAGACCGTCACCCGGCCCGGCGTCGACGGGGAGCAGGCCACCACCTTCCGCGTGACCGTCACCGACGGCGTCGAGACCGCCCGCGAGCAGCTGAACACCACGGTCACCCGCCCGGCGGTCGACGAGCAGGTCAGCATCGGCACGAAGGAGCGCCCGGCCCCGGAGCCCTCCACCAGCGGCCTGGACTGGGACGCGCTGGCGCGGTGCGAGGCCGGCGGCAACTGGTCCATCAACACCGGCAACGGCTACTACGGCGGCCTGCAGTTCAACCAGAGCACCTGGCTGTCCAACGGCGGCGGCCAGTACGCCCAGTACCCGCACCAGGCCACCCGGGAGCAGCAGATCGACATCGGGGAGCGGCTCTACGCCGCCCGCGGCGCCTCGCCGTGGCCGCACTGCGGTCGCCACCTCTGACCCCTGGAGAACACCCCGCTGAGCACTCCTCACGAGCAGGCCGACGGGCTGCTGGGCCCGGCCGCGATCCGCGAGCTGGCCCAGCAGCTCGACCTGCGCCCCACCAAGACGCTGGGGCAGAACTTCCTGCACGACGCGAACACCATCCGCCGGATCGTGCGCACCGCCGAGCTGCGGCCCGACGACGTCGTCCTCGAGGTCGGGCCGGGCCTGGGCTCGCTGACCCTCGGGCTGCTGCCGGCCGCCGCCGCGGTCACCGCCGTCGAGATCGACCCGCGGCTGGCCGCCCTCCTGCCGGCCACGGTGGCCGCCCGCCGGCCCGACCTCGCCGGCCGGCTGACCGTCGTCGAGGCCGACGCGCTGCGGGTGACCGAGCTGCCCGGGCCGCCTCCCACGGCGCTGGTGGCCAACCTCCCGTACAACGTGGCCGTGCCCGTCCTGCTGCACCTGCTCGAGCTACTGCCCTCCCTGCGCCGGGCGCTGGTGCTCGTCCAGGCGGAGGTCGCCGAGCGGCTGGCGGCCCCGCCGGGCGGCGCCGCCTACGGCGTGCCGTCGGTGAAGGCGGCCTGGTACGGCACCGCCCGGCGGGCCGGCAACGTCGGCCGCCGCGTCTTCTGGCCCGAGCCCAACGTGGACTCCGGGCTCGTCGCGCTGGACCGGCACGACCCGCCGCCCGGCGACCGGGCCGCCACCTTCGCCGTCGTCGACGCCGCGTTCGCGATGCGCCGCAAGGGCCTGCGCGCGGCGCTGGCCCGCTGGGCCGGCAGCCCGGCCGCCGCCGAGGCCCGGCTGCGGGCGGCGGGCATCGACCCCGCGACCCGCGGCGAGCAGCTGTCGGTGGCCGACTTCGCCCGGCTGGCGGCGACCGCTCCGTGAGCTGGTCCTCCCCGGGCGGCCCCGGGCACACCCGCGGCGACGGCTCCGTGGCCGCGCACGCCCCCGCCAAGGTCAACGTGTCGCTGGCGGTCGGCCCGCTGCGCGAGGACGGCTTCCACGACCTGCAGACGGTCTACCTCGCCGTCTCCCTGCTGGACACGGTGACGGTGCGCCCCGGCGAGGGGCTGTCGGTGACGGTGACCGGCGAGGGCGCCGGTGGCCCCGACCCGGTGCCCACCGACCGGCGCAACCTCGTGTGGCGGGCCGCCGAGCTGCTCGCCGAGCACGCCGGGGTCGCCGCCGACGCCGCCATCGCCGTCGACAAGGCCATCCCTGCCGCCGCGGGGCTGGCCGGCGGCAGCGCCGACGCCGCGGCCGCGCTGGTGGCCCTCGACGCGCTGTGGGGGACCCGGGCCACCCGCGGTGACCTCACCGCGCTGGCCGCGCAGCTGGGCAGCGACGTGCCGTTCTCGCTGGCCGGCGGGGTCGCGCTCGGCAGTGGCCGCGGCGAGCGGCTCACCCCCGTCCTGGCCCGGCGGCCGTCGCACTGGGTGCTCGGCATCGCCGAGGGCGGGCTGTCGACGCCGGCCGTCTACGCCGAGCTCGACCGGCTGCGCGCCCAGGGCCGGGTGCCCGACGGCGCCGCGTTCCCCTCGCCCGAGCCGGTGGTGGCCGCCCTGCGCAGCGGCCCCGTGGACGCCCTCGCCGCGGCCCTGGCCAACGACCTGCAGGCGCCCGCCGTCTCGCTGCGCCCGGCGCTGCGCCGCGCCCTGCGGGGGGCCGTCGACGCCGGCGCCGCCGCCGCGGTGGTCAGCGGGTCGGGCCCGACCGTGGCCGCGCTGGCCCCCGACGAGGACGCGGCGGTGCGGCTGGCCGCCGTCCTGGCGGGGGAGGGCCTGTTCCGCACCGTCCGCGTGGTGCACGGGCCGGTGCCGGGGGCCCGCCTGGTCGGCTGAGCCTCAGCCGCCCCGGTGCCGCAGCGCCGGGTCGGGGTCCAGGTGCGCGAGCCCGTTGTAGGCGAGGTCCACCAGCCGGGCGGCCACCTCCGCCTTCCCCGGCGAGCGGGTCTCCAGCCACCAGTGGCCCACCTGCGCGACCATCCCGACCAGCGCCTGACTGTAGAGCTCGGCCAGCCGCGGGTCGTGGCCGCGCGCGCCGAACTGCTCGCCGAGCGGGTGCTCGACCCGGCGGGCCAGCTCGCCGATCAGCGACGAGTACGAACCGGGGGAGTCGCGGGAGAGCACGCGGAACCCGTCGGTGTCCTCCTCGACGTAGTCCAGCAGCGCCAGCGCCGCCCGCTCCAGCAGCGCCCGCGGGCTGCCGCCGGCGGCCAGGGCCGAGGTGAACCGCTCGAGCACCCGCGCCATCTCCCGGTCGACGACGGCGGCGTAGAGCCGCTCCTTGCCGCCGAAGTGCTCGTAGAGGACCGGCTTGCTCACGTCGGCGCGGGCGGCCAGCTCCTCGATCGAGGTGGCCGCGTAGCCGCGCTGCGCGAACACCTCCCGGCCGACCGCCACCAGCTGCTCGCGCCGCTGGGAGCGGTCCATCCGCGCGCGTCGCCGGGGCGCGCCGGCGGTCAGGACGACACGGCGCCGGCGGCCGGGACCCGCCGCTTGGCCGCCAGCCGGACCGGGTCGGGCCACTTGACCGAGTGCGCCCACCCGAGCTTCTCGAACACCCAGATGACCCGGGCACTGATGTCGACCTGCCCGCGCAGCACGCCGTGCCGGGCGCAGGTCGGGTCGGCGTGGTGCAGGTTGTGCCAGGACTCGCCCGCGCTCAGGACCGCCAGCGGCCAGAAGTTGGTGGCGCGGTCCCGGGAGGCGAAGGGCCGGCTGCCCACCACGTGGCAGATCGAGTTGATCGACCAGGTCACGTGGTGCAGCAGCGCGACGCGCACCAGCCCGGCCCAGAAGAACGCCGTCCAGGCGCCGGTCCAGCTGCCGGTCACCAGGCCGCCGACCGCCGTCGGCACGGCCAGGCTGAGGAACGCCCAGAGGACGAACAGCCGGCTGGTGATCCGCAGGCCGCGGTCCTTGAGCAGGTCGGGGGCGTAGCGCTCGGCGTTGGTCTGGCGCCGGTCGAACAGCCAGCCGAGGTGGGCGTGCCACATGCCCTTGAGCAGCGCGCGGGTGTCGGTGCCGTACCGCCACGGCGAGTGCGGGTCGCCCTCGCGGTCGGAGAAGGCGTGGTGGCGGCGGTGGTCGGCCACCCACTGCACCACCGGGCCCTGCACGGCCATGCAGCCGACGACCGCCAGCGCGATCCGCAGCGGGCGGCGGGCCTTGAACGAGCCGTGCGTGAAGTACCGGTGGTAGCCGACGGTCACCCCGAGCAGGGTGAGGAAGTAGAAGCCGACGGCCAGGCCGACGTCGAGCCAGGACAGCCCCCAGCCCCATGCCGCCGGCACGACCGCCGCCAGCGCGAGGAACGGCACGACGACGAACGCGTAGAGCGTGACCTGCTCCAGGTGCCCCTTCTCCTTGCCCAGCGCGTTGGGCGGCAGGCCCTTGTCCGGGTCTGCGGGACGGAAGGCCGTCGGCCGGGTGAGGGAAGGGGCGGACACGTGGCCTCCAGGGGTCGTCCGTCGCGGGCCGCGGTTCGACGTCCGGCGGCTCCGGGGCCGTAACCTACGTCACCGTAGGGAGGGCCGCTCCCCGAGGGGACGACGCGGTCCGGGCGGCTCCCGTGCCCGCCTCGGACGCGCCCCCTAGGCTCGTCCCACGCGCTGCCGTGCGGAGACGGCGCGCGGTGGGGGATGGGGTAATCGGCAGCCCGCCGGCCTTTGGAGCCGGGAGGTCTCGGTTCGAGTCCGAGTCCCCCAGCGACGTCCCACCCGGTCCCACCCGTCGTCGAGGAGATCCGTGAGCCCGCAGCAGTCCGTCGCCGCCGTCGTCGTCCTCGCCGCCGGTCAGGGGACCCGGATGCGGTCGACCACCCCGAAGGTGCTGCACGAGCTCGGCGGGCGCAGCATGCTCGGCCACGTCCTCGCCGCGACCGCACCACTGGCGGCGGGCACCACGCTGGTCGTCGTCGGGTCCGGCCGCGAGGCGGTCGAGGAGCACCTGGCCGCCGTCGCCCCGGACGCCCGCGCCGTCGTGCAGGAGGAGCAGCGCGGGTCGGGGCACGCGGCGCAGGTGGCGCTGGAGGCCGTGCCCGACCTCGAGGGCCCGGTGCTCGTCGTCAACGGCGACTCGCCGCTGCTCACCACCGGCACCCTGGCCGCGCTCGTGGCGGCCCACCACGAGGCGGGCAGCGTCTTCACCGTGCTGACCGCCGAGGTCGGGGACCCCACCGGCCTCGGCCGGATCCTCCGGGGGGAGGACGGCGCGCCGCGGGCCATCGTCGAGGAGAAGGACGCGACCGCGCAGCAGCGGGCGATCCGCGAGGTCAACGCCGGCGTGTACGTCGCGAACGCCGCCACGCTGCGGCGGGTCCTCGCCGGGCTGTCCACCGACAACGCCCAGGGGGAGCAGTACCTGACCGACGCGCTGGCGCCGCTGGTCGAGGGGGGCGCCCCGGTGGCCGCCGTCGCGGCGCAGGACCCGGTCGACGTCCTCGGCTGCAACGACCAGCGGGAGCTCGCCGCGCGGCGGCGCACCCTCAACGACCGCGTCCTCGACGCGCTCATGGTCGCGGGCGTCACCGTCGTCGACCCGGCCACCACGTGGGTCGACGTCACCGCCTCCGTCCTGCCGGGGGCCCGGCTGCTGCCCGGCGTCCAGCTGCACGGGACGACGACGGTCGCGGCCGACGCCGCCGTCGGCCCGGACACCACGCTGACCGACTGCACGGTGGGGGAGGGCGCCACCGTGGTGCGCACGCACGCCACCGGGGCCGAGATCGGGCCCGGGGCGGCGGTCGGCCCGTTCAGCTACCTGCGGCCGGGCACCCGGCTGGCGGCGCGGTCCAAGGTGGGCGCCTTCGTCGAGACGAAGAACGCCGTGGTCGGCGAGGGGTCGAAGGTGCCGCACCTGTCCTACGTCGGCGACGCCACGATCGGCCGCGGGGCGAACATCGGCGCGGCGACCGTCTTCGTCAACTACGACGGCGTGGCCAAGCACCACACGACGATCGGCGACGCCGTCCGTGTGGGATCGGACACGATGCTGGTCGCGCCGGTCACCGTCGGGGACGGTGCCTACACGGCCGCGGGCTCGGTGATCACCCAGGACGTCCCGCCGGGGGCCATGGGTGTGGCGCGGGCCAAGCAGCGCAATGTGGCAGGCTGGGTGGGACGCCGTCGCCCGGGCTCCGCAGCCGCGCAGGCCGCGGCGGCAGCGACAGCAGCAGCGGCCGAGGACCCGGCCGGGAGCCGGCCCGCGGGCGACGCACCGGACCGGCCGGCGGACCCCGAGGCCACCCACGAGCAGTGAGGCAGTGAGCCGATGAGTGCGATCCGGCAGACCACCAGCAAGAGCCTGATGCTCTTCTCCGGCCGGGCGTACCCCGAGCTGACGGCCGAGATCGCCGGGCACCTGGGGGTCACGCCGACGCCGACGGCGTCCTACGAGTTCGCCAACGGCGAGCTGTTCGTGCGCTTCGAGGAGTCCGTCCGCGGCTGCGACGCCTTCATCGTCCAGAGCCACACGGCACCGATCAACACCTGGCTCATGGAGCAGCTGCTGATGGTCGACGCCGCCAAGCGCGCCTCGGCCAAGCGGATCACCGTCGTCGCGCCGTTCTTCCCCTACGCCCGGCAGGACAAGAAGCACCGCGGCCGCGAGCCCATCTCCGCCCGCCTGGTCGCCGACCTGTTCAAGACCGCCGGCGCCGACCGGCTGATGACGGTCGACCTGCACACCGCGCAGATCCAGGGCTTCTTCGACGGCCCGGTCGACCACCTCTTCGCCCTCGACCTGCTCGTCGACCACGTCAAGGAGCGCTGGGGCGACCGCGACATCACCGTCGTGTCGCCGGACTCCGGGCGGGTGCGCGTCTCCGAGCGGTGGAGCGACAAGCTCGGTGGCGTCCCGCTGGCCTTCATCCACAAGACCCGCGACCCGATGCGGCCCAACGAGGTCGTCGCCAACCGCGTCGTCGGCGAGGTCGAGGGCCGCGTCTGCATCCTGGTCGACGACATGATCGACACCGGTGGCACGATCGTGAAGGCCGCCGAGACGCTGTTCGAGGCCGGCGCCGCCGACGTCATCGTCTGTGCCACCCACGGCGTCCTCTCCGGCGCCGCGGTCGACCGGCTGAAGAACAGCAAGATCAGCGAGGTCATCGTGACCAACACGCTGCCGATCGAGCCGGCCCGTCAGTTCGACAAGCTCACCGTCCTCTCGATCGCCCCGCTGCTGGCCCGGGCGATCAAGGAGGTCTTCGAGGACGGCTCGGTCACCAGCCTCTTCGGCGGCGCCAGCTGAGCACCGGGTACGCTGGTCGGCGCCCGGCGAGGGAGACGGTCGCCCGTACTCCGTGATCGACGTGCGTGTGCTCCTGCGAGGTGTGCCGCGCCCGGCCGCCGGCCCCAGGCCCACCCGCTGTTGAGGAGCACACCACCGTGGCTGACTTCCGCCTCGTCGCCGAGGCCCGCACCGAGTTCGGCAAGGGCAGCGCCCGCCGGACCCGCCGCGCGGGCCGCGTCCCGGCCGTCCTGTACGGGCACGGCCAGGACGTCGTCCACCTGTCGCTGCCGGCCCGCGAGTTCGCCGCGGTGCTGCGCAACGGCGGCACCAACGCCCTGATCACCGTCGTCCTCGACGGCCAGGAGCAGCTGGCGCTCACCAAGTCGGTGCAGCGCGACCCGCTGACCCGCCAGCACGAGCACGTCGACCTGCTGGTCGTCCGCCGGGGCGAGCGCGTCACCGTCGACGTCCCCGTCGTCACCGTCGGCGAGTCCGGCCCCGAGACCCTGCTCAGCGTGGAGCTGAACACCGTCTCCGTCGAGGCCGAGGCCACCGCCATCCCCGAGACCATCGAGGTCGACGTCACCGGCCGCGGTGCCGGTGAGGGCGTGACCGCCGGCGACCTCCCGCTGCCGTCCGGTGCCACCCTGCTGACCGACCCCGAGGCCCTCGTCGTCAACGTCATGGGCGCCCCGACCGCCGAGCAGCTCGACGCCGAGCTCAGCGAGGCCGAGGCCGAGGCCGGCATCGAGCGCGAGGAGTCCGCGCCGGCCCAGGAGGCCGCCGGCGAGGGCGACGTCGTCCCCGAGCCGCTCGAGCAGGGCAGCGGCGAGTCGATCGAGTCGACCGAGAACAGCTGAGGTCCCCGCTGACCGAGAGCACGACCCGCAGGGGCGCCGGCACCGCCGGCGCCCCTGCGGCGTCCGCACCCTCCGAGGGGCCCTTCCTCGTCGTGGGGCTGGGCAACCCCGGCCCCTCCTACGCCGGCAACCGGCACAACGTCGGCGCCATGGTGCTCGACGAGCTCGCCGCCCGGGCCGGCGTGAAGCTCACCGCCGGCAAGGGCGCCCGCGCCCGGGCGCTGGCCGGTGAGGGGCGCCTGGCCGGCCGCCGCGTCGTCCTGGCCCGGCCGACGACGTACATGAACGAGTCCGGCGGCCCCGTGCGAGGGCTGCTCGACTACCACAAGCTGCCGGTGACCGACCTCGTCGTCGTGCACGACGAGCTCGACATCCCCTTCGCCGCCGTGCGCCTCAAACGCGGCGGCGGGGAGGGCGGGCACAACGGGCTGCGCTCGATCAGCCGCTCCGCCGGGACGAGGGACTACCTGCGCGTGCGGGTCGGCATCGGCCGGCCGCCGGGCCGCCAGGACCCCGCGGACTTCGTGCTGCGCGACTTCTCGGCCACCGAGCGCAAGGAGCTCGACCTGCTGGTCGCCGAGGCGGCCGACGCCACCGAGGAGCTGCTCACCCTCGGTCTCGAGGCGGCGCAGAACGTCGTCCACCCGCGCACCTGACCCTCCCCTTCGAGTGAATCGTCACTCTCCGCATTGACCCTTCCATGACGCTCTGTGAGTGTCCTCTGGGTATCGGGGGACACGATGCGGCTCAAGGCGTCGTGACGATGCACCGTCAGTGACGGTCGTCTCCCCCGTGCACTCAGAGTGACAGGGGGAGACGTGCTGCTGGACCACTCCGGTTCCGGGTCGGGGACCGTCACGGGGGCTCTGCCCGTCCCGCGCCGCGCCGCCGAACCGCGGCAGGTCCTGCGCGCCGTCGGGCGTCCCGTCACCCGCCGCTGGGCCGGGCGCTACTCCGCCGTCCTGCACCTGCTCGACCTCACCGCGGCGGTCCTGGCCACCGGCGCCGTCGTGCTGGCCCACCCGGCCGGCACGTCGCCCGCGTCTCCCGTGGTCCTCACCGCCGCCACGCTCGTCCTCGCCTGGCCCCTCCTGCTGGTGGGCACCGGCGCGCACGAGGAGCGGGTGTTCGGCACGGGCAGCGACGAGTACCGCCGCGTCGGCCGCGCGGGTTTCCTGCTCCTGGCCCTGACCTGCGTCGTCTCGTTCCTCGGGCAGCTGCAGCCCAGCCACGCGCTGGTGCTGCTGGGCGTCCCGGGGCTCACCGTCCTCACGCTCGCCGGGCGGTACGCCGCGCGGTGCGGACTGCGCCGGCTGCGTGCCCGCGGCGCGTGCACCAAGCGGGTCGTCGTCGTCGGCCGCGGCGGCGCCGTGGTCGAGCTGGCCACCGCGGTGCGTCGTCAGGGCTTCGCCGGGCTCGAGGTGGTGGGCGCCTGCGTCACCCCGGACAGCCGGGCGCGGGTCGCCGGCACCCTGGGCGTCCCGGTCGCGGGGCTCGACGACGTCGTCGCCACCGCCGCCCGGCTGGGGGCCGACACCGTCGCGGTGACCTCCGCCAGCGAGACCGCCGCCGAGTACCTGCGCCGGCTGTCCTGGCAGCTGGAGGGGACCGGCATCGAGCTGCTCGTCGCGCCCGGCCTCATCGAGGTCGCCGGCCCGCGGCTGCACATCCGTCCCTTCGAGGGGCTCCCGCTGCTGTCGGTCGAGCAGCCGCGGTTCCGCGGCTGGGGCCGGCTGGTCAAGGGCGGCGTCGACCGCGCCGCCGCCGCGGTCGCGCTGCTGCTCCTCGCGCCGGTCCTGCTCGCACTGGCCGTGGCGGTGAAGCTGGACAGCGCGGGACCGGTCCTCTACCGCCAGGAGCGGGTGGGCGTGAACGGCCGCAGGTTCACCATCCTCAAGTTCCGCAGCATGACCGTCGACGCCGACCGCCGGCTGGGCGAGCTGCTCGAGCGCAACGAGGGCGACGGGCTGCTGTTCAAGATGCGGGACGACCCCCGCGTCACCCGCGTCGGGCGCTGGTTGCGGCGGTTCTCCCTCGACGAGCTGCCCCAGCTGTTCAACGTGCTCGGCGGGTCGATGTCGTTGGTCGGGCCGCGGCCGCCGCTGCCGGCCGAGGTCGAGCGCTACGACTCCTCGGTGAGCCGCCGGCTGCTGGTCAAGCCGGGCCTGACCGGCCTGTGGCAGGTCTCCGGCCGCAGCGACCTGTCCTGGGAGGAGGCCGTGCGCCTCGACCTCCGCTACGTGGAGAACTGGTCGCTCGCCCTCGACACGCTGATCCTCGCCAAGACCGTCCGCGCGGTCGTCACCAGCTCCGGCGCCTACTGAGCCGTCCTCACCCCCGCCTCACCCCCGGCCCACCCGGCCGGGGGACGAGCCCGGACCCCCTCGCTCACCAGCATCGACGTCGGACCTCCTGCGGAGGTCCGACGTACCGACCGTGCGCCCGCGAGGCGCCGCACCCCCGGAGGACCGACCGATGGCCCGCACGAGCATCGCCATGGTGGGGACCCGTGGCGTCCCCGCCCGCTACGGCGGCTTCGAGACGGCGGTCGAGGAGGTGGGCCGCCGGCTCGTCGAGCGCGGGCACCGGGTGGTCGTCTACTGCCGCACGGTCCCCGGCGCTGCCGGGCCGCCGCCGGCCGGGCACCTCGGCATGGAGCTGGTGCACCTGCCCGCCGCCCGCCGCCGGTCGCTGGAGACCCTCAGCCACACCGCCCTGTCGGTCCGGCACCTGCTGGCCCACCGCACCGACGCCGCGATCGTCTTCAACGCGGCCAACGCCCCGCTGCTGCCGCTGCTGCGCGCCGCCCGCATCCCGGTCGCCACGCACGTCGACGGCCTCGAGTGGAAGCGCGCCAAGTGGGGCGGCGCCGGCCGCCGCTACTACCGGACCGCCGAGGCGCTGGCCGTGCGCTGGTCCGACGTCCTCATCGCCGACGCCGAGGGCATCGCCGAGTACTACCGCGAGGCCTTCGCCGCGCCGACGACGCTGCTCACCTACGGCGCCCCGCTGATCACCCCGGGCGCGCACCGGCTGGCCGAGGTCGGCCTCGAGCCCGGCGGCTACCACCTGGTGGTGGCCCGGTTCGAGCCGGAGAACCACGTCGACGTCATCGTCGAGGGCTACGCCGCCAGCGACGCCGCCAAGCCGCTGGTCGTCGTCGGCTCGGCGCCCTACAGCGACGACTACACGCGCCGGGTGCACGCACTCGCCGACGAGCGGGTCCGCTTCCTCGGCGGCGTCTGGGACCAGGAGCTGCTCGACCAGCTCTACGCCAACTGCGCGACCTACCTCCACGGCCACTCGGTCGGCGGCACCAACCCCTCGCTGCTGCGCGCCATCGGCGCCGGCGCGGCGGTCACCGCCTTCGACGTGTCCTTCAACCGCGAGGTCGTCGCCGACGCCGGCCGCTTCTTCCGGACCCCGGCCGACGTCGCCCGCGAGCTGGCCGCCGCCGAGGCCGACCCCGACGGCGTCGCGCGCGACGGCGCCCGCTCCCGCGAGCTGGCCGCCGGCTACGACTGGGACCTGGTGGCCGAGGGCTACGAGCGGCTGGCCCTGGACCTGGCGGCCCGCCGCTTCCCGGCGCGCCGGCCCAGCGGCCGCCGGGCCGGGACCGACGCCGACCGGCCGCTCGCGCGCCCGGCGCCCGAGCCGCCGCGCGGCACCGTGGTGCCGCTCCCCGTCCCGGCGCCGTCGCCGGCGTGGGACGAGCTGCGGGCGGCGCAGCGGTGACCGGGGACGACGCCCGCCGCGGGCGGGGCAGGGGGGAGGACGCCGTGACGGGCCCGGGAGGGAAGGGGACCGCGCGGTCGCGACGGCGGCTGCTGCTCGGCGCCGGGGGCGCCGTGCTGGTCGCCCTGGTGGCGCTGGTGCTGGTGCTGACCGGCGGCGGGGGCGACGACGGCACGGCCACGGCCGCCACACCGGGCGCCTCGACGACGGCCGAACCCGCCGCGCCGACGACGACGGCACCGGGGGAGACGGTCGCCCCGCCGCCCGCGACGCCGACACCGACCGGCCCGACCGAGGACGTCGACGAGCCACCGCCGTCCTCGCCGGAGGTGCCGCTGGACGCCCCGGCGGCGGTGGGCAACGGCATCGTCGCCACCATCGGCGCGATCGAGGCGATCGACGGGACCGCGGTCGGCCCGGGCAACATCGCCGGCCCGGCGCTGCGGGTGACCGTGCGCATCGAGAACGGCACCGCCGAGGCCGTGTCGCTCGACGGTGTCGCGGTGAACCTCTCGTACGGCCCCGAGCGCACCCCGGCCTCCCCGCTGGACGACCCCTCCCAGGTGCCCTTCGTGGGGTCGGTGGAGCCGGGGTCGGCCGGTGAGGGCGTGTACGTCTTCAGCGTGCCGGCCGACGTCCGCGACTCCGTCACCGTCGAGGTCGGCTACCAGGCCGGCGCCCCGCTGCTGCTCTTCACCGGCGCGGTCTGACCCGCGCCTCCCGCACGACCCCGACGACCCGTCGCCGCACCCGCGGCGACGGGTCGTCGGCGTTCCCGGGACCTCCCCCCACGGGGTCAGCTCCGGTGACGTTCGGTGACGAGCCGGGAGGGTCCCGGCTGCGAAGACGCAGCTGACCACCGTATCGGGTGTCACCTTCACCCCTTGCTGCCGCCGTGATCGTCACGGACAGTATTCGCCGACCGTCCCATCGGACGTGGTCGCAGCGGAACTGAGCGGGGGGACTCATGCGAGTCGTGGGGAGAGGCGTGCGCACGCGCGCCATGGCGGCGATGGCGGCGCTGGGGGTGACCGCAGCCAGCTGGGCCCTCGTGGTCCCGGGCGCCGCGCACGCCGACTCGGCGCCGGCGCCGGTGGCGGCGACGAACCCGACCACGGTGTCGGCCGACGGGCTGCCGACGGTGCAGATCAACGGCGTCGTCTGGTCACAGGTCGTCGTCGGCAACACGGTCTACGCGGCCGGGCAGTTCACCCGGGCCCGTCCCGCCGGGTCGGCGCCGGGCGTCAACGAGACGGTGCGCAACAACCTGCTCGCCTACGACATCCGGACCGGCGAGCTCGTCGCGGGCTTCGCACCGAGCCTCAACGCGCAGGCGATGGTCGTGGCCGCCTCCCCGGACGGCACCCGGCTCTACGTCGGCGGTGACTTCACCACCGTCAACGGCGTGACCCGCAACCGCATCGCGGCCTTCGACACCCGCACCGGCGCGCTGGTCGACACGTTCCGGCCCAGCGTCAACGCCCAGGTGCGCGCGATCGCCGCCACCGACACCACCGTCTACTTCGGCGGCAGCCTCACCGCGGTCGGCAGCGTCAGCCGGACCCGGCTGGCCGCCGTCCGCGCGTCCGACGGCGGCCTGCTGCCCTGGGCGCCGACGCCGGGCGTCGGCCCGACCGGCCGGCCGTGGAACCGCGACGGCAACACCGCCACGAGCAACGCGGCGATGGCACTGGTCGTGACCGGCAACGGCTCGCAGGTCGTCGCCGCCGGCCGCTGGGACACGATGGGCGGGGTGCGCGCCACGGCGATCACCGCGCTCGACCCGGTCACCGGCGCCAACCGCGGCTACCAGATCAACACGATCCTGACCAACCAGGGGATCAACTCGGCCGTCTACAGCCTGTCGACCGACGGCGCCAACGTGTACGGCACCGCCTACGACTACTGGGGTCCGGGCAACCTCGAGGGGTCCTTCTCGGTCCGCGCCACCGACGGTGCGATCAACTGGGTGAGCACCTGCTTCGGCGACTCGTACTCGAGCTTCCCGATGAACGGCGCGCTGTACCACGCCGCCCACCCGCACCACTGCGCCGAGATCGACGGGTTCCCCGAGCAGGCGCCGCGGGTCAACAAGTTCGCCATGGCCGTCTCGCTGGCCCCGGCCAGCAGCGGCGGCGCCGCGCACCGGCTCTACGGCGGTGCCTGGGTCGGCAAGCCGGCGCCGGCGCAGCTCGCCTGGTTCCCGAGCATGCCCAGCGGCACGTACACCGGTCAGTACCAGGCCGGCTGGAGCGTCAGCGGCAACGGCCAGTACGTCGTCTACGGCGGTGAGTTCCAGCGGGTCAACGGCGTCGCGCAGCAGGGTCTCGTGCGCTTCGCGCTCCCGTCGTCGGCGCCGAACCGGATCGGTCCCGAGGTCGGCCCCGTGCTCAACCCGGCCGTCACGTCGCCGGCCGTCGGCACCGTGCGCGTGGCCTGGCGGGCGACGTCCGACCCGGACAACGCGAACCTGACCTACCGCGTCATGCGCTCGGACCGCACCGCGCCGGTGTTCACGACCACCGCCGCCTCGATGTGGTGGGACCGGCCGGGGCTGGCCTGGGTGGACCGGGACGTCGTCCCGGGGCAGACCTACACCTACCGGATCGTCGCGGTCGACCCGTTCGGCAACACCGCGTCGGGCACGAACGCCACCGTCACGGTCGCCTCGGCCGCCCCGGCCGGCAGCGCCTACGCCGGCACCGTCCTCGCCGACGCGCCGCGGCACTACTGGCGGCTGGACGAGGCCGCCGGTGCGCGCCGCTCCGCCGACCAGGCCGGCACCGACGACCTGCTGTTCGGCACCGGCGTGACCCAGGGTGGCGCCGGGGCGCTGGGCGGCGCCGTGCCCGGGGCGTCGGCGACCTTCAACGGCACCGAGCAGGGCACCGGTGCCCAGTCCACCCGCAGCCAGGCGCCGGACACGATGAGCGCCGAGCTGTGGTTCAGCACCCGGTCGACCACCGGGGGCGTGCTCATGGACTTCACCAACGTCGAGACCGGCAGCACCGGCGGCGCGCACGACCGGATGATCCACCTGGACCCCTCCGGCCGGCTGCTGTTCTCGGTGTGGCCGGGGTCGGTCGCCACCGTCTCGAGCACCCAGGCGTACAACGACGGCGCGTGGCACCACGCCGTCGCGACCATGGGCCCGGCCGGGATGGCCCTGTACGTCGACGGCGCCCTGGTCGGCACCAAGGCGGACACCCGCTCCGGACAGGTCTTCCGCGGCCTGTGGCGGGTCGGCGGTGACGGCCGCTGGGTCGGCAGCACCGACTGGTTCAACGGACGGCTCGACGAGGTCGCCGTCTACGGGACCCAGCTGACCGCGGCGCAGGTGCAGCGGCACTGGACCGTGGGCCGGACCGGCACCGGTGGCGCCAACGCCGCCCCGACGGCGTCGTTCACCCCGGCCGCCACCGGGCTGACCGCGTCCTTCGACGGCCGCGCCTCGGTCGACCCGGACGGCACGATCGCCCGGTACGACTGGACCTTCGGCGACGGGACGACCGGCACCGGGGCCACGGCCGAGCACACCTACGCGGCCGGCGGCACCTACACGGTGCGGCTGACCGTCACCGACGCGGCCGGCGCGACCGGCTCCACCGAGCGGACGATCACGGTCACCGCGCCGGCGGCCAACCAGCCGCCGACCGCGGCGTTCACCGCCTCGGCGACCGGCCTGACCGCGGCGGCGAGCGCGGCGGACTCCAGCGACCCCGACGGCACGCTGACCGGGTACGCCTGGCAGTGGGGTGACGGGGCCACCGGCACCGGCGTCTCCGCCACGCACACCTACGCGGCGGCCGGCACCTACACGGTCGGGCTCACGGTCACCGACGACCGGGGCGCGACGGCGACCACCACCCGCGAGGTCACGGTCACCGCACCGGCCGGCCCGGCGGTGCTGGCCGGTGACACCTTCACCCGCACGGTGAACGGCGGCTGGGGCAGCGCCGACGTCGGTGGCGCCTGGACGGCGACGGCGGGGGCGACCCGGCTGTCCGTCACCCCCGGCGCGGCGGCGCTGAACCTGCCGGCGGCCGGCAACAACACCGGCGCGCAGCTGGCCGGCGTCTCCGCCACGGCGGTCGACGTCCGGACCGCCTTCACCCTGGCCGCCACCCCCACCGGCAACGGCACCTACGTGTACGTCGGTGGCCGGCGGGTCGGCGCCGACGAGTACCGCGTGGGCGTCCGGGTGCTGCCCGACGGCCGGGTCGGCCTGACGCTGTCGCGGCTGGCCGGCGGCACGGAGGCCTGGCCGGGCGGTGAGGTCCTGCTCCCGGCGGGCACCTGGACGGCCGGGAACGCGCTCAACGTGCGCGTCCAGGTGAGCGGCACCGGCACCACGACCGTCCGCGCGACGGTGTGGGGTGCGGGCACCGCCGAACCGGCCGCGCCGCAGCTGACCCGCACCGACACCACGGCCTCCCTGCAGGCCCCGGGGTCGGTGAGCCTGGCGGCCTACCGGCCGTCCGCCGCGACCGCCGCCCAGGTGGTGCGCTTCACCTCCTACTCGGTGACCGCCGGGCAGTGAGCACCCTCCCGGGCGGGCCGTCCTGCGACGGCCCGCCCGGGACCGACCCTCCGTCCGACCAGAGGCCCGTCACCCACGGTGACGGGCCTCGCTCCTCGGAGGGGGAGACCGCGCGGCCCTGCCCCCTGCGGGTGAGGGCACCCGCGCAGCCCTCCCGGCGGCCCCGCCGGCCCGGCGATGCTGCTGGGCAGCCACGACGCCGCGCACCCGTGCCGGCGTCCCCCGACCGGTCCCGGTCGCAGAACCACGGAGGCCCCCGGGTGGACCACTCCAGCGCCGCACTCGTCGTCCCGCGCCCGGGACGGCCCGGCGGCGAGAGCCTGCGCGCGACGCTGCGCCGGCTGTCCTCCGCGCAGAAGGGGGCGGCCGGCGCGCCGGCCTACTCGCGCTTCGTCAACCGCCCGCTGGGCCGGGTGTTCGCCGCCCTGGCGTTCCACGCCGGGCTCACCCCGAACGCCGTCACCGCGGTCAGCGGGGCGACCACCGCCACCGGCATCGTCCTGCTCGCGCTCGCGCCGCCGTCGGTGCCGACGGCGCTGGCGGTCGCCGCCTGCCTCGTCCTCGGCTACGCGCTCGACGCCGCCGACGGGCAGCTCGCCCGCCTGCGCGGCGGCGGTTCGCCGGCGGGGGAGTGGCTCGACCACATGGTCGACGCCGCCAAGGCCTCCGGCCTCCACCTGGCCGTGCTGGTCGGGCTGTACCGGTCCACCGACGTCGACCCGGTGCTGCTCCTGGTCCCGCTCGGCTACTGCGTCGTCGACGCGGTCACCTACTTCGGCACGATGCTCAACGAGGCGCTGCGCGCGCAGCACGGCGTCGCCACCCGCGCCCAGCCCAACGCCCAGCGGGTGGGCGTCGGCCGCTCCCTGCTGACGCTGCCGACCGACTACGGCCTGCTGGCCTGCACCTTCGTGCTCTACGGGTGGACCGCGGTGTTCGTGCCGGTCTACACGGTCCTCTTCCTCGCCGCGGCCGGGTTCCTCGCGCTGGCCTCGGTGAAGTGGTTCCGGGAGATGGGCCGGCTGCCGCGATGAGCCGCCCGCGGCTGCTCGTGGCGCACCCCGGCGCGGAGCTCTACGGGGCCGACCGGATGCTGGTGGAGTCGGCGACCGCGCTGGCCACCCGCTTCGACGTCACCGTCGCCCTGCCCGGGCCCGGCCCGCTGGTCGCCGAGCTGGAGGCCCGCGGGCTGCGGGTCGAGCTGTGCCCGATGCCGGTGCTGCGCAACTCCGCGCTGCGCCCGCGCGGGTTCCTGCGGCTGGTCGCCGACGCCGTCCGGGGCACGCTGCCCGCGCTGAGGCTGCTGCGCGCGCACCCCGCCGGCGTGTACGTCAGCACGCTGACCCTGCCGTCGTGGCCGCTGCTGGCGCGGCTGGCCGGCCGGCGCTCGGTGGACCACGTGCACGAGGCCGAGCGCTCGGCGCCGCGGCTGCTGCGGCGGGGGATGGCGCTGTGCCCGGCCCTGTCCGACCGCGTGGTCGCCAACAGCCGGTTCACCCTGGACACGCTGGCCGAGGTGTCCCCGCGGCCGGCCCGGCGCGGCGCGGTCGTGCACAACGCCGTCCGCGCGCCGGAGGAGGTCGTGCCCCCGCGGGTGGCCCTCGACGGCCCGGTGCGGCTGCTCTACGTCGGCCGGCTGTCGCCGCGCAAGGGCCCGCAGGTCGCCGTCGCCGCGCTGCGGGACCTGCTCGACCGCGGCGTCGACGCCTCCCTGACGCTGCTCGGTTCGGTGTTCCCCGGCTACGAGTGGTTCGAGGCGGAGCTGCGGACGACCGTGGCCGGGGCCGGGCTGGAGGAGCGGGTCACCTTCGCCGGCTTCCGCGCCGACGTGTGGCCGCACCTGGCCGACGCCGACGTCGTCCTCGTGCCGTCGGTGGGGGACGAGTCCTTCGGCAACACGGCCGTGGAGGCCGTGCTCGCCGCCCGCCCGCTCGTGGTGAGCGCGCACAGCGGGTTGCGGGAGGCGGTCGACGGCTACCCCGGCGTGCAGGCCGTCGTCCCCGGCCGGCCGGAGGCGTGGGCCGACGCCGTCGCCCGGGTGGCGGCCGACTGGCCCGCCGCCCGCACGGCCGCGCTGGCCGGCGCCGCCGCGGCCCGCCGCCGGCACACCCCCGAGCGGTTCACCGCCGAGCTGCTGGCCGCGGTCGGCGTGCCCGCCGCGGCGGTCCCGGTGCCGGTGGCCGCCCCTCCCTTCGGGTGACGGGACCCGCACGGGTGATGACGGTCGGTCAGCCCGCGCTGTGCACTCGCCGGGCAGAGAACGTCACCAGGGGGATCTCGCCATGACAGTGATCGGCTACGCGCCGGGCGCCTACGACCTGTTCCACATCGGGCACCTGAACATCCTCAGGCACGCCGCGGCGCACTGTGACCGGCTGATCGCGGGCGTGGTGTCCGACGAGATGCTGTTGCTCACCAAGGGCCGGCTGCCGGTGGTGCCGCTGCCCGAGCGCCTGGAGATCGTGCGCAACCTGCGCTGTGTCGACGACGTGCACGCCGAGGTCGTCCCGGACAAGATCGACACCTGGCGCGAGGTCGGGTTCGACGTCATCTTCAAGGGCGACGACTGGCGCGGCACCCCCAAGGGCGACCGGCTCGAGCGCGACTTCTCCGCCGTCGGGGTGGAGGTCCGCTACTTCCCGTACACGATGCACACCTCGAGCACGGTGCTGCGGCGCGCGCTCGCGGCCCTCGACGCCCAGACGGCGGTCGACGGCGGCGTCCTCCGGTGACCGGCGGCCGCTCCCGGCTGCCGCTGCCGCCGGTCCTCATGTACCACTCGATCAGCCCGTCGGCCGAGCCCGACCCGCACGCCCTGCGCGTCCACCCCGCGCGGCTGGACCGGCACCTGGGCCTCCTGCGGCGGCTGGGCCTGCGCGGCGTCCCGCTCACCGAGCTGGTGCGGGCCGCCGAGCGGGGCGCGGCCGCCGGCCTGGTCGGCCTCACCTTCGACGACGGCTACACCGACTTCCTCGACCACGCCGTCCCGGTGCTGCGGCGGCACGGCATGGCCGGCACCGTCTACGCGGTCGCGGGGCTGCTGGGCGGCACCAACGACTGGGACACCGGCCCGCGGTTCCGGATCATGGACGCCGGGCAGCTCCGCGCGGTGGCCGCGGCCGGCCAGGAGGTCGGCAGCCACACCCTCACCCACGCCCGGCTCGCCGGGGCCGACCCCGCGGTGCTCGCCGCCGAGGTCGGGGAGAGCCGGCGGGTGCTCGAGGACGTCCTGCAGGCCGAGGTGCCGGGCTTCTGCTACCCCTACGGCTCCTACGACGACGCCGCGGCCGACGCCGTCCGGGCCGCGGGCTACGACAACGCCTGCGTCACCGGCGACTACGAGCCCGGCGACCGCGTCACCCTGCCGCGCTGCTACGTGTCCCCGCGGGACACCCGGGCGCACCTCGTCGCCCGCCTGGTCCGGCACTCGGTGCGGCTGCGCCGCGCCGTCGCCCGCGACGCCGCGCGCCCGGCCGCCCCGGTCGCGGGGGCCGGCCGGTGACCCTCACCGCCGAGCGGCCCACCGGGCAGCAGCCGCGGGAGGAGCGCCCGGCGGCGTCGCCGCACCGCTTCCGCGCCGACGTCGAGGGCCTGCGCGCCGTCGCCGTCGGCCTGGTGCTGCTCGACCACGTCCTCGGCCGGCCCTCCGGCGGGTTCATCGGGGTCGACGTCTTCTTCGTCATCTCCGGCTTCCTCATCACCGGGCTGCTGGTCCGGGAGCGCGAGCGGACCGGGCGGATCTCCTTCCGCGCCTTCTACGTGCGGCGCGCCCGCCGGCTGCTGCCGGCCGCGGTGGCGACCCTCGCGGCGACGTCGCTGGCGGCCTGGCTGCTGTTCCTCGGCGGCCGCCTCCAGGAGACCCTGACCGACGCGGCCTGGGCGCTGGCGTTCGGCGCCAACGTGCACTTCGCGCAGCAGGGCACCGACTACTTCCAGCAGACGGCGGCCCCCTCGCCGGTCCAGCACTTCTGGTCGCTGGCGGTCGAGGAGCAGTTCTACCTGGTCTGGCCGCTGCTGATCCTGCTCGTGGTGGCCGTCGCCGGACGGGGGCGCTCCGCGCGGCCGCTGCTGGCCGTGGCCTTCCTCGCCGTCGTCGCCGCGTCGTTCCTGTGGTCGGTGCACGCCAGCGCCGTCTCGCCGACGACCGCGTACTTCTCCACGTTCACCCGCGCCTGGGAGCTCGGGCCGGCGCCCTGGTCGCCGTCACGGCGACGCAGCTGCGCCGGCTGCCCGGCGTGCTCCGCGCCGCGCTGGCCTGGGCGGGGCTGCTCGGCGTCCTGGCGTCGGCGGCCGTGATCACCTCGGCCGACCCCTTCCCGGGCTCCGTCGCCGCCCTGCCGGTCCTCTCGGCCGTCCTGCTCGTGGCGTTCGGCGACGCCCCCGGCGGGCCGGGCACCCGCTGGGTGCTGGGCAGCGCGCCGGCCCGGTTCCTCGGCCGGATCTCGTACTCGCTCTACCTGTGGCACTGGCCGGTCGTGGTCCTCACCGCCGCCGTCCTCGGCGCCGGGACGCCGACCACCGCGGTCGTCGCGATCGTCGTGTCCCTGGTCCTCGCCACGGTCTCGTACGCGGCGATCGAGCAGCCGGTCCTGCACTCGGGCTGGCTGCTGCCCGGCGGGCGGCCGCCGGGGCCGCAGCACCGGGCCGCCGTCGTGCGCCGCCGGGGACGGCTCGTCGCCGCCGCGACGGCGACCGTGCTCGTCGTCGGCGGCGCCGGGCTGACCGTCGCCTTCCCGCCCGGCCGGCTGGACGCGCAGGCGGTGGCCGCGGCCGGCGCGGCGGCGCAGGCGGCCACCGAGGGCGACCCGCTGACCCGCGAGCTCCGGGCGTCGGCCGCCCTCGTGGCCTGGCCCGCGGACCTGCAGCCGGCCCTCGACGAGCTCCCCGGCTACCTCGAGGAGCAGTGGAGCGGCGGGTGCTTCGACGTCGGTGACTGGAACGCCGACCGGTGCGTGTTCGGCGACCCCGGCGCGCCGCACTCCGCGGTGCTGCTCGGCGACTCGGTCGCCGGCGCGTGGCTGCCCGCGCTCCGGGCGGCCGTGGAGCCGCAGGGCTGGTCGATCCGGACGCTGACCATGGGCCAGTGCCCGAACGTGGACGCGGTGACCCTCTACCAGGGCCGGCCGTTCACCGAGTGCGCCGAGCACCGCGAGTGGGCCCTGGACCTCATCGACCGCACGCGGCCCGAGCTCGTCGTCCTCAGCCACACCTACGACACCCGGCTCGCCGACCCGGACGCCGACAAGGCGGCCGTCTGGGAGCAGGGGATGACCTCGGTGGTACAGCGGGTCCAGCGGTCCGGCGCGCGCGTCGTCGTGCTGACCGGCCCGCCCTCGGGCGCGAACCTGCAGACCTGCGCGACCACGGTCAGCACCCCGGCGGACTGCGTGCAGGAGCCGCCGCGGCGCTTCCTGCAGCAGGTGGCCGTCGAGGAGGACGTGGCGGAGGCGACCGGGGCCACGTTCGTCGACCCCGAGCGCTGGTTCTGCGTCGACGACCTGTGCCCGGCCGTCGTCGGGTCCACCCCGGTCTACGCCGACGGCCTGCACATGACCGCCGAGTACGCCGAGCGGATCGCCCCCGAGGTGGGGGCGGCCGTCCTCGGGACCGCGTAGGTGGCCGGCGTGGGACCGCGCGGCCGGGCCGCCGGGGCCCTCGTGGGACAGGGCACCCAGGCGCTGGCCGGCCTCGTCCTGCAGGTCGCGGCCGCCCGCGAGCTGGGCGCCGCGGGGCTGGCGGTCTTCTCGCTCGCCTACGGCGCGCTCGTCCTGGCCACCGCCGTGTCCAGCGGCCTGGTCGGCGACTCGCTCACCGTGCTGGACCGGCACGACCCCGGGATCCGCGCGGGCCTGCACGTGGGCGCGGTGCTCGTCGCGGGCGCCGCCGGCGCGGCCGGGTGCCTGCTCGCCGTCGTCAGCGGGGCCCTGCCGCTGTGGGCGGCGCTGCTCGCCGGGCCCGCCGTCGTCGCCTTCGTCGTCGAGGACGCGCTCCGCCGGCTGCTCATGGCCGCGGGCCGGTTCTGGTCGCTGCCGGCCGTCGACGTCACCGCCCTCGTCCTGTCGCTGGCCACCCTCGTGCTCGCCCGGTCCGCCGGGGAGCTCACCCTCGCGTCCTTCGTCGCCGCCCTGCTCGCCGGGCAGGCCGGCGCGGCGCTGCTCGCCTGGGCGCTGCTCCCGGCCGGGGAGCGGCCGCACGGTCCGTGGCGGCGCCCGGCGCTCGGGGCCGTCGCCGCCTTCGGCGTCTGGCGGGCGGCGGCGCAGACGATCCGCCCGGCGCAGCTCACGCTGCTCCGGCTGCTCGTCGTCGGGGTGGCCGGCGCCGCGGCCTACGGCCCGCTGGAGGCCGCGCGGGTCTACACCGCCCCGGCGATGGTCCTCGTCGCCGGGCTCGGGTCCTTCCTGCTGCCGCACTTCGTCGCGCTGCGCCCGCGGGGTGCGCGCGCCGGCCTGGACGCCGCCGACCGCGCCGCCGCCGGCCTCGCGGTCCTGGTCGGCCTGCTGGGTGTGCTCGCCGTCGTCGCGCTGCCGTGGGCGGGACCGCTGCTCACCGGCGGGGGGTACGACGTGCCGGTGGGCGCGGTGGCCGCCTGGAGCGTCCACGCCGCGGCCGCAGCCGCGTTGCTCCCGTACGCGAGCCTGGCGTCGGTCCACGGGCGGCAGCGGCGGGTGCTCGCGCTGCGCGCGGTCGAGCTCGGGTCGCTGGCCGCCGTCGCGCTGCTGGTGACGACCGCCGACGGCGCCGTGCCGTGGAGCCCCCTGGCCCTGGCGCTCGGGCCGGTGCTGGCCGCCGTCGCCGTGCGCCGGACGCTGCTCGTGCCGCAGGTCCGCGCGGAACGCGCCGCCTCTGCGGAGCCGCGGGCCGCAGCCGGGGCGGTCGCCCGGTGACCGCGGTCGTCCCCGCGCCGGTCCGGCCCGACCACCGGCCGCCCGCGGTCCCGCCGCGCACCCGGTCGCGGTCCCTGGTGACCCTCGCCGCGCTGCTCGTGGTCGTCGGCAGCGTCGGGTGGCGCCGCGGCGAGTACTTCACCGGGTCGCTGGACCCCGTCGTCGTCGCGAAGGCGTGCGTCAGCGTCCTGGCCCTGGCCCTGGCCTTCCTCCTCGCCCAGGCCGGCCCGCGCCGGCGGGTGGGGACCGGGACGGTGTGGTGGCTGGGCCTGCTGCTGGCCTGCACGGTCCTGGGCGCGCTCACCGCGGGCCACCTGGTCGCCGGGGGAGTCGTGGCGGTCCGCGTCGCCCTGCTGGGCGCCACCGTCCTCCTCCTGCTGCGGGCGGTGTCCGCGGTGGACGTGCTGACGGCGGTCGTGCGGGCGTGCGTGGCAGTGGCGCTGGTCGCCGCCGTCACCGGGCTGCCCTCGTACACCGACGGGCGGCTGGCCGGCGGCGTGCCCGCCATCGACCCCAACGAGCTGGCGCTGCTGGCCTCGACCGGGGTCCTGTACGTCGCCTGGCGCACGGTCGTCGGCCGGGCGGGGGTGCGGGCCGCCCTCACCGCGGCGGTCCTGTCCGGCGTCGTGTGGGCGACCGGCTCGCGCACGGCCCTGCTCATGCTCGTGCTCGGGGTGGCCGCCATGGCGCTCCACATCCGGCGCCCCCGGGTCGGCCTCGTCGTCGGCGGCCTGGTGCTGGCCGGGGCCGCGGCCGTCACGGTGGTCTCCACCGGGGCCGTGGCCGGGTTCGTCTCCCGTGGCGGTGACGGCACCAGCACCCTCGGCTCGCGGTTCATCGCCTGGCGGGCCGCGCTGGACTGGGCCGACTCCCAGTGGCAGACCGCCGTCGGCGGCGGCCTCTCGGTCAAGATCATCCGCGTCCAGGGGCAGTACTGGGACACCCAGCCGCTGGACAGCAGCTGGGTCTCGCTGCTCGTGCAGGCCGGCTGGGTCGGCGTCCTCCTCGGCGGCGGCTGGGTGCTCTGGAGCCTGCGCGGGGTGCTCGAGGCGCCGCGCGCGCACCGCGTCCTGTTCCTCGGCCTGCTGGTCTTCCTGCTCGGCCGCAGCGTGCTGGAGAGCGGGCTGTTCGACGCGAGCGTGGCGTTCCTGCTGTTCACGGCGGTCTCGCTGCTGGCGGAGGGCGGCTCCCGGGATCGGCTGCGCGCCGAGGAGTCCGAGGTCCCCGCGTAGGACCCGCCGGTGCGCCGGCCACCGCACACCACGACCCGTCCTCCGCCTGCGGAGGACGGGTCGTCGGCGTCCCGGGCACGGTGCACGCCGGCGGACGTCCCCGGGGGCCGGCTCCGGCCGACACCGGACGCGGCCCGGGACCCGGGGGCGTCCCTGCCTCCCCGGGCGCGGGCGCCGGGGAGCCGCCCTCGGCCGTCCCCGGGACGGGGCCTCTGCACCCGCCCCGGCGTGGGGAGGGGGCTGGCACCGTGCGGGGCCTCGAGGGCCGTCCCGTGGGGACCGCCAGGGCCGGCGGCGGTCCCGTCGTGCGGCGGTGGGCGGCGTCCGCGGGTGGGGACCCACGGGAACGGCCCCCCCCGGCCCGCGCGGGGGGGGGGGGGGGGGGGGGGGCGGGGGGGGGGGGGGGGGGGGGGGGGGGGCGGCGGGCCGGGGGG
>NZ_JBJGZC010000025.1:0-63614 GCF_054050315.1 Geodermatophilus sp. SYSU D00867 | reverse complement strand
ACAGCACCGGCGTGCACCTGCACCTGGAGGTCCGCGTCGACGGCGCCCCGGTGGACCCGGTGCCCTGGCTGGCCGCGGGGGGGGGGGGGCGGGCCGGCCCCCCCCCCCCCGCCCCCCCCCGCCCCCCCCCCCCCCCCCCCCCCCCCCCCCGCCGCGCGCGCGCGGGCCCCCCGCCTCTCGGCGTCCGGACGGGAACTCGTCCGGTGGGCGGTCGGCCCCGCTGCGCGGGGCAGCGGGGACCTCCTCAGAGCGGGATGTTGCCGTGGGCGCCGCGGCCGGCCGGGGCCGAGGCGAGGGCCTCGACCAGCCGGCGGCGGGTGCGGGAGGGCTCCACCACCTCGTCGACGACGCCGATCTCCAGCGCCCGGTTCACCCCGCCGGCGATCCGCTCGTGCTCGGCGGCCAGCTGCGCGTGCAGGGCCTCGCGCTCGGCCGGCGGCACCGCGGCCAGCTTCTTGCGGTGCAGGATGCCGACGGCGGCCTTGGCGCCCATGACCGCGACCTCGGCGCCGGGCCAGGCGAAGACGGCGGTGGCGCCGAGCGAGCGCGAGTTCATCGCGATGTAGGCCCCGCCGTAGGACTTGCGGGTCACCAGCGTCACCCGCGGCACGACCGCCTCGGCGAAGGCGTGCAGCAGCTTCGCGCCGCGCCGCACCACGCCGTCCCACTCCTGGCCCACGCCGGGCAGGTAGCCGGGGACGTCGACCAGCACCACCAGCGGCACCCCGAAGGCGTCGCACATCCGCACGAAGCGGGCGGCCTTCTCCGCCGACGCGGAGTCCAGGCAGCCGCCCAGGCGCAGCGGGTTGTTGGCGATCACGCCGACCGTCCGACCGCCCAGCCGGCCGAGCGTGGTGACCACGTTCGGCGCCCAGCGCGGGTGCAGCTCCAGCCCGGGCCCGTCGAGCACGGCGGCCACGAGCGGCTTGACGTCGTAGGCCCGCTGCGGCTGCTCGGGCAGCAGGGAGCGCAGGTCGACGTCGGGGGCCTCCGACGCCGGCGCGAAGGAGCCCTGCGCGGCGAACAGGTCCACCGCCTGCCGGGCGGTCTCCAGGGCCGCCGCCTCGGACTCGGTGACCACGTGCACGACGCCGCTGCGCCGGCCGTGGGTGTCCGGGCCGCCGAGGCGCTCCATGTCGACGTCCTCGCCGGTGACCGAGCGGACCACGTCGGGGCCGGTGACGAACACCCGCCCGGCCGGCCCCATGATCACCAGGTCGGTGAGAGCCGGCCCGTACGCGGCGCCGCCGGCAGCCGGGCCGAGGACGACCGACACCTGGGGCACCCGGCCCGAGGCGCGCACCATCGCGGCGAACACCTCGCCGACGGCGTGCAGGGCGGTCACGCCCTCGGCCAGGCGGGCGCCGCCGGAGTGCCAGATGCCGACCACCGGCACGCGCTCGCGCAGCGCGGTGTCGATGGCGTCGACGATGTGCCGGCAGCCGTCGATCCCCATCGCGCCGCCCATCACCGTGGCGTCGGTACAGAAGGCGACGGCGGGGCTGCCGGCCACCGTCCCGCGCGCGGCCATGACGCCCGAGGTGTCGCGGGGGGCGAGCAGGGCCACCGACCCGGCGTCGAAGAAGCGGGCGAGGCGGTCCTCGGGGTCGCGCGGGTCGGGGCTGGGCAGCGTCGGGACGGCGTGGACGGTGGTCACCGGACCTCCAGGGGCGGGCCTTGAGTGCGGGGCCGGCCCGGGGGCCGGGCGGGGAGTGCGCTAGGCGGTCGTGAAGACGAGCGCGATGTTGTGGCCGCCGAAGCCGAACGAGTCGTTGACCGCGGCGGTGAGGGACGCCTGGCGCGGCTCGCGGCGGACGATGTCGAGGGCCTGCACGGCGGCGTCGTCGTCGGGGTCGTCGAGGTTCGCCGTCGCGGGCACGACCTGCTCGCGCAGCGCGAGGATGGTGAACACCGACTCCAGGGCGCCGGCGGCGCCGAGCAGGTGGCCGGTCTGGCTCTTCGTCGCGGTGACCAGCGCGTGGTCGCCCACGGCGCTGCGGATCGCGGCGGCCTCGGCGGTGTCCCCGACCGGGGTCGAGGTGGCGTGCGCGTTGACGTGGCCGACGTCGGCGGGGTCGATGCCGGCGTCGCGCAGCGCGGCGCCGATCGCGCGGGCGGCGCCCTCGCCCTCGGGGTGCGGGGCGACCAGGTCGTAGCCGTCGGCGGTGGCGCCGGCACCGGCGAGCCGGGCGTGCACCCGGGCGCCGCGGGCCCTGGCCGAGCCCGCGCGCTCGAGGACCAGCGCGGCCGCGCCCTCACCGAGCACGAACCCGTCGCGGCCCTTGTCGAACGGGCGCGAGGCGCGCTCGGGCTCGTCGTTGCGGGTGCTCATCGCCCGCATGGCGGCGAACCCGGCCATCGGCAGCGGGTGGACGACGGCCTCGGCGCCGCCGACCAGGACGACGTCGGCGCGGTCGAAGCGCAGCAGGTCCAGGCCCCAGCGGATCGCCTCGGCGCCGGAGGCGCAGGCGCTGACCGGGGCGTGCACGCCGCCGCGGGCGCCGATGGCCAGCCCGACGGCCGCGGCGGGGCCGTTGGGCATGAGCATCGGGATGGTGAAGGGGGAGACCCGCTTGGGGCCCTTCTCCTCCAGGACGTCGTCCTGGCCGAGCAGGGTCAGCGCCCCGCCGATGCCGGTGCCGAAGACGACGGCGATGCGCTCGGGCTCGACCCCGGCGTCGGCGGCACCGGACTCGGCCCAGGCCTGCTCGGCGGCGATGACCGCGACCTGCTGGCTGCGGTCCAGCCGGCGCGCGCGGACCCGGTCGAGCTGCTGGACGGGGTCGGTGGCCAGGGTCGCGGCCAGCTGGGCCGGGAACTCCTTGACCCAGTCGTCGTCGAGGCGGCGGACCCCCGACCGTCCGGCCAGCAGCGCGTCCCAGGTGCTGGCGACGTCGCCACCGAGGGGCGTGGTGGCTCCGAGGCCGGTGACGACGACGTCGTCGTTCGAGCTCATGACGGGTCCTCTCCTGGGGGCGTGCGGGCGCGGGCGGCCGGGGACCCGGCTCAGCCCTGGTTCTTCTGGATGTAGCTGATGGCGTCGCCGACGGTCTTGATGTTGCCGAGCTCGTCGTCGGGGATGGCCACGCCGAATTTGTCCTCGACGGCGGTGGCGATCTCGACCATCGACAGGGAGTCGACGTCGAGGTCCTCGGTGAACGACTTCTCCGGGGTGGCGTCGGCGGGGGCGACCCCGGCGACCTCCTCCAGGATCTCGGCCAGACCTGCCTGGATGTCCTCGCTCACGCGGGGGTCCTCTCTCTCGGTGGGGGCGGGCGCTGCCCGCCGTCGGGCCCGGACGTCCCGGGTGTCTGGGGTGCCGCTCAGGGCAGGACGAGCACCTGGCCGGCGAAGGTGAGACCGGCGCCGTAGCCGAGGACGAGCGCGAGGTCGCCGCTCTTGGCCTCGCCGGACTCCATCAGCGCAGTGAGGGCCAGCGGGATCGACGCCGCGGAGGTGTTGCCGGCCTGGACGATGTCGCGGGCGACGACGGTCTCCTTGCCGAAGCCGAGCCGCCGGGTCATCGACTCGACGATGCGCAGGTTGGCCTGGTGCGGGGCGAACACGTCGATGTCCTCGGGCCCGACGCCGGCGGACTCCATCGCCTGGATGAGGGTGTCGGTGAGCCGGGTGGTCGCCCAGCGGTAGACCGCCTGGCCGGCCATCGAGATGCCCCTGGAGCCGGCGACGATCTCGATCGCGGAGAACTGGTCGCCGTCGCTGCCCCACGCCACCGGGCCGATGCCCGGCTCGTCGGAGGCGCCGACCACGGCCGCGCCGGCGCCGTCGGCGAAGATCACCGCGGTGGAGCGGTCGGTCTGGTCGACGACGTCGGTGAGCCGCTCGACGCCGACCACCAGCGCGTTGCGCGCCGAGCCCGCGCGGATGGCCGCCGAGGCCAGCTCCAGCGCGTAGCAGAAGCCGGCGCACCCGGCGTTGAGGTCGAACGCGCCGGGGCGGGGGATGCCCAGGCGGTGGGCGACCTGCGGGCCGATGCCGGGGATCGGCTCCTTGAGGCTGGCGCTGGCGAGGATCACCAGGTCGACCTCGTCGGGCGCCAGGCCGCTGGCGGCCAGCGCCTTGCCGCCGGCGGCGACGGCCATCTCCTGCAGGGTCTCGTCCTCCGAGGCCCAGCGGCGCTCGGCGATGCCGACGCGGGTCTGGATCCACTCGTCGTTGGTGTCCATCACCTGGGCGAGCTCGTCGTTGGTGACGCGCCGGCGGGGCCGGTAGCCGCCGAGGCCCAGGATGCGCGCCCCGGGGGCGCCCTTCGGCAGTCGGATGCTCACGCGGGGACCTCCGGGTAGAGACGGGCGAGCGGGTCGCCGGCGTCGACGAGGTCGCCGTCCTGGACGAGCCACTCGGCGAGGACGCCGTCGTACCCGGCCGAGACCTTGACCTCCTCGCGGCGGCTGCGCACGCAGCCGAGGGGGGTGCCGGCGGGCAGGTGGGTGCCCTCGGGGACGTCGGCGGGGCTGACCGTGCCGCGGACGGGGGAGACGACGACGCGCCAGTCGGGCTGGTGCTCGGCCTCGGGGCGGCCGCGGGCGGCGTCGATGAGCGCGCGGGCGCGGTCGAGGTCGCCGGGGCCGGCCAGCGCCAGCACCTCGACGTCGGCACCCTTCCACTCGCGCTTGGCCAGGCCCGCCAGCGCGCCCGCCGGCGGCAGCTCGATGGCCGCGGTGACGCCGAGCTCGCGCAGGGTGGCCAGGCACGCGTCGAAGCGCACCGGGCTGGTGACCTGGCTGACCAGGCGGGACAGCGCCTCGGCGCCGGAGTCGACGGCGGCGCCGTCGGCGTTGGACAGCAGCAGCCGGCTCGGGTCGGCCGGGCGCAGGCCGCCGACCAGGCCCTCGAGCTCCTCGCGGGCCGGGCCCATGTAGGAGGTGTGGAACGCGCCGGCCACCGAGAGCGGCACCACCCGTGCCTTCGCCGGCGGCTCCGCCTTGAGCGCGGCCAGCCCGTCGAGCGGCCCGGCGACGACGACCTGGCCGCCGCCGTTGAGGTTGGCCGCGACCAGCCCGTGCCGCTCGAGCGCCTTCTCCAGCTCGTCGGGGTCGGCGCCGAGGACGGCGGACATGCCGGTCGGGGTGAGCCCGCAGGCGCGGGCCATCGCGCGGCCGCGGACGGCGGTCAGCGCGATCGCCGCCTCGACCGACAGCACGCCGGCCAGCGCGGCCGCGGTGAGCTCGCCGACGCTGTGCCCGGCGATGACGACGTCGCGGCCGGTCTGCGGGCTGTGCGCGACCGGGCCGGGCAGGCCGCCGAGCTCGCGGGCGACGAACAGGCTCATCGCGACGACCAGCGGCTGGGTGACCGCGGTGTCGCGGATCGCCTCGGCGTCGCCGGTGGTGCCCAGGGTCAGCAGGTCGGCGTCGGCGATCGCCCCGGCCCAGCGGAAGAAGGACTCGGCGCCGGGGAGCTCCAACCAGGGGGTGAGCATCCCGGGCTTCTGCGCACCCTGCCCGGGTGCGAGGACGGCCAGCACCCCACCACCGTCTCATTGGTCACGGCCCCCCGCGCGCTCGTCCGGCACGAAAGGACACCGCTGCGCTTTGGAGGGTTCCTACAACAGCGGAGCCCGGACGAGCCGTCGCGGTGCCGATCCGTGGTGGACAACACTGCAGGACCCCTTGCGGCCCCGGGCACTGCTAGTGCCAGAGGGAGCGCTCGCCGCCCAGGTCGGCCAGTGCGAGCGCGACCTGGAGCGTCCAGGCGCCGCGCGGGTCGGTGGCCACCTGGCCGGTCACCTCGGCGGCCCGCTTGAGCCGGTACCGGACGGTGTTCGGGTGGACGAACAGCGCCCGCGCGGTGGCCTCCAGGTTGCCGCCGCCGGCCAGCACCGCCCGCACCGTCTCGAGCAGGTCGCCGCCGGCGGTGCGCAGCGGGAGCACCACCCGCTCGGTGAGCGCCGCGCGGGCCAGCGGGTCGCCGTCGAGGGCCCGCTCGGGCAGCAGCGCGTCGGCGGGCACCGGCCGCGGTGCGCCGGGCCAGGCGCGCGCGGCCCGGAGCCCGGCCAGCGCCGCCGCGGCCGACCCGCCGGCCGCGCTGAGCCGGTCGACGACCGGGCCGAGGACCACCGGGCCCGGCCCGAACTCCTCGGTGACCCGCTCGGCCGCCGACCGCAGGTCCTCGGCGCCGCCCAGCACCACCACCAGGTGCTCGGCGTGCACGCCCACGAGCACCTCGCAGCGGTGCGAGCGGGCGGCGCGGCGGACGTCGGCGTGCGTGTCGCCGTCGGCGGGGGCGACCCCGACCAGCACGGCCACCGGGCCGGTGCCGTCCCAGCCGAGCGCGGAGGCGCGGCCGGGCAGCTCCTCGGAGCGCTCGCCGCGGACCAGCGCGTCGACGACCAGCGCCTCCAGTCGCGCGTCCCAGGCGCCGCGGTTCTCGGCGAAGCTCGCGTAGACGTGCGCGGTGGCGAAGGCGACCTCGCGGCTGAACAGCAGCACGGCCAGGCGCAGCGCGTCGGCGTCGCCGGGCTCGGCCACCGACTCGACGTGGTCGTCCATCACCTGGACGGTGAGCTCGACCAGGTCGACGGTCTGCTTGAGCGGCACGGCGCGGACCAGGTCGCGGGGCGCGGCGCCGAACACCTCGCCGGTGAGCCGGGGCGGGCGGTCGGGGGAGCGGCACCACTCGACCAGCGAGGCGATGCCGGCCTGCGCGACGAGCATGACCCACGAGCGCTGGTCGGCGGGCATGGTGCGGAACCAGGGCAGGTCCTCGTCCATGCGGGCGACGGCGCGGGTGGCGATGGCCCCGGAGGCGCGCTCCAGCCGCCGCAGCGTCGCCGCCGTCGGCGGGCGGTCGATCACCCGGTGGGCCACGCGGTCAGCGTGTCACGGCCCGTTGCGTCGGGGAGAGTGGGGGAGTGACCGCCCCGACCACCGCGCCCGCACGGGCCCGCCGCCGGGTGCTCCGCGCGATCGGGGCCGGCCTCGCCGTCCTCGCCCTGCTCGGGACCGGGGTGGCGGCCCGCTTCGGCCCGCAGGTGCGCCTCGACGACGCGGTCAGCCGGGAGCTGTACGCCGGGGACGACCGCTCGGCGCCGGTGAGCGCACTGCTGGAGACGCTCACCACCCCGGGCGTCACCTGGTTCCGCGTGCTGGTGTTCCTGCCGGTGCTGGTCTGGCTGGTCCGCCGCCGGGCGTGGCGCACCGTGCTGTGGGTCGTCGTCGCGGTCACCGCCGTCGGGCCGCTCACCACCGCGCTCAAGGAGCTGGTCGGGCGCGCCCGCCCGGCGTTCGAGAACGGCGGCCTGGTGTACGAGGGGCTGAGCTACCCGAGCGGGCACTCCTCGGGCATCGCCACGCTGGTCACCGTCGCGCTGGTGCTGGCCTGGCCGCGGCTGACCGCGCCCGGCCGCCGCGCCGCCGTCGCCGCGGGGGTCGCGCTCGCGGTGCTGGTCGGGCTGACCCGCGTGTGGCTGGGGGTCCACTACCCGTCCGACGTCGTCGGCGGGCTGTGCCTGGGGACGGCGTGGTCGCTGCTGGTCGCCCTGGTCGCCGGCGGGCTGCCCGGCGGTCCGGCGGCGCTGCCCGGGCGGGACGCCGCGCGGTGACCGGCGTCGAGGGCGCCCCGCTGCTCGAGCCGGGCGACGGCTCGCTCGGCCCGCTGCTGCGGGTCACCGACGACCGGCTGCCGCCCGGCGCCGGCTACGGCGTGCACTTGCACCGCGCGGTCGACGTCGTCGCGGTCGTGCTGGCCGGCTCGCTCACCCACCGGTGGGGCGGGGACGCCCCGCTGGCGGCCGGCGACGTCGGCGTGCTGCGCGCGGGCACCGGGCTGGACCACGACGAGGTCGCCGGACCCGGCGGCGCCCGGGTGCTGCAGGCCTACCTGCGCGCGGCCGACCCGGGCGCGGCCCCGGCGCACGAGGTCGTGCGCGCCCCCGCGGGCTGGGTCGACCTCGGCCGCCCCGACGCCCGGCTGTGGCTGGGGGCGGACGGCCCCGACGTCCCCGACGGCGTCGTGCTGCGCCCCGGCGGCGGGGTCGCCGTCGTGTGGCGCGTCGATGCCGCCCGCCCCGTCTGGGCGACCTGAGCGAGGACCCTCGCGACCTCGGGCGGAGGCGCGCCGCACGAGCCGGGTCGGGCAGACCCGCGCCTCCACCTCCGCGGAGCCCTCGACCTGGCGCAGCAGCAGGTCGGTCATGTGGCGGGTCATCTCGCCCAGCGGCTGGGCGACCGTGGTCACCACCGTCCACGTCACCCACGGCCAGGTCGGGGCGATGACGACGGGCGACCGCGTGGCGGTGCTGCGCGACGGCGCCCTGCAGCAGTGCGGCACCCCGGCGCCCTGCGCGACCGCCCGGCCACCACCTTCGCCGCCGGGTCCATCGGCTCGCCGGCGCGCTGCTGCCGGCGTCGCGGGACCTGCTCGACCGGGCCGCCGCCGGCACCGGGGGGTCACCGTCGGCTTCCGCCCCTGCGGGTCCGCGAGGGCGGCCTGCACGTCCTCGACCCCGTGACGCAGGCGCGCGTCGACCAGCCCCTACCGTCCTCCCGTCGGCGGCGACCGCTGCCGCCGCGCCTCCCCCTGGCCCCGCCCCGCTCACCCCTGCCCTGAGGAGCACCCCTGCCGTGACCACCACCGACACCCACGAGGACGCCCTCGCCGGGCTGACCTTCCCGCCCGACTTCGTGTTCGGCGCCGCGACCGCCTCGTACCAGATCGAGGGCGCCGTGACCGAGGACGGGCGGGGACCGTCGATCTGGGACACCTACAGCCACACGCCCGGCCGCACGTTCGGGGGCCACACCGGCGACGTCGCCGTCGACCACTACCACCGCTACCGCGACGACGTCGCGCTGATGGCGGACCTGGGGCTGTCTGCGTACCGGTTCTCGGTGGCCTGGCCGCGGGTCCTGCCCGAGGGCGGCGGCCGGGTCGAGCAGCGCGGGCTGGACTTCTACCGGCGGCTGGTCGACGAGCTGCTCGCCGTCGGGGTGCAGCCCTGGCTGACCCTGTACCACTGGGACCTGCCGCAGGCGCTGCAGGACCGCGGGGGCTGGGCCGATCGGGACACCGCGGAGCGCTTCGCCGACTACGCCGCGGTCGTCGTCGACGCCCTGGGCGACCGGGTGCGGCACTGGTCGACGCTCAACGAGCCGATGTGCAGCGCGCTGCTCGGCCACGTGTCCGGCGCGCACGCCCCCGGCCTGCAGGACCCGGTCGCCGGCGCCCGCGCCACCCACCACCTGCTGCTCGGGCACGGCCTGGCCGCCGCCCGGCTGCGGGCGGCCGGGGTGACCTCCCTCGGCGTCACGCTGAACTTCACGCCGATGCACCCGGCGACCCAGGACCCCGCCGACGTCGACGCCGCCCGCCGGCTCGACGGCCAGCAGAACCGGATGTTCCTCGAGCCGGTGGTCCACGGCGCCTACCCGGCCGACGTCGTCGCCGACCTCGAGGCCGCCGGCGCCCCGCTGCCGGTGCGCGACGGCGACCTGGAGACCATCGCGGCGCCGCTGGACTGGCTGGGCGTCAACTACTACTTCGAGCAGACCGTGCGGGCCGGCACCCGCCCCGCGGAGGCGCCGCCGACGTCGTTCATCGGCGGCGAGGACGTCGTCGAGCTCGACCCCGAGGGCCCGACGACGACGATGGGGTGGGGGATCAGCCCGCAGGCGTTCACCGACCTGCTGCTGTGGCTCACCGAGCGCGCGCCCGGCCTGCCTCTGGTGGTCACCGAGAACGGCTCGGCCTGGGACGACGAGGTCGACGCCGAGGGCGCGGTGTACGACCCCGAGCGGGTCGACTTCCTGGTCCGCCACCTCGGCGCGATGGCGGCGGCGATGGAGCGCGGGGCCGACGTCCGGGGCTACTTCGCCTGGTCGCTGCTGGACAACTTCGAGTGGGCCCGCGGCTACGCGCAGCGGTTCGGGCTGGTGCACGTCGACTACGCCACCCAGCGGCGCACGGTGAAGGACAGCGGCCGGGCCTACGCCGAGCTGCTGCGCCGGCACCGCGCCGGGGCCTGAGGACCGGGGGCCTGTGCGGGGGTCGCGCACGGGCCCCCGGTCCTACGCCGCGGCCGGGCGGTCGCTGCTCGCCACGGCCGTCGCGCGGGTGGACGGGCTCGGGCGGGTCACGGGCGCCGCGGCCGCCCCTCGGTCCACCGTCCCGGGCACTCGCCCGAGGCGCAGGCCCGGCTGCTCCCGGCCGACGCTCAGACCAGGGAGGCGACGTCGGCCGCGCAGCCCCAGGAGAGGGTGACCCCGGCGCCGCCGTGCCCGTAGCAGGCGACGACCGGCCGCCCGCCGACCTCGAGCCGCTCCAGCCGGACGGTGGGCCGCCCCGGCCGCAGCCCGACCGCCCGCGACAGCACCGGCTGTCCCCGCAGCGCCGGGACGAGCGCGCACGCCCGCTCCAGGATCGCGGCCTCCACCTGCGGGTCGGGGTCGCGGCCCGTGGCCCCCTCCACCGCCGTCCCGCCGACGACGACGTCCCGCCCTCGGGGGACGACGTAGGTCAGCCCGGCCGGGCCGTCCTCGTCCAGCACCCACCCGGGCAGGCCCGGGTCGGCGAGGCGGACCACCTGGCCCTGCACGGGCACGCAGGTGTCGTCGTCGAGGAGGTGCCCGGACCCCAGCCCCGCGGCCACCACGACGACGTCCCCGGCCACCTCGTCGAGCGACCCGACCCGGCCCGGCACGGTCGTCACCCCGGCCGCGGCGCACGCGGCGGCCAGCCAGGGCAGGTACCGGCCGGTGTCGACCACCGGCAGCGTGCAGCGGGTGCCGGCGGGCGCGCCGGGCGGCAGCTCGTCCGGGGACGCGGGACGGACCCCGGGCACCCCCGGCGCCCACCACGGGTCGGGGTCGGGGGTGCGGTGCACGTACGTGCCCGGGCGCAGCGCCACCCCGGTCGCCGGGTCGGCGGCGAGCCGGGTGAGGACCTCCAGCGAGGTGGCGCCCCACCGCAGCACGGCGTCGGCGGGCGCCACCCGGTAGGGGGACCAGATGGCGGCGGCCACCGCGGAGGTGGTCGCCTCCCACGGGTCGGCGGTGAGCAGCCGGACGCGGTGCCCGGCACGGGCGAGCTCCAGCGCGCAGGTCAGCCCGACGACGCCGCCGCCGACGACCGCCACGGTGCGGCGGTCGTCGGCGGCGGTCCTGGACCCGGCCCCCTTGCAGGGTCCCGCCGCGAGCTGGCGAGTGGCGGGGGGCAAGGGGGTCCTCGCTCAGGTCGCCGGGCTCGGGTCGGTCCGCTCCTCGGCCGGCGCGGCCTGCACGTCGCGGATCCGGTACCTCTCCACCGCCTCGCGGACCTTCGACCGGTCCACCTGGCCCCGGTCGGCCAGCGACGCCAGCGTCCGGACGACGATCGACTCGGCGTCGACGTGGAAGTGCCGGCGCAGCGCCGGGCGGGTGTCGGACAGGCCGAACCCGTCGGTGCCCAGGGTGGCCATGCCCCCGGGGACGAACGGCGCGATGAGGTCGGGGACCGACTTCATCCAGTCCGACACCGCCACGACCGGGCCCTCGGCGTCCTGCAGCCGCTGGGTCACGTAGGGCACCTGCGGCTCGTCCTCCGGGTGCAGCAGGTTGTGCTCGCTGACCTCGTCGGCCTGCCGGCGCAGCTCGGTCCACGAGGTCACCGACCACACGTCGGCCGACACGCCCCAGTCCTCGCGCAGCAGCTCCTGCGCCCGCAGCGCCCACGGCACCGCGACGCCGGACGCCAGCACCTGGGCCCGCGGGCCCTCACCGGAGCCCGGCGCGTACAGGTACATGCCGGCGAGCAGGCCCTGGACGTCGAGGCCCTCGGGCTCGGCCGGCTGGTTGTAGGGCTCGTTGTAGACGGTCAGGTAGTACATGACGTCGGGGCTGCGGTGCCCGCCCAGCGGCGCGCCCGGGTCCTCGCCGTACATGCGCAGCAGCGCGTCCCGGGTGATGTGCCCGACCTCGTAGGAGAACGCCGGGTCGTAGGACACGACGGCCGGGTTGGTGTGCGCCAGCAGCAGCGAGTGCCCGTCCTCGTGCTGCAGGCCCTCGCCGTTGAGCGTCGTGCGGCCGGCGGTGGCCCCGAGGACGAAGCCGCGGGTCATCTGGTCGGCGGCGGCCCAGAACGAGTCGCCGGTCCGCTGGAACCCGAACATCGAGTAGAAGATGTAGATCGGGATCATCGGCTCGCCGTGCGTGGCGTACGAGGTGCCGACGGCGGTGAACGACGCCGTGGAGCCGGCCTCGTTGATGCCCTCGTGCAGGATCTGGCCCTGCTCGGACTCCTTGTAGGCCAGCATCAGCTCGCGGTCGACCGAGGTGTAGCGCTGCCCGCCCGGGTTGTAGATCTTCTGCGACGGGAAGAGGCTGTCCATCCCGAAGGTGCGGGCCTCGTCCGGGATGATCGGCACGAACCGCGGGCCGAGCTCCTTGTCCTTGAGCAGCTCCTTGAGCAGGCGGACGAACGCCATCGTCGTCGCCACCTCCTGCTTGCCCGAGCCGCGGCGCAGGACGTCGAGCGCCTTGTCGTCGGGCGCCTTGAGCGGCTTGAACTCCGAGCGCCGCCGCGGGACCGCCCCGCCCAGGGCCCGGCGCCGCTCGAGCATGTACTGCATCTCGTCGGAGTCCGGGTCGGGCTTGTAGTAGGGCGGCAGCGTCTTGTCGAGCGCCTCGTCGGGGATGGGCAGGTAGAGCCGGTCGCGGAAGGCGGCGAGGTCCTCGGCGGTCAGCTTCTTCATCTGGTGCGTGGAGTTGCGGCCCTCGAAGTGGCTGCCCAGCGTCCAGCCCTTGATGGTCTTGGCGAGGATGACCGTCGGCTGGCCCTTGTGCTCCACCGCCGCCTTGAACGCCGCGTAGACCTTGCGGTAGTCGTGCCCGCCCCGGGAGAGGTCCCAGACCTCCTTGTCGCTCATGTGCTCGACGAGCTTGCGGGTGCGCGGGTCGCGGCCGAAGAAGTGCTCGCGCACGAAGGCGCCGTCCTCGGCCTTGTAGGTCTGGTAGTCGCCGTCGGGCGTCTGGTTCATGAGGTTGACCAGCGCGCCGTCGCGGTCGGCGGCCAGCAGCGGGTCCCACTCGCGGCCCCAGATCACCTTGATGACGTTCCAGCCGGCGCCGCGGAAGAAGGACTCCAGCTCCTGGATGACCTTGCCGTTGCCGCGCACCGGGCCGTCGAGCCGCTGGAGGTTGCAGTTGACGACGAAGGTGAGGTTGTCCAGCTCCTCGCGGGCGGCCAGGCCGATCAGGCCCAGTGACTCCGGCTCGTCCATCTCGCCGTCGCCGAGGAACGCCCACACGTGCTGGTCGGAGGTGTCCTTGACGCCGCGGGCGTGCAGGTACCGGTTGAACCGGGCCTGGTAGATCGCGTTCATGGGGCCCAGGCCCATGGAGACGCTGGGGAACTCCCAGAAGTCCGGCATCAGCCGCGGGTGCGGGTAGCTGGACAGGCCGCCGCCGGGGTGGCTGACCTCCTGCCGGAACCCGTCGAGCTGCTGCTCGGTGAGCCGGCCCTCGAGGAACGCGCGGGCGTAGATGCCGGGGGAGGCGTGGCCCTGGAACCAGATCTGGTCGCCGCCGCCGGGGTGGTCCTTGCCGCGGAAGAAGTGGTTGAAGCCCACCTCGTACAGCGACGCGGAGGAGGCGTAGGAGGAGATGTGCCCGCCGACGCCGATGCCCGGCCGCTGCGCGCGGTGCACCATGATCGCGGCGTTCCACCGGATGTAGGCGCGGATGCGCCGCTCGACGTGCTCGTCGCCGGGGAAGTAGGGCTCCCGCTCGGGCGGGATCGTGTTGATGTAGTCGGTGCTGCGGAGGGACGGGACGCCCACCTGCTGCTCACGGCTGCGCTGCAACAACTTGAGCATGAGGTAGCGGGCTCGCCCGCGGCCTGCGTGCTCGACGACGCTGTCGAGCGACTCCACCCACTCCTGGGTCTCGTCGGGGTCGGTGTCGACCAGCTGGCTCGGGAGCCCGTCGGTGATGACCGCGCGGGGCTGTCCGGCGTCGCGGGTGGGGTCTCCACCCTGCTGCGGTGCGCTCATGCCCCCATCGTCGCGCGCCGGGATGGTCCGCGTCACGCAGGACCTCCCGCCCAGCGGTGTGCGCGGCGCCCCGGGCGCGTCGTCGACGACGGCTTGCGCGTGACCAGGCATGCCCTACGCTCCTGCCCACGCGGACCGACGCCGTCGGCACCCGCGCGTCCGGGCACGAGAGGGGTGACATGACCAGGCAGCGGGTGTCCTCCCCGCCGGTCGTGTCCGCCGTCGGCCCCCGTCCACCCCACGCGCCCGTCAGCCGGCGCTCCGTGCCCGCCGGTGCCCCACCGGCGGTTCGTGATCTCTCGGAGGAACAGCAGGGATGAGCGTCGACTCGGGCAGCGCCGGCATGGCGGCCCGGCTGGGCATCAAGCCGGGCATGGTCGTGCAGGAGCTCGGCTGGGACGAGGACGCCGACGAGGACCTGCGCGACTCCATCGTCGAGGTCTCCGGCAGCGAGATGGTCGACGAGGACACCGACGAGGTCGCCGACGTCGTCGTCCTGTGGTGGCGCGAGGACGACGGCGACCTGTTCGACGCCCTCACCGACGCGCTCACCTCGCTCGCCGACGAGGGCGTCGTGTGGCTGCTGGTGCCCAAGTCCGGGCGGCCGGGCCACGTCGAGCCGGGCGACGTCACCGAGGTGGCGCCCACCGCCGGGCTCGCGCAGACCAGCAGCATCTCGGCCGCCAAGGACTGGTCGGGCATCCGCCTGGTCACCCCGAAGGCCGCCCGCAGCAGACGGTGACGCCGTCCCGCCGCGGGGGCGCTCGCGCCCGTGCGGCACGATCGGGCGCATGAGCCTCTCCGTCGGTGACGTCGCGCCCGAGTTCAGCCTCCCCGACCAGGACCGCCAGGTCGTCTCGCTCGCCGAGCTGCGCGGGACGCCGGTCCTCGTCGTCTTCTACCCGTTCGCCTTCTCCGGCATCTGCACCGGCGAGCTGTGCCAGCTCCGTGACGAGCTGACCACCTACACCGACGCCGGCGTGAAGGTCCTGGCGATCAGCACCGACCCGGTGTTCAGCCTCAAGGCGTTCAAGGCGCAGGAGGGCCTGGACTTCCCGCTGCTGTCGGACTTCTGGCCGCACGGCGCCACGGCGAAGGCCTACGGCGTGTTCAACGAGAAGGCGGGCATGGCCCTGCGCGGCACCTTCCTCGTCGACGCCGAGGGGAAGATCGCCTTCGCCGAGGTCAACCAGCCCGGCGACGCGCGCGAGCAGTCCGGCTGGAAGGACGCCGTCGCGGACATCGCGGCCTGAGGCCCGGGTCCGGGACCCACCGCCCGGGGGCACCTACCCTGGGCGGGCGGGGCGCGTAGCTCAGCGGGAGAGCTCTCGCCTTACAAGCGAGCGGTCGCCGGTTCGATCCCGGCCGCGCCCACCTCCGCGCCGTCCGCCGTCCGGCGCATCCCGTCGCCGAGTGGTCGGCTGCCGGGGGCACGGGCGCCGGGAGACCCCGGCACCTGACCGGTCGCGGTCGGCGAAGACGCCCGTCGTCGACCTGCGGCCGTCCCAGGCGTGTGGGGACAGCCGCAGGCCGACGAGCGGCGGTGTCGGGGTGCGGCGCAGCCGCGTCAGGCCGCGGCGGCCGGGCGCAGCGGGACCTCGGGGACGTCGGGGCGCGGGAAGGCCGGGCGCAGGGCCAGCGGCGGGCGGAACGGCCGCCAGGTGCCCTCCCGCTGCGCGAGCCGGTCGGCGACGGCGTAGAGGACCGCCGGGTTGTGGCCCATGCCGAGGTGGCTCGCGTACACGGCGACGTTCTCGGCGTGCGGCGAGAGCCGGTCCAGGCACGCCTTCCAGGCGACGATGCCGTCCTGGTGCGAGTAGATCGACGTCGACGGCACCGCCAGCGGCGTCGCCTCGCTCTCCAGCGGCAGCGTCCGCTTCTCCACGTGCAGGTGCGAGTAGCGCTCGAACACCTTGTGCGCGCGGGTCTGGCTGTCGCGCTGCAGACCGAACGGGCTGCCCAGGGTGATCACCTGGCGTACCGCGTCCGGGGTCTTGCGGGCGAGGTCGCGGGCGAAGATGCCGCCCAGGCTCTGGCCGATGAGGCTGACCGGCCGGCCGTAGCGGTCGCTGAGGTCCTCGATGCGGCGGCTCATGCCCTCCACGCACTCCTGCGTCGGGCCGATGTTGCGACCGAGCCGCCAGCCGTGGACGCGGTAGCCCAGCCGCCGCAGGGTGCGGCGCAGCGTCGCCGTCGACATGTCGTCGGCCATGAGGCCGGGCAGCACCAGGACGGGGTGGCCGTCGCCGGTCGGTAGGCGCGGCATCAGCGGACGGGCCGCCAGGTAGAGGCCGTAGTCGGCCATCGCGCGGCTCACCTCGGTCAGGTACAGCGGCAGACCGGGCCCGTCGTTGGGCTGTCGCGACACGTCGTCCTCCTTGCCGGCGGTCCACACCGCCTCGCCCGGGCCGGTACCCACCATGGAGGACCGGTCACACCTGACTGCGACGACTCGCTGTGTCCAGTGTGGCCCTGATCACACGCGTCGCAGGGGTCCCAGGCGTCCGGCCAGGGCACTTTCCCGTGTCGGAATCACTGGCGGAGGGTGCCCCGGGGCGCCGTCGGCTCGCGCACCAGAGGGGGACCGTCGGGGTGGACGAGGCACCGGGGACGAGCAGGACCGTCGACCTGGGCGGCCCGGTGCACGTCGTGGACTACGGCGGTACCGACGACGGCCCGGCGGTCGTGCTGGTGCACGGGCTGGGCGGGTCGCACGGCAACTGGGACCTGCTCGCGCCGCTGCTGACGCCGTCGGCCCGGGTGTGGGCGCTGGACCTGCCCGGCTTCGGCCGCAGCGAGCCGGGGGAGCGCCGCGCCACCGTGCCGGCCAACGTCGCGGTCCTGCAGCGCTTCCTGCGCGAGGTCGTGGTCGAGCCGGCGGTGCTGGTCGGCAACTCGATGGGCGGGATGGTCTCGCTGTTCACCGCCGCGGCCGCTCCGGACGCGGTGCGGGGCCTGGTGCTGCTCGACCCCGCGCTGCCCGGCGGCCGGCGGCGGCTGGACCCGCTCGTGGCGGGCACCTTCGCCCTGTACGCCCTGCCCGGCCTGGGGGAGCGGTTCCTCGCGCTGCGGCGGGCCCGCTCGACGCCGCTGACCCGGGTGCGGTCGATGCTGCAGCTGGTCGGCGTCGACCCCGACGAGCTGCCCGCCCCCGTCATCGACCGCGCCGTCACGCTGCTCGAGCAGCGCGAGGACGCCGCCGGGATGGACCGCGCCTTCCTCACCGCGGCCCGCTCGCTGCTGGGGATCCTGGCCGACCCGCGCCGCTACCGGTCGGCCATGGCCCGGGTGGCCGCTCCGGTGCTGCTGGTGCACGGCGACCGCGACCGGCTGGTGCCCGTCGACGCCGCGCGCGAGGTGGCGCGGGCGCACCCCGGCTGGCGGTACGAGGAGCTGGCCGGGGTCGGGCACGTGCCGCAGCTGCAGGTGCCCGACCGCCTGGCCGGCCTGGTGCTCTCCTGGATCGGCGAGACCGTCAGCGGCCCCGCAGTTCGGTCTTGAGGACCTTGCCGCTCGGTCCCTTGGGCAGCTCGTCGATGACGACCACCTCCCGCGGGTACTTGTAGGCGGCCAGCCGCTCCTTGCAGAACGCGATCACCTCGTCCGGCTCGGCCGAGGCGCCCGGGCGCAGGCTCACGAAGGCCACGACCTCCTCGCCGAGCCGCTCGTCGGGCCGGCCGACGACGGCGGCCTCCATGACCGCCGGGTGGGCGTGCAGGACCTCCTCGATCTCGCGTGGGTAGACGTTGAACCCGCCGCGGATGACCAGGTCCTTCTTGCGGTCGACGATGAAGAAGAACCCGTCCTCGTCCGCGTAGCCGAGGTCGCCGGTGTGGAACCAGCCACCACGCATGGCCTCGGCGGTGGCCTCCGGGCGCCCGAGGTAGCCCTTCATGACGTTGTGCCCGCGCAGCACGATCTCGCCGACGTTGTCCGGCCCGGGCGGCAGCGGCCGGTCCTCGCCGTCGACGACGCGGACCTCGCAGCCCCACAGCCGCTTGCCGATCGAGGTGACCCGCCGCTCCTCGGCGCTGCGGTTGAACGTCGCCAGCGCGCAGGTCTCCGACAGCCCGTAGCCCTCGAGGATGGTCGCCCCGCCGTAGGCCGCCTCGAAGCCCTTGATGACCTCGCCGGGGATCGACGCGCCACCGGAGACGCACACCCGCAGCCGGGACACGTCGCGGCCGGTGAGGTCGGCGTGCATGAGCGCCACGAACATCGTGGGGACGCCGCAGAACACCGTGACCCGGTGCTCCTCCATCGCGTCGAGCACGGCGCCGACGTCGAAGCGGGGGACAAGGGACAGCGTCGCGCCGGCGCGGATCGCGCAGTTCATGACGCTGGACAGGCCGAAGACGTGGAACAGCGGCAGCACCGCCATGCCGACGTCGTCGTCCCGGTACTGGAAGGTCTCCGCGGCCACCGACGCCGCCATGTACATCTGGAAGTGGGTGAGCTCGGCGCCCTTGGGGCGGCCGGTGGTCCCGCTGGTGTAGATGATCGTGGCGGTGTCGTCCGGGGACATCTGCTCGACGTCGGCCGGGTCGGCGCCGGCACCGGCGGCGACCACCGCGTCGAACGGGGTGGTGTCCGGCGGCGCCTCCGGGCCGCCCGGCGCGGAGACCACGTACACCCGGACGCCGCCGGCCTCGGCCGCGCCCTTGACCGCCTCCTCGGCGAACGCGTCGAAGGTGACGAGCACCTTCGCGCCGCTGTCGGAGAGGTGGTAGCTCACCTCGGGTGCCTTGAGCAGCGGGTTGAGCGGCACGACCGTCATCCCGGCCCGCAGCGCGCCGAAGTAGGCGATCACGAACTGCGGCACGTTGGGCAGCTGCAGCGCGACGCTGTCGCCGCGCTGCAGCCCGGCCTCCCGGAGCCCTGCCGCCACCTGGGCCGACAGCTGGTCGACCTGGCCGTACGTGAGCGTGAGCGGGCCCAGCTGCAGCATCGGCTTGTCGGGGTGGGCGGAGGTGGACTCCCGCAGGATCGTCGCGAGGTTGAAGGTCATGGCCGCTCCCTGGGCTGTGACGCGGGTTACAACCCGGTGCAGTACCGCGGGAGCCCCCGCTCACACCTGCCCGAGCGCCACCACCTCGTCCAGCCCGGCCTGGAGGTCGGCCACCAGGCCCGCCGGGTCGGTGACCGCGGCGCTGTCCAGGTTGACGCCGATGCAGCAGGTGTCCTCGTGCGAGAGCAGCGTGACCATCGCCGCGGTGCCCGGCAGCGGCCCGAACGGGTACATCCGCAGGATCCGCGAGCCGGCGATGTACACCGGGTGCGCCACGCCGGGCATGTTGCTCACCTGGACGTCGTTGGCGCTGGTCAGCCGCCCGGAGACCGCGCCCACGACCGGCGCGGGGAGCCAGTGCAGCGCCGGGCCGAGCAGGTCGTCGGTGACGCCGCCGGCGCTGGTCTCCCGCGCCGAGAGGACGAACTGGCGGATGGTGGCGATCCGCGCGGCCGGGTCGGCCTCGGCCAGCGACGCGGTGAACCGGGCGCCGGTGAACCGGTTGCCGCCCTGGGCGTCGTCGCGGGCGCGCAGGCTGATCGGGATCCCGACGGTCATCGTGGCCAGCGGGGCGCCGGTGCGCTGGTGGTAGCGGCGGAAGCCGCCGACCACCGCGGCGAGGAAGCCGTCGTTGAGGCTCCCGCCGGCCGCCTTCGCGCCCCGCTTGAGGTCGGCGAGCGGCACCTCGAGCACCTCGAACCGCCAGTCGCCGCCGCGGGCGGCGAGCGCGGGGGAGCTGCCGCGCGGCGGCGCGAGGGTCTTCGTCGCCGCGCGGGCGGCGTCGAGCGCCTGCGCCGCCACCTCCCGCGGGTGGCGCAGGGTGCCCAGCGCCTCCACGCCGCGGCGCAGCGCGGCCAGCGGCACCGACCGCGCCGTCCCGACCAGCTGCTCGGTCAGCGCACCGACGCGGGAGACCTCGCCGGGCACCGGGGCCGGCGGCTCGGGGCGGGCGGGGTCGCGGTCGGGGCTGCGGCGGTGCAGCAGGCCCATGAGCTGGACGGCGCCCAGCCCGTCGGTGGTGCTGTGGTGGGTCTTCACGACGTAGGCGGCGCGGCCCTCGGCCAGGCCCTCGACCAGCAGCACCTCCCACAGCGGCCGGTCGCGGTCCAGCGGCGCGGAGGCGAACTCCCCGACGACGTCGAGCAGCTGCCGCGTCGAGCCCGGCTCCTCCAGCCGCACCCGGCGCACGTGCCGGCCGAGGTCGAGGTCGTCCACGGTCGCCCAGCGGGGCGCGCCGACGCCCAGCGCGGGCTCGACCACCTTCTGGCGCATCCGCGGCACCATGCGCGAGGCCCACTCGTGCGCGCCGAGGAAGCGGTCCCAGTCCGGCGCGGTCTCGAGCACCTCGAGCAGCGTGACGTTGGCGCGCAGCCGCGGGTCGGCCGCCTCGGCGCGCCACATCGCCGTCTCGATGGGGTTCATCTCCGGCGAGGTGCCCCAGTCCAGCGGCGCGGCCGGGACCGCGGGAGCGGGCGCGCCGTCCTCGGCGGTGGGCGACTCGGCCACCACCGGCCGCCGGGTGCGCCCGGACCAGTTGGCCAGCGTGGCCAGGAAGGAGTCGCGCACCTCGGTCACGTGCCGGTCGAGGTCCTCGACCGTCCAGTCGCTCGTGTCGACCGGGGGCAGCACCCGCACCTGCACGGTGCCGGGGGAGACCGTCGTCGCGCCGCGCCACATGAGCTCGCCGGCGTTGCGGATGACCACCGGGACGATCGGCACGCCGGCCTGCATCGCGACGTGGAAGGCACCCTTCTTGAACGGGCCCAGCGTCGGGGTGGCCGAGCGGGTGCCCTCGGGGGCGACGACCAGCGAGATGCCCTCCTTGAGCCGCTGCACGGCCGGCTCCAGCGCGCGGCGGGCCTGGGCGGGGTCGCCGCGGTCGACGAAGGCGACGTCGGCCAGCCGGAACGCCAGCCCGAAGCCCGGCGTCCGCGCCAGCTCCTTCTTGGCCACGCCGGTGAAGCCACCGCGCAGCAGCTTCGCGAGGATGAGGACGTCGAGCTGGCTCTGGTGGTTGAACAGGAAGACCGCGGGCCGGGTGGCCAGGTGCTCGGCGCCCTGGACGTCGAGCCGGACGCCGGCCAGCGCGCTGCCGAGTTCACCCGCGAGGGTGAGGCCGAGGTCGACCGCCTCCCGCCGCGAGCCGCCCAGCGCGCCGACCGCCAGGCCCGTGGCGAAGCCGCCGAACATGCCCCCGACGCCGGCCAGCGTCCGGGCGACGTCGGCCGGGGAGGTGCTCCCGCGGCGCTTGAAGCGGGCGACCGGCCACGAGTAGTGCCGGGCCGCGGCGGTCAGCCCCTTGCCCGGGTTGAGCGCGCGGGCGCGGCCGACGGTGCGCAGGAAGGGGACGTCCTCGTCGCCGTTGGAGTAGGCGTAGCTCTGCAGCAGGTCGATGCCGTGCTCCTCGGCGAACGCGCGCACGGCCGCGGCCTTGCCCGCCCGCCACAGCAGCGGGCCGCCCGGGCGGCCGGTGCAGACGCCGTCGACGATCTCGACGGGGGAGACCAGCACGTGCTCCACGCCCATCGCGCGGGCGGCCGGCTCCACCTGGAACCGGGTCGCCGACGAGGCCAGGACCACCGTGTGCCCTGCCTGCAGGTGGGCGGTGACCAGGCGCCAGGCCTCGGGGTACAGCGAGCCCGCGATGCCCTGGACGAACAGCCGCTCGCCGAGCTCGGCCAGCTCGTCCTCGCTGCGGCCGGCCCAGGCGCGCATGCCGGCGACGGTGAACCGCTCGAAGTCCTCCTCGGTGGTGACCCCGCGCAGACCGGTGAGCAGCAGCTGGCCGAGGTCGGTCGGGGTGACGTGCAGCGAGCGCAGGTGGTGGCGGGCGAAGGCGGCCAGCGAGTAGCCGTCGATCACCGTCCCGTCGAAGTCGAAGAACGCCCCGACCCGCGGACCGGGCGGCGCCGCCTCGACGTCGGCGATCAGCTGGTCCTCGGTCCAGACGTTGCTCCGGGCCATGGCGGCCGCCTGCTCGCGCAGCCCGCCCCCCGTCGACGTCTCGGCCGTCACGGTTCCACCCCCACGCTCTCCCGCCGCGCCGCGGCGTCCAACTCGTCGATCACCACTACTCGGCCGACGACGTCCCGGACTTGAGCGGCCCACTCCTGCCGCCGGCGGGCCAGGTCGTCCCGGCCGGGGTCGACCAGGTCCAGGTTGGCGGCCAGCCGCAGCGCCCCGGCGAACAGCTCGCGGGACAGCGACTCGGGCCCGTGCAGCCGGCCCTGCAGCAGCATCTGCTGGCCCACGCCGGAGCACTCGGCGAGGAACTCCGGCTCGGTGACCGGCGTCCGCGGGTCGCGGGCGGCCAGCCGCTCGGCGACGACGAGCTGCGCGTCGACGAAGGACCGCAGCACCCGGTGGGCCACCAGCAGGTCGGCGCGGCAGAGGACGTCGCGGCCGTCGGCGGTCTCCCACCCCGGGTCCAGCCGCTCGAGCTCGCCGGCCAGCCGGTCGCGGTAGGCGTCGCGCTCGGGGAAGAAGAACTCGAACTTGAGCTGGTCGCGCAGCCGGTAGGCCTCGTCCCAGCGGTCGGCCGGGTCGCGCAGCATCACCAGCTCGGCGATCGCCCGGTCCACGAAGTGGTGGATCGCGTTGTTGCGGTAGAAGGCGGCGACCAGGTGCTGCCCGCGTCCGATCGCGTAGACCGGCTCCTCGCCGCCCTCGTAGGCGGTCACCACGCCCTGCCCGGCCAGCGCGCCGAGCACCCGCCGCACGCCGCGCGGCGTCTGCAGGGCGGCGCCGGAGTGCGGCAGGTCCCGCTCGGTGAGGTAGCGCAGCAGCGGCTCGAGCACCCGCTGCACCTGCGCCAGCGTCAGCGCCCGGTCCCGCACGCCGAGCAGGGCGAGGGTGACCAGCGCCGTCGCCGTCGCCGGGGTGACGTCGTTGATGCCGACGGCGACCTGGAAGGCCACCTTCTGCAGGCTCAGCCGGCGGGAGCCGGGGTCGGCCGGGTCGGCGCCGCGCAGCGCCGCGGCCAGCGACAGCGGCTCCGCGAAGCCGACGTGCACCGTGCCCAGCGGCGTGCGCACCTGCTCGCGGATGTAGGACGCCATCCACGACAGGCCCTCGCCGCGCTTGGCGGCGCCGCCCTGCTCGGCGGCCATCCCCGACACCTCGCGGAGCTGGTCGTAGGTGATGGACACCGGGACGAGGTAGACGTCCTCCACCCGCTTGCGCTCCACGGCGTCGGCGACGAAGCCGAGCAGCCCGTGCCGCGGGGGACGCAGCTTGCCGGTGCGGGAGCGGCCGCCCTCCATGTACCACTCGAGGTTGAACCGCTTGGCCAGCAGGAACGCCAGGTACTCGCGGACGGCGGTCTTGTAGACCTGGTCGTCGCCGAAGCTGCGCCGGATGAAGATCAGCCCGGCCCGCTTGGCGATCGACCCGACCGGCCAGAACCGCAGGTTCTCCCCGCCGAGCACGTGGTTGCGCGGGAAGTCGTGCTGCGCCAGCACGTCGGCGAGGACCAGCGGGTCGACGTAGGAGCGGTGGCTGGGCAGGAACACCAGCGGGTGCGTCCGGTTGAGCTCGCGCAGGTCGGTGAGCCGCGCGGTGTCGGCCTGCACGTCCCAGGCGCGGGCGTGCACCGGCCGCAGCAGCCCGGTGAACACCTCGACGGCGGCCGGGTCCATCGCCGCGACGAGCTCGTCGAGGTCGGCGGCGGCCTCGGCGGCCACCTCCTCCTCGGGCCGCTCCAGCCGCTCGGCCAGCGCGGCGACCTCCGCGCGCCACTCGGGGCTGTGCCGGATCGCCTCGGCGACGTGCCGGGGCACCTTGGCCCGGTCGCCGACCACCTGCCGCTCGGCCCGGTCCAGCGCCAGCGCCGCCTGGTGCGCGACGAACGCGGCGAGGCTGCCGGTGCCGTCCCACCGCCCGGTCAGCTCGCCCACGGTGGCGGGCTCGGCGACGACGACCCGCGCCCGGTCCGGGTCGCGGCGCACCGCGGCCGCCTGCAGCGGGGCCGGCGGGCGGCGCAGCAGCGAGGGGCGGGCCGCCGACCACCGCCCGCGCCGGCCGGGCCCGCGGCGGGTCACCTCGGCGCCGCCGAGCGGCGTCCACGCCACCCGGGTCGCGGTCACCACGGTGGCGGGGTCGGCGTCGGCCAGCGGTCCGACCAGCGCCGCGCCGCTCAGCGGCAGGACCGTCCCGCCCGGGGGCAGCGCCTCGGTCACCATCCGCCGCTCGACCTCGCTCGCGGCGTCGACCAGCACGATGCGGGGGACGTCGTCGTCCGCTCCGGGGGTCATGCGCACTCCTTCCTCGGGGCTCGTCGCGGCGCGCCGGCGCCGGGTCCAACGGGCGGGCGCCCCGCCGGTGACGGGGCCGGCGCCGGCGGAGGCGCCGATCCTGCTCCCGCGCGGCGCGACGCGGGCCGGTCTCAGCCCCGGTCGAGGGTGGCGCGCAACGCCTCCAGGCCCGTGTACCGCGGCTGCCAGCCCAGCTCCCGCTTCGCCTTGGTGGTGTCCATGATCGCCGGGTGGCTGGCCGCCTCCACCCACTCGGCGGCCGGCGGCAGGAACGGCAGCCGGGACACCGCGCGGGCCGCGAACTGCGCCGGCGCGGCCGGCAGCGGCAGCGGCAGGGCGCCGTACTCGCGGGCGACGTCGGCGGCGGTCACGACGCCGTCGCCGGCGATGTTGTAGGCCCCGGGCGGGCCGGCGGCGACGACGCACTGCAGCAGCGCCGAGCCGACGTCGTCCTCGTGGACGAACTGCAGCGGCAGCGCCGGCACCGCGACCGGGACCGGGACCGGCAGCCGCCGGGTGCTCTGCTCGGCCAGCCACCGTCCCAGCGGGGCGAGCGGGCCGGGCAGCAGGTCCTTGGCGCCGACGGTGTGCGGACCGAGCACCACCGGCGGGCGCAGCAGGTACAGGCCGAGCTCCGGGTGGTCCTGCGCCTCCTGCTGCAGCAGCTGCTCGAGCTCGGCCTTCTCCTGCGCGTAGAACAGCCGGGACGCCGGGCGCACCGGCCAGTCCTCGGTCATGCCCACCGGGTTGTCCCGGTGGAAACCGTACGCGGCGAGCGAGGAGGCGTAGACGAACCGGCGCGCACCGGCGGCGGCCGCGGCCCGGAACGCGTTGAGCGTGCCGTCGACGTTGATCGCCCGCGTGGTCTGCCGCGAGGCGTTGCCGGTGATGAGGAACGCCAGGTGCACGACGACGTCGGCGCCGGCGAACGCCTCCTTCAGGGCGTCGGCGTCGCGCACGTCGCCCCGGCGGTACTCCATCTTCGTCCAGCCGCGGGCCGCCGGGTCGAAGGGGCGGCGGGCGATGCCGACCACCCGGCGGACCCGGTCGTCGGCCTGCAGCAGCGGGACCAGGCCCTCCCCGAAGGTGCCGGTGGGGCCCGTGACGGCGACGGTCAGATCGGTCTCGGAAACGGTCACGACGGCGCGCTACCCGGCGTCGCCGGGCGTGAACCGGGTCACGCCCGGCGACCGCCGGGTCACGGCATGGCCGCGGCCGGCTGCCGCTCCGCGGCGAGCCCGACCAGCTCGGCGATGCCGCGGCAGATGCCCTCGGAGAGCACGTCGACGTCGGGGAAGGCGTCGAAGTCGGCGTTGATGCCGAAGGTCATCGAGTTGAGGTAGCTGAAGATCCCGATGGAGATCCGGGTGCCGCCGGCGATCGGCACGTAGGGGTGCGCGGACACCATGCGCTTGCCGAGCACGTACAGCGGCACCCGCGGGCCGGGCACGTTCGTCGTCACCGCCTGGCACCACACCTGGCCGGTCTGCATGGCCGCCCGGACCCCGAGGGCCAGCAGCGTCGGCGCGACGTAGTCGCCCATCCCGATGATCGAGCGGGCGTCGACGGCCTGCATCGTCCGCTTGTACTCGTCCATCTGCTGCTTGATCGCGGCCAGCCGGGCCCGCGGGTCGGCCTCACCGACCGGCAGGTCGACGAAGACGGCGGTCACCCGGTTGTCCAGCGAGCCGCGCTCGCCCTCCTTGCGCACCGAGATCGGCACCATCGTGCGGACGACCGTGTCGCCGCCGAGCGCCCCGCGGCCCTTGAGCAGGTCGCGGAAGCCGCGGGTGATGGCGGTGAGGACGACGTCGTTGACCGTGCCGCCCAGCGCGCTGCGGGCGGTGCGCAGGTCCTCGAACTCGGCGTCGGCCCACGCCCAGCGCCGGTGCGGGCCGATCGGGCCGGTGAGCGTGCGGGCCATGGGGGTCAGCGCCTGGCGGGCCAGCTGCGGGACCGACGACACCGCCACCTTCGCGCTGTTGAACAGCCCCCTCGCGCCGTTGCTGACGGCCTCGGGGCCGTGGACGAGCTGGCGCAGGGGAGCGGTGACGGTCTCGGTCAGCGCGCCGGCGACCATCTCGACGCCCGAGGGGCTGCGCTGCGGCGACCAGTCGCGCGGCGCCTTGTGCTCCGCGTTCGGGTCGAGGTCGAACATGACCTGCATCAGGTCGGTGCCGGCGATGCCGTCGACCATGCAGTGGTGGACCTTGGAGATGATCGCCCAGCGGTCGTCCTCCAGGCCCTCGACCAGCCACACCTCCCACAGCGGCTTGGCCATGTCCAGGCGCTGGCCGAGCACCCGGCCGGCGAGGTTGCGCAGCTGCTCCTCACCGCCGGGCTTGGGCACCGCGGTGTGCCGCACGTGGTACAGGATCTGGAAGTGCGGGTCGTCGACCCACAGCGGGCGGCCCAGGTTGAAGGGCACCTCCCGCACCCGCTGCCGGTAGCGCGGCACCAGCGGCAGCTTGCTCAGCAGCAGGCGCACCAGGTCGCCGTAGGACGGCGCCGGTCCCTCGAAGACCGCCACCGAGCCCACGTGCAGCGGTGCGTTCTCGGTCTCCGCGTAGTAGAAGCCGGCATCGGTCGCGCTCAGGCGGTCCACGGTCGCTCCCCAACTCGTCGAGACGGTGTCGGCCGGTCCCGTATCCAGCGACCCGGCCGTCGGAACACGGTCGTGTGGTGCCGGACACGGTAGGCAGGTCCTCGATCAGCCTGCCTGCCGGACGGCGCCGGGACCAGCCGCCCCCACCCGGTCGAGCAGGTCGGTGAGCGCCCGGTCGACGACGGCGGTGCGGGTGAGGTTGACGCTGTGCCCGGCGCCCGGGACGACGACCAGCTCGGCCCGCTCGCCGATCCCCGCGGCCAGCTGCCGGCCGTGGTCGGCGGGGGTCAGCCGGTCGTACTCGGCCGCGACGACGGTGCACGGGACCCGCCCGAGCACCGGCAGCGACGCCGTCTCGTCGTGGTCGAGGAAGGTGCCGTAGAAGGCCATGGTCACGGTCAGCGGCGTCTCCTCGAGCATCGCCTGCACGACGCGGACCGCCTCGCGGGTGGCGTCGTCGCGGCCGAACAGGTAGCGGCGGGTGAACCGGTGGCCCAGCCACGTGCCGCGCCGCCGCAGCCGCTCCAGCCCGGGGGCCAGCAGCCGCAGCCACCACAGGTAGAGGCCCAGCAGGTGCAGCGTGCGCATCGCCTTCACCGCGAACCCCAGGGGCCCACGGGCGACCAGGCCGCCGGCCGAGGTGGCCAGCAGGAACGCGCCGACGACGCGGGTGCCGAACAGCTCGGGCCGCTGCCGGGCGAACGCCATGATCGTCATGCCGCCCATCGAGTGCCCGGCGAGCACCACCGGCCGGCCCGCGGGGACGACGGCGTCGAGCACCTGGCCGAGGTCGCGGGCGGTGCGGTCGATGGTCGCCGTCCGCGGGTCGACCCAGCGGGACCGGCCGTGGCCGCGCTGGTCCCACAGCACGACGCGGGCGCGGTCGCGGATCGCCTCGACCTGCAGCTGGAACTCGCCGAGGCGGGCGGTGAAGCCGTGGCAGAAGACCACGGTGACCGGGGCGTCCTCGGGTCCGTCGAACTCCACGTGCAGGTCCACGCCGTCGTCGGTGCGGACGGTGCGCGAGCCCGGCGGGGGCGGTCCGTCGATCCCCGGGACGACCGGGATGCGGGGCGGGACGGGCGCGGGGCGATGACGGCGGAGCGGCACCCGTCCATGACAGCGCAGCTCGCGGGCAGCGGCGACTCAGCCGCCGGGCGCCGCGGTCCCGTGGGGGCGACCGGGGCTCAGCTCCCGGGCGCCGCGGTCTCGGGGCGGCGGCCGGGGGCGGCGTCGCGGACCAGCCGGCGGGCGGCGTCGACCTCGCGGGCGACCGGGGCCAGGACGCCGTCGGCGTGGATCTCGGCGTCGTCGGGCACCCGGTGCGCGCGGACGTCGTCCTCCAGCTCGCGCAGCGCCCGCCGCAGCACCGCCACCTGGGACGGGTCGGGCCCGGGCTCCCCGCCGTGGACGGCGATGACCGCCTCGGTGACGGCGTCGGCGGTCCGCTCCAGCTGCACGATGACCGGCCACCAGGCACCGGCGCGGGTGCTGATCGGCGGCGGCTCGGCCAGCCGGCGCTGCAGCTGGGTGTGCAGCTCGGTGAGCGCCCGGTAGGTCGCGCGGCGGGCGCGCCGGCGCGCGACCGGGTCCGCGCCGAACGCGGCGCCGACGAAGGCGTCCAGCGCCAGCGCGGCCGCGCGCAGGGCGTCCTCCAGCGGCGCCCGCCAGGTCTGCGGCCACAGCAGGTAGCCCGCGACCAGCACGATCGCGCAGCCGATGAGGGTGTCCACCAGCCGGGCGCCGACCAGCTCCGGCCCGCCGGGGACGGCGAGGTCGAGCAGCAGGATGATCACCGGCGTCTGGAAGACCGAGAACAGGCCGAAGTTGGCGCCGCGCGCCCACGGCAGCAGCCCGGCCGCGACGGCCATGGCGACCACCACCCACCCGTCGCGGGGCAGCACCGACAGCAGCAGCGAGCCGATGAGGACGCCGAGCAGGGTGCCCGCACCGCGCTGCACCGCCCGGGTGAACACCGATCCGTAGTCGGGCTTGAGCACGATCGCGACGGTGAGCAGCACCCAGTAGGGCCGCTCGATGGGCAGCAGCTGGCGGGCGACCTCCGCGATGGTCATGCACAGCGTCAGCCGGAGGGCGAACTCGCGGGTGTCGGTGCTGCCGAGCGTGCGGTCGGCGAGGTCGCGCAGCCGGTCCCGCCAGGGCGGCCGGGGCGGGGTGACGGCGGCTCCCGCGCGCTCCTCGGGGTCGCCGACGACGGCCCAGGCCAGCCGCACCCCGTGGCGCACCGCGCGGCGGACGGCCGGCCCGTCGTCGAGGGCGGGCGGGCGCTCGTCGGGCAGCTCGCGGCTGCCGGAGACGGCGGCGGCGAGGGCGTGCACCGCCGTCACGTCGTGCGGGTCGGCGTGCACCCCGGTGCGGGCGGCGGCGACCGCGGCCTCCACCAGCGGGGCGGCGGCGTTGAGGACGCCGGCCAGCTCCGACAGCTGCCGGTTGCGCCCGGCGGCGAGGCTGCGGGTGCGGATGACCCGGTCGTAGGCGGCGTTGAGCGCGGTGGTGAGCTCGCGGCGGGCGTCGTCGGTGCCCTCGGTGCCCACGGCGGTGAGCAGCCCGGCGATCCGGGTGAACACCGCGGCGACGGCGGTGCGGTCGGGGTCGCTGGGCTCGGTCGCGGCCTGCACCAGGGTGGCCAGCGTCGCCCAGGCCGCCCCGGCGGCGAAGAACGCCACCTCGGCCGCCGCGGGCAGCGGCGTCACCAGCCCCGACGCCAGCGCGGTGTAGACCAGCAGCTGCAGCGCGCCCAGCGACATCGCCGAGTTGACGGCGCTGATCACCGCCGCGGCCACCGACAGCACCGCCACGACCACCACCGGCAGCACGCCGCCGCCGCTCGCGAACTGCCCGGCGACCAGGCCGACCGCGCCGAGGCCGACCGCGGCGGCGGTGCGGCGCAGCCGGTCGCGCAGCGGGCCGCCCTGCGGGGCGAGGGTGGCCGCGAGCGCCCCGGTGGTGGCGAAGACGCCGGCGCCGAGCGCCGTCCGCCCGCCGACGGCGAGGGCCACGGCCAGCGGCGCGGGCACGACGACGGCGAACCGGACGACGTCGCGCCACGGCACGGGTGGGGGAGTGGTGCGGAGCAGCTCCTCGAGCCACGCGGGTGCGCGCAGCGACCTGTCCGCCACGGTCTGGAGCCTGCCACCCGCGGCCGCCGGAGGCGGGACGGCGCTCGGCTAGCGTCGGCGCCCGTGACCGCCACCCTGGGCGAGGTCGTCGCCACGCTGGAGGCCCGCTACGACCCGGCGCTCGCGGAGGGCTGGGACGCCGTCGGCCTGGTCTGCGGGGACCCCGCCGAGCCGGTGGAGCGCGTGCTGGTCGCCGTCGACCCGGTGGCCGCCGTCGTCGACGAGGCGCTCGAGCTCGGCGCCGGGCTGCTGGTCACCCACCACCCGCTGTTCCTGACCCCGGTGCACGGCGTCCCCGCCGACGACCCCAAGGGGCGGCTGGTGCACCGGCTGGTCCGCGCCGGCTGCGGGCTGTTCGTCGCGCACACCAACGCCGACCGCGCCCCCGACGCCGGCGTCAACGACGCGCTGGCCGCCGTCCTCGGGCTGACCGGCACCCGCCCGCTGCAGCCGGTGGCGCCCGGCTCCCGCGCCGGGCTCGGCCGGGTGGGGGAGCTGCCGCGGCCGACCACGCTGGCCGGCTTCGCCGCGCTCGCCGCGGAGGTCCTGCCGGAGACCGCCGGCGGGGTCCGCGCGGCCGGGGACCCGGACCGGCCGGTGCGCACCGTCGCCGTCTGCGGGGGCAGCGGCGGCTCGCTGCTGCCCGAGGCGACGGCGGCCGGCGCCGACGTCCTCCTCACCAGCGACCTGCGGCACCACCCCGTGTCCGAGGCGCGGGAGGACGGGGGTCCCGCCTTGTGTGACGTGGCACACTTCGCCTCCGAGTGGCCCTGGGTCCCCGTGGTCGCCGACGTGCTGGCCACGGACCTGTCCGGCAGGGTCGAGGCGGTCGCCTCCCGGCGCCGCACCGACCCGTGGACGGTGCACCGGGGCCGGTCGGCAGGAGGGGACCCGGCCCGCACGGCCGGCTGAGACGGGGAGGGCGCCGTGGCCACCGCCGAACGACCGCCGACGGGAGGCGCGGTCCCCCGGAGGAGCGACCGCAGCCCCTGGAACTGGCTGCTGCTGGTGCCGATCGTGGTGCCGCTGGTCGTGCCGTTCTACAACCGCGTCGAGCCGACCCTCTTCGGCTGGCCGTTCTTCTACTGGGTGCAGCTGCTGTTCGTCGGGCTGGGCGTGCTGACCACCGTGGTCGTCTACCGGGCCACCCGGCGCAGCCCGGAGGAGCGGGCCGCCGCCCGCGCCGCCATCGAGCGGGACAGGGAGCGCTGAGCCGTGGACGGGGTCAACGTCGTCGAGCTGACGATCGTCATCGTCCTGTTCCTGGTCGTCACGGTCATGGGGTTCGTCGCCTCGCGCTGGCGGCGGGCCGAGACCCTCATGCACCTGGACGAGTGGGGGCTGGGCGGGCGCAGCTTCGGCACCTGGATCACCTGGTTCCTGCTGGGCGGCGACCTCTACACCGCCTACACGTTCGTCGCCGTCCCCGCGCTGATGTTCGGCGCCGGCGCGGCCGGGTTCTTCGCCGTCCCGTACACGGTCGTCATCTACCCGCTGGTGTTCCTGGTCGTCATCCGGCTGTGGTCGGTCAGCCACGTGCGCGGGTTCGTGACGCCGGCGGACTTCGTGCGCGCCCGGTTCGACTCCCCGACGATGGCGCTGCTCGTGGCCCTCACCGGGATCGTCGCGACGATGCCCTACATCGCCCTCCAGCTCGTGGGCATCGAGGCGATCCTCAAGGCGATGGGCGTGGAGGGCGAGCTCCCGCTGATCGTCGCGTTCGTGATCCTGGCGCTCTACACCTACAACTCGGGGCTGCGGGCGCCGGCGCTCATCGCGTTCGTCAAGGACACCCTCATCTACCTGACGATCATCGTCGCGGTGATCGTCATCCCGGTGAAGCTCGGCGGCTGGGACGTGATCTTCGGCGCGGCCGAGGAGAAGTTCTCCGCCGGCACCGGCGCGGGCGTGCTGCTGCCGGGCACCGGGCAGTGGCAGTACGCGACGCTGGCCCTGGGGTCGGCGCTCGCGCTGTTCCTCTACCCGCACTCGATCACCGGCGTCCTCGCGGCCAGCAACCGCGACGTGCTCAAGCGCAACATGAGCGCGCTGCCGGTCTACAGCCTGGCGCTGGGCTTCATCGCGCTGCTGGGCTTCATGGCGATCGCGGCCGGGGTGACGCCGATCGGCGAGGACGGCAACACCGTCGTCCCGGTGCTGTTCCAGGAGATGTTCCCGAGCTGGTTCGCCGGCATCGCCTTCGCCGCCATCGGCATCGGCGCGCTGGTCCCGGCGGCGATCATGTCGATCGCCGCGGCGAACCTGTTCACCCGCAACATCTACAAGGAGTTCCTCAGGAAGGACGCCACGCCGAGGCAGGAGGCGCAGGTCGCCAAGGTGACCTCGCTGGTGGTGAAGGTCGGCGCGGTCGCGGCGATCCTGTTCATCGACCCGCAGTTCTCCATCGACCTGCAGCTCATCGGCGGCGTGATCATCCTGCAGACGCTGCCCGCGGTCGCCCTCGGCCTCTACACCCGCTGGCTGCACCGCGGCGCGCTCATCGCCGGGTGGGTCGCGGGCATGGCCGCGGGCCTGCTGATGCTCTACAACATCCCGCGGCTGGCGCCGGACGGCACGGTCCTCCGCGAGCACTTCGGCGGGTCGGCGTTCGCCCTGTCCAAGCTGGGCCTGGACGCGCAGTCCAGCGTCTACGCGGGCTTCCTCGCGCTGCTGGTCAACCTGGTCGTCACGGTGCTGGCGACGATGGCGCTGCGCGCGGCCAAGGTGGACGACGGCGTCGACGGGACGGCGGAGAGCGACTACACCGCCGAGCGGGAGGACCCGACCTTCCGCGACCTCCCCGACCCGCTGGAGTCCGCGCCGCCCGGCACGGCCCGCGGCACGACGGGGGAGGCGACCGGCCGCAGGTAGGTTGAGCGGGTGAAGGCCGACCACTTCGAGCAGCAGAAGCTGCTGGCCCTGGCCGACGAGGACGTCGCGCTCACCCAGCTCGCCCACCGGAAGCGCACGCTGCCGGAGGTCGCCGCGGTCGAGGCCGCCGCGGAGTCCGAACGCACCTTCGCCGAGGCCGAGGTCCGCGCGGAGACCGAGGTGCGCGACCTCGACCGCGAGCAGCGGCGGCTCGAGGCCGACGTCGACACCGTCCGGCAGCGGGCCGACCGCGACCGGTCGCGGATCGACTCCGGGGCGGCGACGCCGAAGGAGATCACCTCGCTGCAGTCGGAGCTGCAGTCGCTCGCCCGGCGGCAGTCCGACCTCGAGGACCAGGTGCTCGAGCTCATGGAGCGCCGGGAGACCGCCGACGCCGCGCTGGCCGACGCCCAGACCGGGCGTGCCGCCGCCGTCGCCGACCGGGAGCGGGCCGAGCAGCTGCGCGACGACGCCCTCGCCGACATCGCCGACTCCACCGCCCGGCACGAGGCGAAGCGCGCGGAGGTCGCCGGCGGCATCTCCGCCCCGCTGCTGGCGCTCTACGACCGCATCCGCACCCAGACCGGCACCACCGGCGCGGCGGTGCTCAAGGCCCGGCAGTGCCAGGGCTGCCGGATCGAGCTGAACGGCCGGGAACTCGCCGCCGTCCGCAACGCCGACCCGCACGAGGTGGTCCGCTGCGAGAACTGCGGCCGGATCCTCGTGCGCACCGCCGAGTCGGGCCTGTGACCCGCCGTCTCGTCGTCGAGGCCGACGGCGGCTCGCGGGGCAACCCGGGCCCGGCCGGCTACGGCGCGCTGGTGCGCGACGCCGCCACCGGGCGGGTGCTCGCCGAGCGCGCGGCGTCGGTCGGCCGGGCGACGAACAACGTCGCCGAGTACGGCGGGCTGGTGGCCGGGCTGCAGGCGGCGCTGGACCTCTGTGGCGGCGGAGGCGCGAGCGCCGACGTCGAGGTGCGGATGGACTCCAAGCTCGTCGTCGAGCAGATGTCGGGGCGCTGGAAGATCAAGCACCCGGACATGCAGAAGCTCGCCGTCCAGGCCCGCGATCTCGCCCGGCAGCTGGGCAGCGTCCGCTACACCTGGGTGCCGCGCGCGCAGAACGGCGCCGCCGACGCGCTCGCCAACAGCGCGATGGACGGCCGGCCGGTGCACCGCGACCTCGCCGCCGAGCCGACCGTGGTGGAGGACGACGTCCAGCCGGCCGCCGAACCCGCGCCGCCGGTGACCACGGTGACGCACCTGCTGCGGCACGGGCGCACCGAGCACACCCCCGAGCGGCGGTACAGCGGCCGCAACGACCTGCCGCTGTCGGCCACCGGGCGCGCGGAGGCCGAGGCGGCCGCGGTGCGGGCGAAGGAGCTGGGCATCGAGGTCGTCGTCGCCTCGCCGCTGCGCCGCACGCGGGAGACCGCGGAGGTCGTGGCCGGCGCGCTGGGCCTGCCGGTGGAGCTCGACGACGACCTGGTCGAGCTCGACTTCGGCGACCTCGAGGGGCTCACCGCCACCGAGGCGCAGCAGCGGCACCCGCTGGCCGCCCGCCGCTTCGCGAGCGACGTGACGGTGGCCGCGCCGGGCGGCGAGTCGGTGGCCGACGTGTCGCGCCGCGTCGCCCGCGCCCGGGAGCGGCTGCTCGAGCGGCACGCCGGGAGGACGGTGCTCGTGGTCAGCCACGTGACCCCGATCAAGCTGCTGCTCGCCGCGGGCCTCGGCGCCGGCGACGAGGTGGTGCACCGGGTGTTCCTCGAGGCGGCGTCGCTGTCGACGGTGGCGTGGAGCTCCGACGGCCGCACCTCGGTCCGGCTGGTGAACGACACCGCCCACCTGCGCTGAGGACACTCAACCGATGAGTTGACGAACGCCCGCCGGTCTCCCCTGCAGGCGGCTCCGCCCCGGAGCCGGGAGCGAGGAGGTGCGCCATGGGCCGGGTGGTGCTGTTCGCGGCGGTGTCGCTGGACGGGTACGTCGGGCGGGACGACGACATGCCCGGGCCGCTGTTCGACTGGTACGCCAACGGCGACGTCGAGATGACCTTCAGCGATCCGGACCGGCCCTTCCGCGTGACCGCGGAGACGGCGGAGTTCCTCACCGACATGGCGACGCGGGTGGGCGTCATGGTCTGCGGGCGCCGGCTGTTCGACATCACCGACGGCTGGGGCGGCGTGCCCCCCAACGGCGAGCACGTCGTCGTGGTCACCCACCGGCCGGCCGACGACTGGCCGCACCGCGCCACCGCGCCGTTCACCTTCGCGCCCGACGTGCCGGCCGCGATCGGGCGGGCGAGGGAGCTCGCCGGCGACCGGGACGTCACGGTGAGCGCCGGGGACGTCGGCGGGCAGGCGCTGCGCGCGGGCCTGGTCGACCGGGTGGTGCTGGCGCTGGTCCCGGTGGTCCTGGGCTCGGGGCGGCCGTACTTCGGCGCCGGCGGCCCGCCGGAGATCCAGTTCGAGGACCCGGTGGTGGTGCAGGGCAGGCGGGTGACCCACCTGGTCTACGACGTGCGTCGCTGACGCCCCGGAGCGGGAAGCGGGCCGGGCGGCCCGGTGTTGCACCGGACACCCCCGCCGCCGCCCGCCGCGGCGCTCCGGGGACGATGAGCCCCCCGCACTCCGAGGAGCCCCGTGACCGCGACCATCGCGCCCGCCACCCCCACCGTCGCCGGCGACGAGCGCACCCTGTCGGCCGCCGAGTACGAGAACTGGGCGGCGGAGGTCCGCCGGCTCGCCGACGAGCGCGGTGCGGTGGTGCTCGCGCACAACTACCAGGTGCCCGAGATCCAGGACGTCGCCCACTTCACCGGCGACTCCCTCCACCTGTCGCGGGTCGCGGCGCAGACCGACGCCCGCGAGATCGTGTTCTGCGGCGTCCACTTCATGGCCGAGACGGCGAAGATCCTCTCGCCGGACAAGACGGTGCTGCTGCCCGACCACGCCGCCGGCTGCTCCCTGGCCGACTCGATCACCGCCGAGCAGCTGCGCGAGTGGAAGGCCCAGCACCCGGGCGCCGTCGTCGTCAGCTACGTCAACACCACCGCGGCGGTGAAGGCGGAGACCGACGTCTGCTGCACCTCGTCGAACGCCGCCGACGTCATCCGGTCCATCCCCGAGGACCGCGAGGTCCTGTTCTGCCCCGACCAGTTCCTCGGCGCGCACGTCAAGCGCGTGACCGGGCGGTCGAACATCCACGTGTGGGCGGGCGAGTGCCACGTGCACGCGGGCATCAGCCCGGCCGACGTCCGCGCGCAGGTGGCCGCGCACCCGGACGCCGAGATCCTCGTGCACCCCGAGTGCGGCTGCACCACCTCGGTGCTCGACCTGGTCAGCCACGGCGACCTGCCCGCCGACCGCACCCGCGTGCTGTCCACCGGCGGCATGGTCGAGGCCGCGGCGCGGACCTCGTCGGGCCAGGTGCTCGTCGCCACCGAGGTCGGCATCCTGCACCAGCTGCGGGCGCTCAACAGCGGGACGTCGTTCATCCCGATGAACAGCCGCGCGGCCTGCCGCTACATGAAGATGATCACCCCGGCCAAGCTGCTGCACACGCTGCGCACCGGCGAGGGCGCCGTCGACGTCGACCCGGAGACCGCCGCCCGCGCCCGCCGCGCCGTCGAGGCGATGATCGCCATCGGAGAGCCCGGCCGCGGCGGTGAGTAGAAGGACCCCGCTGCCCCCCGCCGCTCGCGAGCTCGCGGCGGGACCCTGCAGCGGGGCCGTTCCAGCACGTCACCGCGTGAAGAGGTAGACGGACACCGCGACGCCGAAGACCACGATCAGCACCCGCAGCGGCGTCGCGGGGATGCGGCCGGCCACCCGGGCGCCGAGGAACCCGCCGACCAGACTGGCCGGCGCCGCGACGGCGACCACCTGCCAGGCCACCGGCCCGAAGACGCCGAACACGACCAGCGTGACCGTCGCCGTCACCGCGGAGAACGCCGACTTCAGCGCGTTGGCCAGCGGCAGCCGGTGCAGTGCCGTCCCGAGCACCCCGACGAGGATGACGCCGAGCGCGCCGCCGAAGTAGCCGCCGTAGACGGTGGCGAGGAACAGCGCGAGGTACAGCCACCACGGGTCGCGGACGGCGCCGTCGTCGCGGTCGCGCAGCCGGCGGGTGAGCAGCGGCTGCACCGCGAGCAGCAGGCTGGCCAGCAGCACGAGCACCGGCACGACGACGTCGAAGGCCTGGCTCGGCGTGGTCAGCAGCAGCACGCTGCCGGCGACGCCACCCAGCGCCGAGACCGCACCGAGCCGCACCAGCCGGTCGCGCTGACCGGCGTACTCGCGGCGGAACCCGGCCATCCCGCCGAGGTAGCCCGGCCACTGCGCCACCGAGTTGGTGACGTTGGCCGCCACGGTGCCCAGGCCCAGCCCGACCAGGGTGGGGAAGAGGATCAGCGACCCGCCGCCGGCGATCGAGTTGACCGCCCCCGCGCCCAGGGCCACCGCGGCCGCGATCAGGAGGTCGGCGGCCGTCACGGGGCGCCAGCCTACGGTCGGTGCGTGCGACTCCCCGCCCCGGCGACCTGGCTGGCCGCCGCCCTCGGCGGCTCCGGCGTGCTGCACCTGGTGCGGCCGCGGACGTTCGAGTGGCTGGTGCCGCCCGAGCTCGGCGACGCCCGCGCCTGGGTGCTCGTCAGCGGGGTCGCCGAGGTCGGCACCGCCGCGCTGCTGGCCGCGCCGGCGAGCCGCCGGGCCGGGGGACGGGCCGCGGCCGCGCTCCTGGCGTCGTTCGTGCCGGCCCACCTGCACCACCTCCGCGTGGCGCGCGGGCGGCCGGCGATGCTGGCCGCGGCGGTGGTCCGGCTGCCGCTGCAGGCGCCGATGATCGCCGCGGCGCTGCGGGTGGCCCGAGGGCGCTGAGCGTCAGCGGCCGCGGGCAGACTGCCCGCATGACGGAGGCGTTCCCCGAGGACTGGCAGCGCGCCCTGGTCGTCGTCGCCCACCCCGACGACGTGGAGTACGGCTGCGCGGCCGCCGTCGCGGCGTGGACGGCGGCCGGGCGCGACGTCCGGTACGTGATGGCCACCAGCGGCGAGGCCGGCATCGCCGGGCTGCCGCCGGAGGCCGCCGGGCCGCTGCGCGAGCGCGAGCAGCGGGCCGCGGCCGCGGTGGTCGGCGTGTCGATGGTCGAGTTCCTCGGCCACCCCGACGGGCGGCTGACCGAGGGGCTGGACCTGCGGCGGGCGGTCGCGGCGGCGATCCGGCGGCACCGCCCCGACCTCGTGGTCACGCTGCACTTCGGCGACACGTGGACGCCGCCGGGCGCCCCGCTCGGCTACTGGAACAGCGCCGACCACCGGGTGCTGGGCCGGGCGGTGGTCGACGCCGTCGGCGACGCGGCCAACGAGTGGATCTTCGCCGAGCTCGCCGACCCGGAGCCCTGGCGCGGGGTGCGCTGGACCGCCGTCTCCACGCCGGTGGGGGTCACGCACACCGTCGACGTGACCGACGTCGTCGACCGGGCGGTGGCCTCGCTGGCCGAGCACCGCCGCTACCTGCAGGCGCTGTCGGCCGACCCGGTCGAGGAGCAGGCCCGGCGACAGGTCGACACGGCGACCCCGGTCGTCGACGGCCGGCGGGTGGCCGGCTTCGCGCTGTACGCCGGCTGAGGCCGGACGCGGCCCCGGGGTGCGCCCGGGGCCGCGTCCGGGCCGGTCAGGGGTTGAAGCTCACGTGGACGTGGTCCATGTGGTTGGCGGTGGGGGACCCGCGGTCCTCCATCGCCCGCCAGCCGGAGCTCCCGATCACGAAGATCCGCTGCTTCCAGATGACGTAGTCGACGCCCATGCGCGCGGCGTTGTCGATGACGTACTGGGCCACGGCGTTCCCCTTGGCGGAGTCGGCGTAGACCATGAAGTCCGCGGCGAGCTGCTGGGTGGGGGAGTGCCCGGGGCGGGTGAGCACGGTGGACACCCCGCACTGCTGCACGACCTCGGCGACGACGGGGCGGACGTGCGCCGCCCAGGCGCTGTAGGAGGTCGAGGAGGCGGTCGGCGCGCCGGTGAGGTTCGTGGACACCGCCGCGGGGGCGGCGGGGGCGGCTGCCGGTGCGGCCGCGGGGGCGGCGGGGGCCGCGGGCGCGGGCGCCGCGGCTCCTCCCCGGTCCTGGGACCAGCCGTTCGACCCGTCCCGGCGGGGGCCGTCCCAGTCGGCCTGGGCCACCGACTGGCCGCTGAGGCCGAAGGCGACGGCGAGGGCGCCGGCCGTGAGGGTCCGGCGGATCGTGCGCTTGCTGTTCGAGGGCATGACGAGGAGAGCTCCTGACGTCGGTTCCGCGTGGCGCCGTCCGTGGCTCGGCGGTCACCCGTCGCGTGGGGGGACCTGCGGGACGGGCCGGGACGCGGCCGGGCGGCGGGCGGCTGCTGGAGGGCAGGCCGACGCGAGGCCGGTCGTTTCCGGTCCGTGGAGGCGCGGCGACCGGCGGAGGTGGGCGGGTCGCGGCGCTCGTCGCAGAGTGCGGGGCACGCCGGGGCAGGCGCCGTCGGCGCACCCCGTGGTGGTTCTCCGTTCTCCCGTGGCCGCCTACCGGGTCAGCTGACGGGTTCGGGCGGGGAACTGCGCCCTACCCCCTCCCGGGTCCGGGAGGTGGGACTCACCCCGGTGGTGCGGTGGGTCCCCGGCTCACGGCCACCGCGGTGGCCGCGACTCGGCGGCACCCGGCTCGGTTCCCCCGGTGGAGGACGTGACGACCGGCCGGACGGAGCCACCGTAGGAGCGTCCGCGGGAGCCCGCAGCGCGGACTGAGCAGTTCCGCTGAGGGGGTCCGTAGACTGGTCGGCACGACGGACGAGTCGGCCGGGCGGTCGCGTCGGCGGGGGAGACCCCGTCGCCGAGGAACGTCCGGGCTCCACAGGGCAGGGTGGTCGCTAACGGCGACCCGGGGTGACCCGCGGGACAGTGCCACAGAGAACAGACCGCCAGCAGTCCGCTGCTGGTGAGGGTGAAACGGTGGTGTAAGAGACCACCAGCGCACCGGGTGACCGGTGCGGCTCGGTAAACCCCACCCGGAGCAAGGTCGAGAAGGGGCGGTGGCCGGGCGACCGGACACCGTCCTGCGCAGGCGTTCGAGGGCTGCCCGCCCGAGCCTGCGGGTGGACCGCTCGAGCCCGCCGGCAACGGCGGGCCTAGATGGATGACCGCCCATCGGGAGGCCGCGAGGCGCCCGAGGACAGAACCCGGCGTACAGGCCGACTCGTCCGTCGCCCGCCGTGACCTGCGGGTCTGCGGTCAGGGCGCGGCGCCGGTCCGCGCGGGGTCCGCCGCTCGGCCGGGAACGGGGTCGGCGGCGGCCCTCGGCCGGTCGCCGGAGCCGGGCCAGAGGTGGCTGACGTCGGTCGGTCACGGCGATCGTCGGCCGAGGTCGGCTCGCCCTCTTCCCGGCTGCGGGTGCTGACCACGATCGGCTCCGGGATGATCCGGCTCGCGTCACGCGGCCCCTGCGACCCGGCGGCGTGGACGTCGAGCGGCCGGACGACGAGGCGGCGACCCGTCCCACGGGGCGCTGTGCCGGTCGTCGTCCCTCCTCGTACGCGGCATCCGCTCGGCGCGGTGGTCGACCGGCCCTCGGTGTGGTCCGACCGGTCAGTTCTCCGCGCCGTGTCGGTCCGTACGCCGAACACCGACCCACGGGAGGCCACGCGATGCGGAGACTGACCTTCGCCATGAACCTGAGCCTGGACGGCTACGTCGCCGCGCCCGGCGACGACCTCGGCTGGAGCGTGCCGAGCGACGAGCTGTTCCAGTGGTGGTCCGACCGGGTGGGGGCCACGGGCCTGGCGCTGTACGGGCGCAGACTGTGGGAGACGATGAGCTCCCACTGGCCGACCGCCGACCAGCAGCCCGGCGCCACACCGGCGCAGATCGAGTACGCCCGCCGCTGGCGGGACATGCCGAAGGTGGTGTTCTCCTCGACGGCCAGCGCGGTCGACGGGAACGCCCGCCTGGTCACCGGCGACGCCGTCACCGAGATCACCCGGCTCAAGGCCGGGGACGGCGGTCCCATGGACGTCGGCGGCGCCACCCTCGCCGCGGCGGCCATGCGGGCCGGGCTGATCGACGAGTACGCGCTCGTCACCCACCCGGTCCTGGTGGGCGGCGGCACGCCGTTCTTCCCGGCCCTGGACGACCGGGTGGACCTGGACCTGGTGGAGACCCGGACGTTCCCCGGCGGCGTGCTCCTGACCAGGTACGAGACCAGGCGCTGAACAGCCGGCCCCGGATCGGCAGGCCGACTCGTCCGTCGTCCCCCTCCGCCGATCCGCGCACGACCGGGTCGACGGCGTCCGGTCGTCCGGGCCCGGTCGCGGGTGGCTGCCGGTGTGTCGCCGCCAGGCGACCCCACCGACGGGACCCGACCGATGAGTCGATGCGGCGACCGGGGTCCCTCTCGTGGAGCGGCCGGACGGGCCGCGGCGACCACCCGGGAGGACCCGTGACGCAGTACCTGCTGTCCATGCCGCACGACTCGGCCGAGGAACCGACGATGGCCACGATGGACCCCGCCGAGCTGGAGGCCGCCCTGGCGGCGGCCGGCGCCTTCCTGGAGGAGCTGGCGGCGTCCGGCGCGCTGGTCTTCGCCGGTGGGCTGCACCCGCCGTCGACCGCGGTCACCGTCGACCACACCGGGGACGACCTCGCCCTCACCGACGGGCCGTACACGCAGGCGCCGGAGTACCTCGGCGGCTTCTGGGTCGTCGAGGCGCCGGACCGGGCGGCGGCCGTCTCCTGGGCGGCGAAGGCGTCCCGGGCGCTCGGCGCGCGGATCGAGGTCCGCGCCTTCCAGGAGGTACCGGCACAGCGCCCGGCGGTGTGAGGTCGCGCCGCCGTGTCCCCCGGGGCGGCTCCCGGGAGGCGGGACCGATGACTTCGTCCCCGTCCGCCGGTCCGAGCTCCCGGACCGGGCCGGAGACCAGGAGGACGGATGCGGAAGATCGTCGTGCACATGATGCTGTCGCTGGACGGCTACTTCGAGGGGCCGGACCACGACCTGGGCTGGCACCGCGTCGACGAGGAGCTGCACGGGCACTTCAACGAGGAGCTCGCGACCAAGAGCGCCTTCCTCGAGGGCCGGGTCACCTACGAGCTCATGGAGGCGTACTGGCCGACCGCCGACCAGGACCCGGACGCCCCGCCGACGATGCGCGAGTTCGCCGGTATCTGGCGGGCGGTGCCGAAGATCGTGTTCTCCCGCACGCTGCGGGAGGTCGGCCCCAACGCCTCGCTGCGGGCAGAGGTGGACCCCGACGAGATCCGCGCACTGAAGCAGCAGCCCGGCGGCGACATGACGCTCGGCGGGGTCGACCTGGCCGAGACCTTCCGCCGGCTGGACCTGGTCGACGAGTACCGGCTCTACGTCAACCCCGTCGTCGTCGGCCGCGGTCGACGGCTGTTCGAGACCGCCGACGAGCCGATCGACCTGGAGCTGGTGGAGAACCGGCGGTTCGGCAACGGTGTCGTCCTGCTGCGCTACGCCGTCCGGCGGCCGGCAGCCGGCCGGCCGCACCCGGGGAGGGCATCGTGACCGCCACCTACACCTTCGACGTCTTCTGCACCCTCGACGGCTTCGGCTCCTACGGCGAGGACGGCGACTGGGGCGGCTACTGGAGCAAGCAGGGCCCGGAGTTCCTCGACCACCGCCTCGCGCAGTACCGCGCGGAGCAGCGGCTGGTCCTCGGGGCCACCACCTTCCGGGAGTTCGTGCGGTTCCTGGACCCGGCCCAGGTCACCGACCCGCTGAACACCCGGATGCGGACCATGCCGACGACGGTCGTGTCGACGACGCTGCAGGGTCCCCTCGACTGGCCCGACGCGACCCTCGAGCACGGGGACGCCGTCGACGTCGTCGCCCGGCTCAAGGAGGAGTCCGACGTGCCGCTGCGCTCGCACGGCAGCCTGTCGGTGAACCGGGCGCTGATGGCCGCCGGCCTGGTCGACCGCGTCCAGGTGACGGTCTTCCCGGTGATCACCGGCCGGACCGGGACGGCGCCGGTCTTCGCGGGCGCGGCCGACTTCGACCTCGAGCTGCTCGGGAGCCGGACGTTCGACGGCCGCATCCAGGAGCTCGTCTACCGGCCCACCCTGCACGGCGGGGACACCGGTTAGGGCCGCACCACCCGGTAGTTGAGCAGCACGATCCCCGAGGGGAAGGGGCGGCACTCGATCAGCCGGAGCCTGGTGCTCGCCGTCATCGTGCCGAAGAAGGGCACGCCGTCCCCGAGGACGACGGGGACGACGGAGACGCCCAGCTCGTCGACGAGCCCGAGCTGCAGGAGCTGGGTGACCAGCCGCCCGCCGCCGAAGACGCAGATGTCCCTGCCGGGGTCGATCCGGGACCGCACGGTGTCGATCAGCCGGGTCAGGTCGCCGGCGTACGCGTGCGTGTTCCGGCCGGTCGGCAGGTCGGCGTCGTGGGTGACCACCCAGGTCGGCACGCCACCGACACCGGCGGTGCCCATCTCCCGGTACGTGTTCGCGCCGACGACGTAGGCCCCGGTGCGGGCCTCGGTCTCCGCGAAGCCGTAGTCCTCACCCGGGGCCATGGCGTCGTTGAGCCACGCGAGGTCCCCGGACCTCGACTGGATGAAGCCGTCCAGGCTGGCCGCCATCCCGGCGAAGACCGTCGCCATGCCGGACGAGCGTAGGGCGCGACCGCTCGCGGTCCCAGGCGCGGATCCGCCGCGCGGCCCCTCAGCCGGCCGTGTCGGCCTCTGCGGTGTAGGACCTGCCGGGCCAGTACGCCCACTCCTCGAAGTCCTCGACCCGGCCGTCGTCGGCGAAGCGCAGCACCCACAGGTCCCGGTACTCCTGCGGCGCCGGGGCGCCGTACCGCACCTCCAGCCGCACCACCGCGTCGCGCCCCTCGACGGCGACCGGCTCCGCGGCCACCGTGAACGTCCGGCCCTCGTCCTCCCGCCAGAACGCCCGGATCGCCGCGTGGCCGACCTCCGACGGCTCGTAGGGGGAGCGCCGGTACCGCGCGTCGTCGGTGAACAGCCGGGCGACCGCGGCCACGTCCCCCTCCCGCCACGCGCGCTCGTACCCGGCCACCCACTGCATCACGCCGGCGCGGTCCACCCGGCCACGCTGTCACGTCCGCCGGGCCCGCGGGGGTTCCCGCCGCCGTGCCGGTCGCGCGACGATCGCCTGGCCCCGGACCGCCGAGGAGGGCCCCGTGACCGACACCGCCACCGCGACGAGGACCGGGTACGCGCCGGTCGGCAGGCTGCGCATGTACTACGAGGTCCACGGGCCCACGGGGGAGCCGGCGGGCGGCCCGGTCCTCCTCCTGCACGGCGCGTACATGTCGGCCGGTGACCTCGGACCGCTGGTGGGCGCCCTGGCCACCACCCGGGAGGTCGTCGTCCCGGACCTGCAGGCCCACGGCCGGACGGCGGACGTGGACCGGCCGATCACCTACGAGGGCCTGGCCGACGACGCCGCGGGCCTCCTCGCGCACCTCGGCATCGAGCGGGCTGACGTCCTGGGCTACAGCATGGGCGGCGCCGCGGCGCTGCAGGTGGCCGTCCGTCACCCGGAGGTGGTCCGCACGCTGGTGGTCGTCTCGGCGTCGCACTCGAGCAGGGGGACGCAGCCGGAACTGCTCGAGATGATCCCGACCATCACCCCGGAGGTGTTCGCCGGGTCGCCGCTGGAGGAGGCCTACCGGGCCACCGCCCCGGACCCCGGCCACTTCCCGGTCCTCGTCCAGAAGCTGAAGACGCTCGACGAGACCCCCTTCGACTGGCCGGCCGAGGACATCCGGGGGATCACCGCGCCGACCCTGGTCGTCGCCGGGGACGCCGATGCCGTCCTGGCCGAGTCCGCGGTCGAGCTCTTCCGCCTCCTCGGCGGCGGCGCGATGGGCGACCTGGCCGGTCTCTCGCGGGCGCGCCTGGCGATCCTGCCGGGGACCACCCACTTCATGCCGCCGGGCAGCGGCGTGCTCGACCGCCTGGACTGGCTGCTGCCGATGGTGCTCGCCCGGTTCGACGACCCTCCCGCTGGGACGCCCTGACCCTCCCGGAGGGGTCAGTCGTGGACGAGCACCACCTCGTACTGCGACGCGGTCGGCGGGATGCCGGTGTCGAACTTGGCGTTGACGACGGCGAGCCGTCCCTCGTGCCGGATGGCGGTCGCCGGGGTCTGGAAGAGGTCGCTGGTGACGACCTCCACGACGGACCCGGACGCCAGGTCCGGGCTCAGCCGGACCTCGCTCACCCGGTTCGTGTTCTGCACCGCCCACAGCGAGTCGCGGTGCAGCTCGATGCCGTCCACGGACGGCACGCTCACCCCGGCGACGACCGCGCTGTCGCCCGTGGCGGGGTCCACCGTGTACAGCTCGCCGTTGGTCGAGTGCGCGACGACCAGCGTGCCGCCGTGGCGCGCGGCGTCGATGCCGTTGAGGTTGATCTCGCCGGCGGTGTCGGCCGCCGGCCCGTGCAGCGGGAGCGTGCGGAACGGCCCCGGCCGCCCGGAGGCGTCGATCGGCACGTGGTACAGCACGGCACGCCGGCTGTCGGTGAACCACGCGCCCGCCGGGGTGACGACGACGTCGTTGACCAGCGTGGTGAAGGCCGCCGGGGGCGCCGGCGACGGCGGCGCGAACTGGTACTCCGCGACCGTCTCCCCGGAGTGCAGGTCGTACACGTACGCCTGGCCGGTGCCGCCGCCGGCGACGTAGAGCAGGCCGTGCCGCAGGTCGGCGTCCATGCCGACCGCCCACCGGCCCTCCGGTGCGTCGATGAACAGCTCGGCGGTGCCCGCCTCGAGGTCGCCGCGGAAGACGTCGCCGGCGAACAGGTCGCCCGCGTAGAACGTGTCCCCTGCACCCGCCGCGATGCCCTCGGCCGAGGTGGCGCCCGGCAGGACGATCACCTCCGGCCAGGACGCCGCCGCGGGCGGGACGGTGGTGACGGTCAGGGCGACCACGCCGGTCACCAGCACCGCCGCTCGCAGGGAGCCGGTCGTCCTCCGCGTCGTCGGCACGGCAGCCTCCGGTGGGCGTCGTCGGTCGCACGGTCGTCCCCCGCCCGGTCAACGGTGCCCCGCCCGCGGCGGGCGGGACAGGGCCCAACGCCTCCGTACGGAGGCCGCGCTCAGGCGACGGTGGGTACGGCGGACGAGGGACCCGTCCCGTCCTGGTCCCGGCGTCTCACGGCTCGCCGTGTGACGGGCCCGGGCGCCTGGCCCTGGGCAGTCCCTCCACGACCAGTTCGTACGAGTTGCGCACCAGCTCCTCGACGAGGTCCCGCGTCACCGCGTCACCGGCACGGATGGTCAGCCGGTGCCGCTCGTCCACGGGGTGGCCGGGGACGAGCTCCTCGTACCGCTGCTGCAGCGCCCGGCTGGGCTCGGGCTCGCACGTCAGCGTCACGAGTGGTTCGCCGGGAGCCGAGCGGCGGACTCCATCGCGACCTCGAGCAGCCGCACGCCGTCCATGCCGTCCGGCTCCTCCTCGACCGCCGGGTCGGACCCGGGCGGGCGTCGTCGTCCCGGGACGGCCGTCGAGGACAGCCGTGCCCGAGCGTCGCACGGACCCGTGTCCTCGGCCTCGTCCGCCGTGCTCAGGCGACGGTGAGCAGCACGGCGCCGGCGGCGAACAGCGGCAGGGACACGAACAGGAAGACGCCCACGCCGGTCAGGACCCCACCGGGGGAGCCGTGGTCGTCGACGTCGGGCCGCCGGCCGTGCTCGTACTCGTGGGCCCGGGTGAACACCGCGCCGCTGGTCAGCCCGATGAGGCCGGCCAGCACGAGCAGGACCAGCGCGAACCGCGACAGGAAGCTGCCGTCCCCGAGCAGGCTCCACAGCCCCGCGACGGCCAGAGCCACGGCCGCCGCGAGCAGCACCGCGGCCAGCGCCTGGCGCAGGCCCCGGAGGACGACGCCCACGGGGTGACGGTAGCCCCGCCGGGCGTGACCGGGGTCCTCCCGCGACGCGGGCGTCCACCCGGGGCACGCGGGGTAGCCGGGCGGCGTGGACCTGCTCGCCCTGCCCCGCACCGTCACCGCGTCCGCGCTCGCCCTCGGGACGGCGGTGCGCGGCGCGCGCGTGTTCCACCCCCGGGGACGGGCGTCCGCCGGGACCGTGGTGACCGACGGCGGCGGCACCTGGGGTGCCCGGGTCCTCGACGAGGCGGGCACGTACGACGTCGTCGTCCGCGTCTCCCGCGGGGTCGGGCTGCCGGAGCCGCTGCCCGACGTCGTCGGCCTGGCGGTCCGCCTCCCGCTGCTCGGCCGGGGCGGGGCACCGCTGGACGTCCTGGTCAACACCTCCGGGGGCCTGCCCGGCCTGCGCCACCTGTTCCTGCCGGAGCCCCTCGGCCGGACGTGCTCCTCGGTCCTGCCGTACCGGACCGGCAGCGGCCGCCTGGTGGTGCTCGGGGCGCGCGACACGGGCGCCGGCTGGGACCTGCTGGCGGCACCGCTCGCCGGCGGCTGGAGGCGGTGGGGACGGCTGAACCTCGGCGCCGCCCTGCCGGACGCGGAGTCCGAGGCGCTGCGCTTCCGGCCGACGCTCGGGGCCGACGACCTCCAGCCGGTCGCGCTGTTCCGCGCCGTCCGCGACCTCTCCTACCGCGGGAGCCAGGCCCTCCGCCCCTGACGGCCGCGGCGCCGCTCAGCCGTCGACCGGCCGGCGGTGGCTCGGGCTGTCCGGGTTCAGGAGCGAGTGCTTGCGCCCGTAGGCGAAGTAGATGACCAGCCCGATGAGCAGCCAGACCCCGAAGCGGGCCCACGTCTCCCACGGCAGCTGCCAGATGAGGAACAGCGACGCGAGCACCCCGAAGGCCGGGACGACGGGCATGAGCGGCAACCGGAACGGCCGCGGGGTGTCCGGCCGGGTGTAGCGGAACAGGATGACCGCGACGCAGACCACGATGAACGCCGACAGGATGCCGATGTTCGTCAGGTCGGCGACGGCGCGAATCGGGAAGACGCCGGCGAGCACGGCAGACCCGACGCCGGCGATCCAGGTCACCCGCTGCGGCGTGCCGGTCCGGTCCACCTTCGCGAACCACGGGGGCAGCAGCCCGTCGCGGCTCATGGAGAACCAGACGCGGGTGACGCCGAGCAGGAAGGTCAGCATCACGGTCAGGATCGACAGCACGGCGAAGACGGAGATGACGCCGGCGACCACCGGCAGGCCCACGCTCTCGAAGGCCGAGGCGAAGCCGGCGGTCGGGTCGATGTCCCGGTAGTCCTGCATCCCGGTGAGCACCAGCGTCGCGGCGACGTAGAGCAGCATCGCGACGACCAGCGACAGGATGATCGCCTTCGGCATGTGCTCCTTGCCGTCGCGGGCCTCCTCGGCGGCGGTGCTCATGGCGTCGTAGCCGAAGACCGCGAAGAAGACGGTGGCCGCGCCGGTGAGCACCGGGCCGAAGCCGGACGGCAGGAAGGGGTCGTAGTTCCCCGCCTGGACGTAGAAGACGCCCAGCCCGATGATGCCGAGGATCAGCAGGATCTTGATCCCCACGGCGATCAACTCGAACCGGCCGAAGGTCTTCGTGCCGCGGCTGAGGATGAACGTGACGAGCAGGCAGATCACGACGGCGGGGACGTTGACGACGCCGCCCTCCTCGGCGGACGCGGTGAGCGACGTCGGCAGGGTGAGCCCGAGGTTGTCGAGCAGCTCGCCGAGGTAGCCGGAGATGCCGATGGCCACGACGGCGACGATGGCGATGTACTCCAGGAGCAGGTCCCAGCCGATGAACCAGCCGATGAGCTCGCCGAGGGCCACGTAGCCGTAGGTGTAGGCGGAGCCGGCCCGCGGGATCATGCCGGCGAACTCGGCGTAGGACAGCGCCGCCGCCGCCGACGCCAGGCCCGCGATCAGGAAGGCGATGAGCACGGCCGGCCCGACGGGCTCGTTGTCCGCGTCGCCGGCGGCCACGAGCCCCGCGAGGGAGAAGATCCCGACGCCGATGATGCCGCCGACCCCGATCGCGGTCAGCTGCCACAGCCCCAGGCTCTTGGCGAGCGCGCCGCCGGCGTTCCGTTCCTCGACGTCGTCCATCTGCTCGACCGGCAGGCGCCGCCAGACGGAGCGCTGGTCCCGAGTGCTCATGGGCGTCCCCTCGTCGCGGGCCCCGTGTGCGGCGAGCCTGCCCGCGTCCCGGCGGGTCGGCAAAGCGAGGGCCCGGCGCGGCGGCGCGGCGGCGCGGCGGCGCGGCGGGGCGGCGGCACGGCGGGGCGGCGGCACGGCGGCACGGCGGGGCCTTGTCGGCCGGGCGGCGGGGGAGCACCGTGGCGGGGAGCGACGCGGGAGGCACGATGCCGAAGCGACTGGTCGTGTGCTGCGACGGCACCTGGAACACCCCCGACCAGGTGGCCGAGGGCCGGCCGTGCCCGACGAACGTCACCAAGCTCGCCCTGGAGGTCGCCCCGGCCGGCGCCGACGGGCTGCGGCAGTGCGTCTTCTACCTGCGCGGGGTCGGCACCGCACGCGGTGAGCGGTACCGCGGCGGCGCGTTCGGCGTCGGCCTGTCCCGCGCCGTCAAGGACGCCTACCGGACGATCGTCGACAACTACGAGCCCGGTGACGAGCTGTGGTTCTTCGGGTTCAGCCGCGGCGCGTTCACCGCCCGCAGCACCGCCGGCTTCGTCCGCACCGCCGGCGTGCTGGAGCGCCGCCACGCCGGCCGGCTCGACGAGGCCTACGAGCTCTACCGGTGCCGGGAGGCCCATCCCCGCGGCACCGAGGCCGAGCTGTTCCGGCGGTCCTACTCCTACGAGCCCGACGTCCACTTCATCGGCGTCTGGGACACCGTGGGCGCGCTCGGGCTGCCGGTGCGCGGCCTGGGCTTCGTCAACCGGCGGTGGGCGTTCCACGACACGACGCTGAGCTCGAAGGTGCGCAACGCCTTCCAGGCGCTGGCCGTGGACGAGACCCGTCGCGCCTTCCGGCCCACGCTGTGGGAGCCGCACCGCGGCGACGCCCGCCCGGAGGGCCAGCGGCTGGAGCAGGTCTGGTTCTCCGGCGTGCACTGCGGCGTCGGCGGCGGCTACCGCGACACCTCGCTGTCCGACGTCGCGCTGCTGTGGATGGTCGACCGGGCCCGCGAGTGCGGCCTGGCGTTCCACCGCGACGCCTTCGCGCCGCCCCCGCCCGGCGGGGCCCCGGACGACAACCGCCCGCGCCCGGTGCCCGACCCGCTTGGCGAGCTGCGGGACTCCCGCACCGGCCTCTACCGGCTGCTGCCGCGGTACCACCGGCCGATCGGCGTCGGCCACCCGCGCACCGAGAGCCTGGCCTCGACCACCGTCCGCCGGTACCTGCAGGACGAGCGCTACCGCCCGCCCGGCGTCGCGTCGTTCCTCGCCCGTGGCGGCCCGCGCACCGAGGTCGACGCCGGCCGGCGGTCAGCCGGCAGCGGACGCCCGCTGCCACTCCCGCGGACTCGTCCCGAAGGCCTCGCGGAACCGGCGGGCGAAGTGGCTGGGGTCGGCGAAGCCGCAGGCGCGGGCGGTCGCGGCGATCGACCGCTGCCGACCGGCGGGTGAGGCCAGCCGGGCCCGCGCGGCCTCCAGCCGCCGCGCGATGACCTCCTGCTCGAGGCTGGCGCCCGCCGCGGCGAAGGCCTTGTAGAGCTGCCGGACCGAGACGCCGTGCGCCCGGGCCACGGCGGCCGGGGTGAGGCCGGGGTCGGTGAGGTGCCGGGCGACGTACGCCCGCACCCGGGTCACCAGCGTGTCCTCCCGCACCGGCGGCCCGAGCCGGTCGTCGCCGGCCGCGGACACGACCAGCGCGCGGACCAGCTCGACCGTGGCCGCCCCCAGCGCGGCCGCCCCCGGGTCGGCCGACAGCGCCGCGGCGTCGTCGGCGATCCGCTGCAGGTGCGCGCGCACCAGCCCGTGCAGCGCGCTGGCCCGCAGCCGCGGCGCCGCCCGGCGGACGACGTCGACCGGCAGGCCGAGCCGGTCGAGGGGGACCAGCAGCGCGCGGGACCCGCCGCCGGTCACGCAGGCGAACCCGTAGGGCGCGCTCATGTCCACCAGCATCAGGTCCCCGTCCTCGACCACCTGCTCGTGGCCCAGCTGGTCGAACTCGCCGCGGCCGCGGTGCTGGAAGGCCAGCGCGACCAGCGGGGCGTCGTCCCGGGCGACGTGCCGCCGGGTGCGGACCATGCGGAAGCGGGTCGCGTCGGTGGCCAGCAGCACCGCCGTCCCGTACGGGAACGCCTGCACCCGCGCCTGCACCGCCGCGGGGTCCTCACGGTGCTCCACGCGGCAGGCCGCCGACGCCTCCTGCATCGCGACGTGGAAGGCCTCGGCGCGGTCGGCGCGGGGGAGCAGGGTGGTGTCGAAGAGCAGCATCGCGCCGTCCCTGGGCCTCGGGCAGCAGACGTTCCCGTGGACGCCGAGCCTGGCAGAGCCGGGCTCCTCCCGGAACCCGCACGGATGCAGGCAGGGACCGCAGCCGTGCACGCAGGGACCGTTCGCCCGCCGGGTCCGCTGCCAGGCTCGCGCCGACCGGGCACCACCTCCGAGGGGAGCGACCGTGACCACGCCACCGGCACCCGGCACCACCGCACCGGACACCATCGTCCTGATCCACGGCTTCTGGGTGACCCCGCGCAGCTGGGAGGACTGGAAGGCACACTACGAGCAGCGCGGCTTCCGCGTGCTCACCCCGACCTACCCCGGCTTCGAGGGCGAGGTCGAGGCGCTCAACGCCGACCCGACGCCGATCGCCGAGGTCACGCTGCCCGCGATCGTCGAGCACCTGTCCGCGCTCGTCCGCGGGCTGGACCGGCCGCCGGTCCTGATCGGCCACTCCGCCGGCGGCACGCTCGTGCAGCTGCTGCTCGACCGCGGTCTCGGCGCGGTCGGCGTGGTGCTCAACTCCGCGCCGACCGAGGGCGTGCGGGTGGTGCCGCTGTCGCAGCTGCGCTCCACCTGGACGGTGCTCAGGAACCCGGCCAACCGGCACCGCGCCGTCGGGCTGACCGAGGAGCAGTGGCACTACGCCTTCACCAACACGTTCCCCGAGGACGAGTCGCGGGCGCTGTACCGGCGGTACCACGTCCCGGCGTCGGGCCGGATCCTGTGGAACTCCGTGCTGGCCAACCTCATGCCCGGCCCGCAGGACGCGCACGTCGACTACGGCAACGAGGCCCGGCCGCCGCTGCTGTTCGTCTCCGGCGGCGAGGACCACATCATGCCGCCGGCCGTCCAGCGGTCGAACGCGGCGCACTACCGCGGCGACACCGTGACCGAGGTGCGCGAGTACCCCGGCTACCCCCACCTGCTGCCCGCCTCGCCGGGCTGGGAGGCGATCGCCGACGAGGTCCTCGACTGGGCGCTGGCGCACGCGACGGGACCGCGTCCGCAGGTCGCCGGCGCGCAGTGACGTGCGGCTGACGCACGTCGGCGGCCCGACGCTGCTGGTCGAGGTCGCCGGGCGCCGGCTGCTCACCGACCCCACCTTCGACCCGCCGGGACGCGCCTACGCCTTCGGCTGGGGCACCGGGTCGACCAAGACGACGGGACCGGCGCTGGCACCGGCCGACGTGCTGCCGGTCGACGCCGTCCTGCTCAGCCACGACCACCACGCCGACAACCTCGACGACGCCGGCCGCGCCCTGCTCGCCGAGGTGCCGGTGGTGGTCACCACCGCGTCCGGCGCCCGCCGGCTGGGGGACGGCGCCCGCGGGCTGCGGGACTGGCAGACGACGGTCCTCGAGGCGCCGGGGCTCCCGCCGCTGGAGGTCACCGCCACGCCGGCGCGGCACGGGCCGCCGCTGAGCCGCCGGCTGGTCGGCGACGTCGTCGGGTTCGCCGTGCGGGAGGCCGGCGCGGACGGCGGGGTGCTGTGGATCTCCGGGGACACCGTGGCCTTCCCCGGGCTGCGGCGGGTCGCCGAGCGGCTGCGGGTCGACGTCGCGGTGCTGCACCTGGGCGGCGTGCGCTTCCCCGTCACCGGGCCGGTCCGGTACTCGATGACCGGCCGGGAGGCCGCCGCCGTGTGCCGGGCGACCGGGGCGCGGGTCGTCGTCCCCGTGCACCACGAGGGGTGGAGCCACTTCCGGCAGGGGCGGGAGGCGGCCGAGCGCGACCTGGCCGCCGCGCCGGAGGACGTCCGCCGGCGGTTCCGGTGGCTCGACCGGGGGGTGCCCACCGACGTCTGACCCGTTCCTGCTGGCCGACGGGGGCTCCGGTGGCGATCATGGCGGGATGACGGTCACCGCGATGCCGGCACGGGCCCGCTGGGTGTGGGACGCACGCGACCGGACCCGCGCGGTCCGCGTCTCCGCCCACCCGGCGCAGGGCCTGGTCAACCTGAGCATCTGGCGCGACGACGCGTGCGTCGGCACCGTCAAGCTCCGGCCCGACGAGGTGGCCGGCCTGGTGTCCGGGCTGACCGAGGGCCTCGCCGAGCTCGCGGTGACGCCGCCGGCCGCCCCGGCCACGGTCACCGACCTGGAGACGCGGCTGGCCGCCGTCGAGTCGCGGCTCGAGGCCCCGCGCCCGCCCGCCGGCCGGCTGGCGCGGACCGTGCTGCGGCGCGTGCAGGACCGCCTGCTGCGCTGACCGGCTCACGCCCGCAGCGCGGCGTCCAGCGCGGCCACGAGCCGGCTCGTCCGGTTCCCGCCCGTCGGAGCGGCCGGGTAGCGCCGGAGCACCGCGACCAGGCCGGGCGTCGCCCGCTGCCGCGCCCGCTCGATCCACGCGGCTCCCACCGCCTCGTCGCCGCCGCCGGCCAGCTCCGCCGCCCGTGCCGCGGACGCCGCCGCCCCCAGGACGTGCCGCACCTGCGTCGCCCGCGCCAGCGGGTGCAGGTACGCCGCGGCCGCCGCGGAACCGGCCGCGCGCGCCGCCTCCCGCGCGGCCCCGGGCGGAGCCTCGGCCGCGGCCCGGTGCGCCGCCAGGGCGGTCGTCCGCTGCAGCACCGTCCGGGCGGCCCCATCGGCGAAGGCGTCCGCGGCCTCGACCGCCGCCCGCGGTCGCCCGTCGCCGGGGCGCTCGGCCTCGAACAGCGCCAGGACCTCCCGCGCGCACCCGGCCGCGTAGCGGGCCACCACGCGGAGGTCCTGCAGGCTCAGCTCGACCTCCCCGGACACCCGGGCAGGGTCGCAGACGACGACCCGGGTCCGGCGTCGTCCGTACATTCGAGGGGGTGACCGTCACCCCCGGCGTCTCCGTCGTCCTCGGCACCCGCTTCGCCACCGCGCTGCCGGAGATGGCCGTGCCCTGGCAGGCCGTCGAGACGCCCGCCCCTCGGCTGCTGGTGCTCAACGAGCCGCTGGCCGCGGAGCTCGGCCTGGACCCGGAGGAGCTGCGCGGGCCCGCCGGCGTCGGGCTGCTCACCGGCACCGTCGTGCCCGAGGGCGCGCGGCCGGTGGCGCAGGCCTACGCCGGCCACCAGTTCGGCTACTACAACCCGCGGCTGGGGGACGGGCGGGCGCTGCTGCTCGGCGAGCTCCCCGGCGCCGACGGCCGGCCGGTCGACCTGCACCTCAAGGGCTCGGGCGCCACGCCGTTCTCCCGCGGCGGCGACGGGCTGGCCGCCGTCGGGCCGATGCTGCGCGAGTACGTCGTCAGCGAGGCGATGCACGCCCTCGGCATCCCCACCACCCGCTCGCTCGCCGTCGTCGCCACCGGGCGTCCGGTGCGCCGGGAGACCCTGCTGCCCGGCGCCGTCCTCGCCCGGGTGGCCGCCAGCCACCTGCGGGTCGGCAGCACGCAGTACGCCCGCGCCACCGGCGACGACGACCTGCTGCGCCGGCTCGCCGACGAGGCGATCGACCGGCACCACCCGGCCTCGGCGGACGCCGGCAACCGGTACCTCGCGCTCTACGAGGCGGTCGTCGCCGCGCAGGCGGACCTGGTGGCGCGCTGGATGCTCGTCGGCTTCGTGCACGGCGTGATGAACACCGACAACGTGACGCTGTCCGGCGAGACCATCGACTACGGGCCGTGCGCCTTCATGGAGGGCTACGACCCCGACACGTGGTTCAGCTCGGTCGACGAGGGCGGGCGCTACCGCTACGGCAACCAGCCGCTCGCCGCCGAGTGGGACCTCGCCCGGCTGGCCGAGGCGCTGCTGCCGCTGTTCGCCGACGAGCAGGAGCAGGCGGTCGCGCTCGCCGTCGAGGCGCTCGGCCGGTTCCGCCCGCGCTACGAGGCGGCGCTGCTGGCCGGCTGGCGGGCCAAGCTCGGCCTGCCCGCCGGGCTCGACGACGAGGTCGCCCGGGTCCTGGTCGACGACTGGCTCGCGCTCCTGCAGGCGAACCGGGTCGACCTGACCTCCTCGGCGCGGGCGCTGTCGGCGGCCGCGCGCGGTGACGCCGAGCCGGTCCGTGAGCTGGTCCTCGACCTCGCCGGGATCGACGCCTGGCTGGAGCGCTGGCGCGCGCTGGTTCCGGACGCGGACGCCATGGACCGGGTCAACCCCGTCTACGTGCCGCGCAACCACCTCGTCGAGGAGGCGCTGGCCGCGGCCACCGCCGGCGACACGGGCCCGGTCGAGCGACTGGTCGAGGTGGTCCGCCGGCCGTTCGACGAGCGGCCCGGGCTGGAGCGCTACGCCGCCCCCGGCCCCGGGGGACCGTTCGTCACGTTCTGCGGCACCTGACCGCGCCGGTCGGGCACCCCGGCGTCCTCCCGTCCCTTGCCCCGCCCGGCGGGGCGGGTGGATGGTGCGGCATGGCGTCCAAGAAGCGGTCCGGCCCCTCCGTCGAGGAGGCACCCAGGTCCACCGGCAAGGTCCCCACCGCGTACTACGAGGAGGAGATGGCCCGCCTCCAGGTGGAGCTGGTCAAGCAGCAGGAGTTCGTCCGCGCGCGGGGGCTGCGCGTCGTCGTCCTGTTCGAGGGCCGTGACGCGGCCGGCAAGGGCGGCGCGATCCAGCGGATCACCGAGTCGGTCAACCCGCGGGCCACCCGGGTGGTGGCGCTGCCGGCACCGACCGAGCGCGAGCGCGGGCAGTGGTACTTCCAGCGCTACGTGGAGCACCTGCCCACCCGCGGCGAGATGGTCCTGTTCGACCGGTCCTGGTACAACCGCGCCGGCGTCGAGCGGGTCATGGGCTTCTGCACCGACGAGGAGTACGAGGAGTTCCTCCGCTCCTGCCCCGAGTTCGAGCGGATGCTCGTCCGCAGCGGGATCACCGTGCTCAAGTACTGGTTCTCCGTCAGCGACACCGAGCAGGAGAAGCGCTTCCAGGCGCGGCTGCACGACCCGACCAAGCGCTGGAAGCTCAGCCCGATGGACCTCGAGGCGCGCAACCGCTGGGTCGAGTTCTCCAAGGCCAAGGACGCGATGTTCGCCGCGACCGACATCCCCGAGGCGCCGTGGTGGGTGGTCGAGGCCGACGTCAAGAAGCGCGCCCGCCTCAACGTGATCTCGCACCTGCTCACCCAGGTGCCCTACGAGGACCTCACCCCCGAGCCGCCGGAGCTGCCGCCGCGGCCGCCGGTCGACGAGGACTACGTGCGCCCGCCGCTGGACAGCCAGCGGTTCGTGCCCGACGTCGTCCCCTGACGGTCAGGGCAGGACCGGTGACCTGCACCCGCACCCGGTGCCCGCCCCGGAACCGGCAGGCGGTGGGGACAGCGCGACGTCGACGGCGAGGGTGCCGTCGTCGGCGACCGCGACCGCGACGTCGTCGGCCGGGACGGTGCGCGGGTCGAGCCGGGGATCCCGTCGACGACGTCGCGCCCGTCGGGCATCGACACGGGCAGGTCCCGCTCGACGGTGTACGTGCCGGCGGTGGGGCGCAGCCCGGGCGCGAGGTCCGCGGCCAGGGCACCCAGCCTGCCCAGGACGGTCATCGCCGGACGCCGCCGACCGCTCCCGTGCCCCGGAGGGCGGATCACAGGGTCCGCTCCGCGCGCTCCTTGAGCGCCCGGTTCATGGCCTCGAAGGCGGGCAGCGTGCCCCGCCGCAGCGACCGCGCCAGCAGCGGGACGAGCACACCGCGGAAGGTCTCCTCCTGGACCAGCCGGGTGCCCGGCCCCACGGGCTCGAGGCGGAAGACGTGCTCGCCGTCGAACAGGCCCGGCACGCCGAGCCTGCCGAGCCACCGCAGCTCGCGGGCCGGGTCGACCTCGAGCAGGCGCGGGCGGAAGCCCATCGCCCGTCCGCCCACCGGCTGCATCCGCAGCGACAGCCGGGCGCCGGGGACGACGTCGCCCTCGGCCCGGACGATGAACGGGTTCCACTCGGGATAGGCGCCCAGGTCGGTGAGCTCGGCCCACACCCGCTCGGGCGGAGCGTCGATCTCGATCGCGGTGGACAGCTGGGTCATCGCGCTGGGCTCCTCGGGTCGGCGTCGGCCCACCGTGGCCGACGTCGGCCGGCGCCGTCGAGGGCTCCCGCCGCGGGCTCGTCGTGGCCGGGTGGTCGCGGCGTGGTCTCGCCGTGGCCGCGGGACTGCGCGGACCCGCCCCGCCGACCTACGCTCGTCGCGCCGAGGGCCGGAGGCGGCCCGGAGGGGGCGGTGACCATGACGCGGAGCCCTGACTTCCTGCCCGTGCTGAGCCGGGGACGGCACCGCACGCCCGCGCGCGGCGCGTGCTTCCTCGAGTACACGGCCCTGCTGGCCGGTGAGCCGTTCAGCGACGCCCCGGCGTGCGTCGACGCCGAGCTCGCCGCCGTCCTGCGGCACGCCAACGACGTGCTCTCCGACGCCGACCGGCCGCGCCTGGTCCCGCTGCTGGGCCGGGCGATCGGTCTGGCCGTCCCCGCGGCGGCGGCGCGGCTGCGGAGGGAGGCGGCCCGGCGGTTCGCCGCGGCCGTCGGGTCGACGTTGTCGGTGGACGAGCGGCGGTTCGTGCGCACCGCGCACGTGGACCGGCTGTTCTGGTCGCTGATGTTCGAGCCGGTGCCGGTGAGCACGTCCGCGGCCTGGGTCGACCGCCTCGTCGAGCGGCTGGACCTGCTCCACGGCTGCTACGAGTCGGTGGTCGCGGAGCTCACCGCGCGACCCGCGCCCGCGGTGGGCTGACGGCGCGCGTGACGCTGCCGCCGGCCGTCGTCCGGGTGCGCGGGGAGGCCTCCGCCGACCACGCGCCCGACTGCGCGACGCTCGCCGTGCACGTCCGCGAGGTCTCCCCGGACGGCCGGGCCGCGGCGCTGGCGCTGGCGTCGGAGGTCGCCGCCGGCCTGCGCGCGGCGCTCGCCGGGGTCGCCGGGGTGCGGGCCGTGGTCCTGTCACGCGTGTCGGTGCACGAGCGGTTCGTCTGGGACACCGGCACCGCCGAGCCGGCCGGCTGGGAGGCGACCGTGGCCGGTACCGTGCAGGCCGACGCCGGGGCCGTCCCGGAGCTGGCCGAGGTCGTGGCCGCGGCGGGTGCCGGGATCGGCGGCGTCTCCTGGGACCTCGACGACCCGGCCACCGCGCGCCGCGCCGTCCGCAGGGCCGCCGTCGCCGCCGCCCGCGAGGCCGCCACCGACCTCGCCGACGCGGTCGGCCGCCCGCTCGGGCCGCTTCTGGAGCTGGCCGACCCCGGGCTGTCCTCCGCGGTGCCCGGCGCTCCCGAGACCATGGCGGTCACGGCCCGCGGCGGCGGTCCCGCGCTGGAGCTGGACCCGCAGGACGTCGTCGTCCGCGCCGTCGTCGAGGCGACCTTCGCCCTGGGGGAGTGACCGTGGTCGTGCCATGATCGGCCGGTCGGCGCCGGACCCCGCCCGGGGACACCCGCCGGCCCCGACCCGCGAGACGGTCCGTCCCCGTGGCGCCGGCCCGGCGGTCCCCGCCGGCTCCCCGCTGCGGGTCGTCCCGTCCGCGCGAGGACCGACATGACCACGCAGCTCTCCCGCCCGGCGTCGCCCTGGCCGGGCTCGCGCCACGAGACCGAGCACCGCTGGGACCTCGACGACGTCGTCTCCCTGGCCGACGCCGCCGCCCGGGTCCGCGCACTGGCCGCCGAGCTCCGCGCCGCGCACGTCGCCGGCTGGACGCTGACCGAGCCCATGCGCGACGGCCACCTGCTCGCGAGCCGCCCGTCCCGGCGGCAGCGCGCCCACTCGTCCCCGGCGCCGGTGCCGCCGCCGGCGCCCGGCGTCGCCCCCGCCCTGCGCTGGCGGGTCCGGGTGGTCGACGAGCCGCCCGTCCCCGGCGACGAGGTGCTGTCCCTCGCCGCCGTCCCCGGCAGCCCCGTCGTGGCCCACAGCGGGGCAGGAGCGGTGCAGGTGGGCGGGCCGGACCTGCCGTCCGAGGTGCTCGCCGAGCTCACCCGCCAGGTGCCGGCGGCGGAGTTCGGCTCCCGGAGGTGGGCGGTCGTCGCGGCCCGGGTCGGTCCCGGCCGTGACCTGGTCGCCGAGGGCAGCGCCCTGCGGGTGCACGCCGTGGCCGGCGGTGTCCTCGTCCGGACGGTCGAGTCGCTGACCTTCCGGCACGCGGCCGACCGCGCTGCGACGCTGCCCGATGCGGCGGCCGCCTACGAGCGGCTGGCGAAGGCGGCGGAGGCGATGGCCGCGGCGGGTGGGCGGCTGACCGAGACCGACGACGGCCTGCTGCACGTCCGGTACGGCCGCTGACGTGGGCACGCGACAGGGCAGCCGGGCACCTCGGCAGGCAGTCGGCGGCTGCGGCGCCGCGGTGCGGTGGGGACGGGCGTCGGCTCGGCGTAGGTGCACGAGCCGACGCCCGCCGGCTCGGTCAGAACGGTGGTGGCTCGTCGTCCGGGTCGGCCGGTGACGGTGGGCCGGTGTCGGGCGGTGATCCGGGTCCGGGCGGTGGCGGGTGCAGGCCCGGTGGCCGGGTCGTCCGCGTGACTCCTGACGGTGTCGTCACCGTCAGCACCCCGTCGGCGGTCATCTCGAACCGCCAGCCCTGCGCGAAGGTCTTCAGGCGGTGGTGGCTGCGGCACAGGCAGCACAGGTTGGCGCAGTCGGTGGCGCCGCCGGTGGCGTGGGGGACGACGTGGTCGGTGTCGGCCCAGCCGACGCGCTGGCCGCAGGTGGGGAAGCGGCAGGTGCGGTCGCGGGTGTGCACGAACGCCTGCTGCTGGGCCGACGGCGCGTAGGCGTCCGTCGCGTCCGGGCGGTCCAGCAGCGCACAGTCGCAGTCGGTGTCCGGGTGGTCGGGGCAGCCGGTGCGGGCCAGCCGGCGCAACCGGTGCAGCGTGGTCGTCGCCCGCAGCGTGCCGTCGTCGTCGACCAGCGCCAGGGTCACCGAGCCGCCCTCCGGTGCCCGGACGCCGAGCGCCTCCAGTTGCTGCAGGAGCTCACGCAGGTGGGCGGCGGTGATCGGCAGCCCGTTCACCGCCCCGGCCTCGCTGCTGCGGCCGGTCAGCGCGGCGAGGGTGGCGATGACCTGCAGGTGGGCGCTCACCGGCGGGCGGTCGGTCTCCCAGGGGCGTTGCAGCAGGTCGGCGAGGACCAGGGTGCGCAGCTGCCCGATCGGCCGCTGGTCCCCGTCGGCCTTCAGCATCCGCGCCAGCTCATCCACCAGCGCATGACTGGCGGCGGCGACATCTGCCGGGAGGTCGGCGGCGAGGGTGGCCATGCCGTCGAACGGGCAGTCGTACAGCCGCACGTCGGCGTGCCGCTCGGCCTGCCTCCGGCGGCCGTCGATGGCCTCGGCGTCGGCCGCGAGCAGCAGCGCCAGCGCGCGGTCCTTGAGCGTGCGCACCGTCAGGGACATGGCCTCCGGCAGCAGCCGGGCCTCGAGCGTCCGCGCGGTCGCCGCGCTCGTGTGCTCCAGCACGTCGACCAGCGCCTTGGCACGGGCCTCGTCCAGCGCGCCGGCGGCCAGCGCCGCCCAGGTGCCGGGCAGGTGGGAGCGGTACGTCCACGCCCGGTGGGCCAGGTGGGAGGCGGTGCCCCGGCCGACGTTGAGCACCAGTGCCAGCTCGGCGGTGAAGAACTCCGACACCCCGGGCAGCTCGGCATCCGGCGCCCACGACCCCCGGCGGGCACCCGGGGTGCCCGGCGCGGGATCGGGATCGGCCGGGGAGTCGTCGGCCAGGCCCAGGACCAGCTCCGCCTCGTAGGCGGCGGTCATCGCCTTGAGCGCGGCCACCCGCTGCAGCTCGGCGGCCTTCTGCTCCCGCGACAGCAGCGCCACCGGCAGCCGAGCGATCGACACCGGCCGCTCCAGCAGCCAGCCGGCGAGCGCGCGCTCCACCGGCGAGACGTACTCGGCGACCTCCTCCACATCCCGCAGGCTACGGCCGGGGTACGACAGTTCCCGCAGGTCAGCGACAGGTTCTCACAACCGGACGGGATCCACCTCGACGTCGACCGTGACGACGTCGCCGTCGTCCTTGCCCCGCCGGATCCGCGCGGGCACGGGGAGCAGCCAGCCCGCCGCGCGGTCGCGCCAGACGCTGGTCGACCACGTGCGCCCGTCGACGGTCGCGGTCACCGGAACCCGGCCGAAGGGACCAGCGGTCTCCGGCGCGTGCTCCGGCGGCACGGGCGCGAACACCCAGCCGCCGGCACCGGGCCACCGCACGAGCGTCGCGTCGAAGGTCACGCGCGCAGCCTGCCCGACGGTGACGACGATCCGGTCGCCTCGGTCCGTGAGGAACAGTCCCGGTGGCGGCGAGCGGCACGCAGACGAGCACGGAGCGCCTGCGACAGTCCCGGGACGACGTGCACGGACCGGACCGTGCCGGTGGTCAGGCAGCCAGCGCGCTGAGCACGTCCCGCGCGCGGGTCCACAGCAGCGCGCCGCCCTCGTCGTCGAGCACGGTGTGCCGGGCGCGGGGGATCCGGGCGGCCAGGCCGCGGCCGAGGTCGGGGGAGTGGACGGTGCTGGTGTCGTGCGCGCCGTACCAGAGGTGCAGCGGCACGGTCAGGTCCTCGGGGCGGACCGGCCAGTGCCCCAGTGCGGTCACCAGGTCGCGCGCGTAACCGGCGGCGCCCTGGCGGAACCCGTCGTCGAGCGCGGCACGGACGGCGCCGCCCAGGTCGGTGCCCTCGTAGCGGGCGCGGTCGACCGGTGCGGCGGTGGTGAGGACGACGTCCCACAGCCAGTCCGCCGTCGCGACCCGGGCGATCTCCCGCTCGAAGCCGGCCGGGTCGGCGTCGGCGGCGTCGAGCATGCCCGCCACCTCGGGCACCAGCAGGCGTCGCTGCGCGCGCAGGTCGTCCTGCCCGGCCACGAGCGCGAGCGCGTCCAGCAGGCCGGCGCCTGCCAGCGCGACGGCGAACGGGGCGCCCTGCGAGAAGCCGACCCCGAGGACGCGCTCCAGGCCCAGCGCGGCGACCAGGTGCCCGACGTCGTCCGCCCAGGACGCGTACGTCTTCGCGGGGTCCGGGGAGGACCGCCCCAGGCCGGGGCGGTCGAGCGCGAGCAGCCGCAGGCCCAGGCCGGACAGTTCACCGGTACCGAAGCCGAGGACGCCGCTCATCCCGCCCCCCGGGCAGAACAGCACCGGCCGCCCGTCCGCCGGCCCCCACTCGGACCAGGCGAGCTCGCGCCCGTCGGGCAGGCGGAGGGCGCACGGCGTCCCGGGCTCCATGCGTCCTCCTCGTGCGGTCCCGGGCCGACCCGTTCGCCGGCCGCCGAGATCCTGCCACCGTGACGGGGCCCGGGATCTCACCCGAAGGGGGCGCATTTCGCTCACCGGCCTGCACGTCGCGTCGTGCCATCGTGACCGCCGTGTCCGCCACCGCTGCCGCCACCGGGGTCGTCGCGCTCCTCGGTCTGGCCGCGGGCGTGGCGGTCGACCGGGCTGCGGCGAGCTTCCCGTGGCCGGCCGCCGGGCGGCGGACCCGGAGCCGGAACACCCGGGTGCCCGCGGGCGCACCGGCGATCCCGTCCCGGGACCGGCACGTGGAGGAGCGGCCGGCGGCGCGGCCGGCCCTGGTCCTCCTGACCGCCGCGCTGTGTGCGCTGACCGCGTGGCGGTTCGGCGTCTCCGCCGAGCTGCCCGCCTACCTCCTGCTGGCCGTCGTCGGGGTGCTGCTGGCCGCGATCGACCGGCGGCACTCGCTGCTGCCCAACCGGGTCGTGCTGCCCACCCTGGTCGCGGGCGGCGTCCTGCTCGCCGGCGCCGCGGCGGTCGCGGGGGAGTGGCCGGTGCTGCTGCGCGCGGTGCTCGCGGCCGCGGCGGTGTTCGGCGTGCTGCTGGCCATGGCGCTGGCCTCACCGCGCGGCATGGGGATGGGGGACGTGAAGCTGGGTGCCGTCCTCGGCCTGTACCTCGGCTGGCTGGGCTGGCCGCACGTCGTGCTCGGCCTGTTCGCCGGGTTCGCCGTCCAGGCGGTGCTGGCCCTGGTGCTGATGGCGGTCCGTCGCGTGGGACTGCGCACGGAGCTGCCCTTCGGCCCGGCGCTGCTGCTGGGCACCGGACTGGTGGTCCTGGCCCCGCTCGTTCCCTGACGAAGCCCGAACACTCACAGTGACCGCCCGGCTGCGGAGCGCACCGGGAGGATGAACCCTGTCCGTGGACGGGGTGAAGGACCCTCAAGTCTCCGCACCTCCTGCCCGACGGTGTCCCCAGCGCCGTGGCTGGCCGGGTCGACCGATCCGGACCGGCGGCCCACCCCCACAGGAGAGAACCGTGCTGAACCCGCTCGCCACCCTCGTCACCCTCGTCTCCCTCGCCAAGGACCGCGTCGAGCGGGAGGAGAAGGGGGCCACCGCCGTCGAGTACGGCCTGCTCGTCGGCCTGATCGCCGTCGCGATCATCGCGACCCTGGTCCTGCTCGGCCCCGAGCTCAAGGACCTCTTCGACAAGGTGCTGACCGGCCTCGAGGGCGCCAACGCCGCCGGCGGGGCCAGCTGACCCAGCCAGACCCCACTCCGGGCGTCGTGGCGACGACGAGTCGCCACGAC
>NZ_JBJGZC010000024.1:0-64678 GCF_054050315.1 Geodermatophilus sp. SYSU D00867 | reverse complement strand
CCCCCCCCCCCCCCCCCCCCCCCCCCCCCCCCCCCCCCCCCCCCCCCCCCCCCCCCCCCCCCCCCCCCCCCCCGCCCCCCCCCCCCCCCCCCCCCCCCCCCCCGGCGCAACTCCGCGGAGGTGCCCACGTCAGCCCTCGACGGCGGCGAGGAAGCGGCGCAGCGTCTCGAGGAAGACCTCGGGCTGCTCCGAGTGCACCCAGTGGCCGGCGTTCTTGACCTTGACCAGCCGGACGCGCGGGAACAGCTCCTCCATGCGCGGGCGGTCCTCGGGCAGCACGTAGTGGCTGTCGGCGCCGGCGATCCACAGCACCGGGCCGTCGAAGGTGGCGCCCGGCGGCGGGTCGGGGAAGCCGCGCAGCTCGCCGAGGTCGCGCTCGAGGGTCTCCAGGTTCAGCCGCCACCGCCAGCGGCCCGAGCCCACCCCCTCGCGGACCAGGCTCTGCAGCAGGAACGACCGCACCATCGTGCTGGGCACCGCCTCGCGCAGCGCCCGGTCGGCGTCCTCGCGGGTGCGCAGCGCGCCGAGGTCCACCGCCCGCATCGCGGCGATGAACGCGCCGAACGGGGAGGCCTCCTCGTCGGGGTCGTCGGTGCGGCCGCCGGACACCGGGTACTCGACCGGCGCGATGTCGACGACGACCAGCGCCCGCAGCAGCTCCGGCCGGCGCAGCGCCAGCTGCATCGCCACCTTGCCGCCCATCGAGTGCCCGACCAGCGTCACCGGCTCGCCGAAGGCCTCCAGCTCCGCGGCGACCAGCCCGGCCATGTCCACGTAGTCGACCCGGTCGGTCCACGGCGAGTGCCCGTGGTTGGGCAGGTCGAGCAGCGTCACCCGGTGGCGGTCGGCCAGCCCCTTCGCCGCCGTCGTCCAGTTCTTGCCCTGGCCGAACAGCCCGTGGACGAACACCACCCGCGGGCCGGACCCGCCGACGGTGCGCGTCGCCAACCCCTCGTCAGACTGCGGCCCCATCCGGCGATTCCACCAGATCCGCGGGCGACGGCGACCTACCGTGCCGGGGACGACGGGGAGGTCCCAGCATGCCCGGACGGCGTCGCGCCGCCACCACGACCAAGCGCCGGACGAAGCGCCGGACGACGGCCCGCAGGCCCGCGGTGCCCGACCTGCCGACCGCGGGTCCGGGTGAGCGGGTGTGGGTGCTGGCCGTCCCGTTCCGCGCCCCCGCCCCGGGCGCCGTCTGGCACGCCGGGCTGCAGGCGCACGTGTGGGTCGGCGCGCGGCTGCCGCCGGCGCTGGCGCCCTACGACCCGCCGCCGTACACCTTCGAGCGCTTCCTCGAGGACGAGCTCAACGAGACCCCGCGGCCGCTGCCCGAGGCCCGGCAGCTGGTGCCGCGCGAGGAGCAGTGCACCGGTGCCGAGGCCGTCGTCGCCTCCGCCGCGGCCGGGCACCGGGTGTTCCTGCTCGGCGACGACCCCGGCGTCGGCAAGACCGGCACCGCGGTCATGGCCGCCCGGGAGATCTGCGAGCTGCGCGGCGGCGAGCGGGTGCTCGTCGTCGCCGACCGCCCGGCCGCGATCACCGTCCCGCACTGGACCCGCTCGATCGCCGGCTTCGGCGACGGCGGCCTGCGGTGGTGCGTCACCACCTGGGACCGGCTGGCGAAGGTCGCGAAGCTCTCGTTCGACGTGGTGGTCGCCGACGAGGCGCACATGGTGCGGCACACGACGACGCAGCGCTGGAAGCACTGGAAGGCGGTGTCGGGCGGCGCCCGAGCGAAGGACGTCCCGTTCGTCGTCGCGGCCACCGCCACCCCGGCGCACACGCCGATGGAGCTGCCCTACCTGGCGCCGCAGTTCGCCCAGGTGCACGGGGAGCCGCTGCGCGCCTGGGCGGACCTGCCGGCGAAGCTGGCCGAGCACGGGTTCCACGTGGAACGCGGCCGCTACGGCTGGGCGTGGACCGAGGACGCCGACGCCCGGCGCGCCGACCTGGCCCGGCTGCAGGGCTGGCTGGCCGACGCCGACCCGCCCGCGACCCTGCACCGCCCGGCGCCGTGGGGGCCGGTGTCGGTGACCGGGACGCCGGTCGCGCTCACCCCGGCCGAGAGGTGCGCCTACGAGTCCGAGTGGCAGGAGTTCCGCGCCGAGATGCAGCTGGCGCGGAGGGCCCGGCAGAGCGCCCGCGGGCGCGCCGCGCTGCTGCGGTTCCGGCAGAAGGCGGGGCTGATCCGCGCGCAGGCGACCGTCGACTGGGTGCGGGCCCAGGTGGAGGCCGAGCGGCAGGTCGCGGTGTCGGTGGAGTTCGTGGAGACCGCGGCCGACCCGATCCGCGAGGCGCTGCTGGACGCCGGCATCGCCGTCGCGTCGATCTACGGCCGCGACCGGTTCGACGTCGAGGCCGAGCGGCTGCGCTTCCAGACCGGCGAGGCGCCGGTGTGCGTGTTCACCGTGACCGCCTCGATCAGCCTGCACGCCGGCGAGCTGCTGCCCGGCGGCACGACCGCCTCGACCACCCCGCGGGTCGGGTTGTTCCACCAGCCGCGCTTCTCCGGCATCCAGGCCCGCCAGGTCACCGGCCGCACCCACCGCGACGGGCAGGTCTCGCCGTGGCGGGTGGCCTACGCGGAGGGGACGGTCGAGGAGCAGGTGGCACGGGTGATGGTCGAGCGGCTGGCGGTCAGCGGGTCGACGGCGGGCGCGGACACCTCGGCCCTGCAGGAGGTCGCCGAGCTGCTCGACGCCGACTGGCTGCCGCCCGCCGCGCTCACGGAGGGCTGACCGCCGCCGACGGGGGACGGTCACGGCTGCGCGGGCGCGGCCTCCCGAGCTCGTCCGATCGGCATCATCGTCGCGGGTGGCCAGGCGCTGCCGAGGAAGTCGTCGACGAGCCGGGCGACCAGGTCCGGCTTCTCGACCGGCACGAGATGGGAGGCAGCGGGGACGACGGCCAGCGCGCCCGCCGGCAGTGCCTCGTAGAGCGCGCAGGTGTGGCTCAGCTCGACGAGGTCGTCATCACCGGCCATCACGAGCGTCGGGGCGCCGATCCGGGCGACGTCAGCGGTGGACAGGGTCGGTTCGCTCCGCATCAACGTCAGCCCCTTCTCCACGACGACCGGGAAGTGCTCGGCACCGTCGGGGGACCGCTGCGCGTAGGACTCGGCGATCGCGGTCACCTGGGGTCCGTCCTCGCCGAGCTCCAGGGGGCGGAGGCCGTCGACGTGGAAGTTCGCGCCGATGAGCACGAGCCGGCGGACGAGGTCGGGGCGGCGCAGGGCGACCAGGATCGCGACGATGCCCCCGTCGCTGAAGCCGACGAGGTGCGCCGGCCGGTCCACGACCTGCTCGAGGACGCGGATCGTCTCGGTGGCCATGTCCTCGTAGTGGAAGGGCTCGGACGTGTCGGCGGTCCGGCCGTGTCCGCGACGGTCGAACGCCACGAGCGCGTACCGCGCCGCCAGCGTCGGCTCGAGCGCGTCGAGCAACAGGTCGCAGTTCGAGAGACCGCCGTGCAGCAGGAGAACGACCTGCGCGTCGCCCACCGGCCGGCCGCGCACGTCGACCCACGTCGGATGTCCTCCGACGTCGACGTGGTCGCCCACCGCGCTCACCTCCCGGGTGCTGACCTAGGCGGGCCCGCTCGGTGACCGTCCCGAGCGGCGCTCCTCCCCTGGAGTCGCACGGAGCCGGCGGACCGCCGACGTGTGCAGGAAGCCGGTGATCCCGAGGACGACGTCCCGGGTACCCACGCGCGCCACCGGACCCAGGACGAGGACCACGAGGGCCAGCGCGGGGATCACGTGGTAGCCGTTGGTCACGTGGGCGTCGAAGCCCCCGCCGAAGGCGCCGAGCCCGGCGAGGAAGAACTGCACGACGACGGCGAGCAGCAGCAGGGCCAGCGCCAGCCGGTAGGCGACCAGCGCACCGTGCCGCGGTCCGCCGGCCCGTGCCCGCGTCGTCGTCGAGGTGTCGCGAGCGGTCATCGGCGGCCTCCCGTCGGGTGCCTGCCGGTCAGGATCCGACTGCGCCGGACCGGCGTCCAGGGCCTGTCGTCCCGGCGTAGGACGATGGGGGCGTGCGGCGGGAGGCGAGCGTCCTGCACCTGGACCTGGACGCGTTCTTCGCCGCGGTCGAGCAGCGCGACAAGCCCTCGCTGCGGGGCCGGCCGGTGGTCGTCGGCGGCACCGGCGGGCGCGGCGTCGTCGCGACGGCGTCCTACGAGGCCCGCGCGTACGGGGCCCGCTCGGCCATGTCGACGGCGGAGGCGCGGCGCCGCTGCCCGCCGGGGACGGCGTTCCTCGGCGGCCGGTTCGGCGCCTACCGGCGGACCTCCGACGTCGTCATGGAGCTGCTGCGGGAGCTGTCGCCCCTGGTCGAGCCGGTGTCGATCGACGAGGCCTACGTCGACCTCGCCGCCGGTCCCGGGCACGACCTGTCCGTCGAGGGCGTCACCGCGCTGGCCCGCCGGCTCAAGGCCCGCATCGCCGAGGCCACCGGCGGGGTGACCGGCTCGGTGGGCATCGGCAGCTCCAAGCTCATGGCCAAGATCGGCTCCGACCTCGAGAAGCCCGACGGCCTCGTCGTCGTCGCGCCCGCCACGGAGCTGGACGTGCTGCACCCGCTGCCGGTGACCCGGCTCGGCGGCGTGGGCCCGGCGACGGCGGAGCGGCTGCGGCAGGTCGGCGTCGCGACGGTGGCCCAGCTGGCCGCCAAGTCCCTGCCCGACCTCGTCGCGCTGGCCGGGAGGGCGCACGGCAGCGGGCTGTACCAGCTGGCGCGGGCCGAGGACGACCGGCCGGTGGTGGCCGAGCGCGAGGCCAAGTCGGTGTCGCACGAGGAGACCTTCGAGCGGGACCTCACCGACCTCGCCGAGCTGAACCGGCTGATCGACTCGATGGCCACGCGGGTGGGCGCGCGGCTGCGGTCCTCGGCGCTGTCCGGGCGGACGGTCACCCTCAAGCTGCGCCGCTACGACTTCACCACGCTCACCCGCTCGCAGACGCTGCCGCAGCCCACCGACGACGCCCGGCAGGTGGCCTCGATCGCCCGGCGGCTGCTCGTCGAGGCCGGCACCGGCGGGGGCCTGCGGCTGCTCGGCGTCGGCGTCTCCGGTCTGTCCCAGTACGCGCAGGGCGACCTGTTCGCCGACGACGACGCCGACGCGCCCGACGAGTCGGAGGCCGCCGCCGTCCTCGCGCAGGCCGCCCGGGTCGTCGGCCCGGCCGACCGGCGGTGGTGGCCCGGGCAGGACGTCGTGCACGACGAGCTGGGCCCGGGCTGGGTGTGGGGCCGCGGGCTGGGCCGGGTGACGGTGCGCTTCGAGGGGCCGCTGACCCCGCCGGGCCCGGTGCGGACCCTGGCCGCCGACGACCCCGCGCTGCACCCGGGCGACCCGCCGGACTGGCGGCCCCCGACGATGGAGCCGTGAGCGAGAACCTCTGGGTGCGGATGACCCGGGCCGACCCCGGCCACTCGGCGGCCTACGTCAAGCGGTTCAAGGACCTGGCCGCCGGCGGGATGGACATCGTCGGCGAGGCGCGGCTGGTCGACGCGATGCTGCCGCGGCGGTCGCGGGTGCTCGACGCCGGCTGCGGTCCGGGCCGGGTCGGCGGCCACCTCGCCGCGGCGGGGCACGACGTCGTCGGGGTCGACGTCGACCCGGTGCTGATCGCCGCCGCCCAGGAGGACCACCCGGGCGCGCGCTGGCTGGTGGGCGACCTCGCCGAGCTCGACCTGCCCGACCGGTTCGACGCGATCGTCTGCGCCGGCAACGTGGTGACGTTCCTGGCGCCGTCCACGCGGGTCGAGGTGCTGCGGCGCTTCCGCGCCCACCTGGCCGACGGCGGCCGGGCGGTGGTCGGCTTCGGCGCCGGGCGGGACTACCCCTTCGACGCGTTCCTCGACGACGCCCGCGCCGCCGGGCTGGAGCCGGACCTGCTCCTGTCGAGCTGGCACCTGCACCCGTTCACCGCGGGGTCGGACTTCCTCGTCGCCGTCCTCCGGGTCAGCTGACCTCGGCCAGCCGGCCGACCACCCGCAGGTCGGCGTCCAGGTGGACGACGAGCGTCCGGCCGTCGGCGCCGCGCAGGTGCGCCCCGAACAGGCCCGCGCCGTCGACCTCCAGCCACTCGACGGTCGCCCCGGGCGCCTCGGCGAGGGCGGCGGCGGTCACCTCCACGGCGACGTCGGCGGTCAGCTCCGGCGGCAGCGGGCGGCGCGGGGTGCGCACCCAGGCGTGCCGGCCGACGGTCTCGGTGCTGCGGTACACGGGAGCCTCCTCGGGTCCACGGTGGCGCGGGGTGCCGCCGTGGACCCGAGCCTCGGCCGACCGCCTGGGAGCACCCTGGGGACGACGTGCCAGTTCCCCGCGATCACGGCGCCGGGACCATCGCCGGACGGCGTGTCGCGGTCAGGACGCCGTGATAGCCGGGGGGGACCCCTCAGCGGGCGCCGAGGGCGAGGGTCAGCTCGAGCACCGTCTGCGGGTCGTCGAGGTGCTTCCCGAACAGCTCCCGCAGCTGCCCCATCCGGTAGCGCACCGTCTGCGGGTGGACGAACAGCTCCGCGGCCACCTGCTCGCGCCGGCCGTGGTGCAGCAGCCACGAGCGCAGCGTCTCCAGCAGCTTCTCCCGCGGGCCGGGGCCGAGGCCGTCGAGCGGGGCGAGCACCTGCGCGCGCAGGTCGGCCAGCGCCTCGCCGTCGGCGCGCAGGACCAGGTCGGCCAGCCGCTGCTCGGTGTCCACGGTCGCGTCGCGGTCGGGGGACAGACCCAGCTGCAGCGCCCGCAGCGCCCGCGAGTACGACGACCGCGCGTCCTGCCACGGCCGCGCCGGCCCCACGACGGCGTCGCGGCCGGGGAGCACCGTGAGCAGGGAGGCGCGGGCGAACCCCTCGGCGTCGGGCACCAGCAGCACCGCCCGCTCGGTCGAGGGCTCCGCTCCGGGCAGGTCCTCGCCGACCTGCAGCGTGCGCGCGTCCAGCACCGCCGTCGCGTCACGGGCGCCGGCCTCGGGCAGCAGGACGGCGGTGAGCGTGCGCGGCGGCGTCCAGTCCGCCCGCTCGGCCGCGGTGATCAGCTCGTACGGGGGCGCGCCGGTGACCAGCAGCTCGGCCAGCCGTTCCAGGTGCCGCCGCCGCACCCGGCCGCTCGCGGCGAGCTGGTCGGCGTGCCCGGAGGCACTCGCCGACGAGAGCTGGTCGATGTAGGCGAACACCAGCTCGGCGAAGCGGGCCAGCGCCGCGGCGGGCATGCCGGCCGCCACCGCCGTCTCGCTCAGGTGCCGCCAGGCCACCCGGGCGCCGACCCGGTAGGCCGACAGCAGCGCGTCCATCGACCGGCCGGTGCGCGCCTCCCCGCGCCCGAGCGCGTAGGCGCCCTCGATCGCCGGGTCCACCGGCCGGCTGGCGTCCGCGCCGCCGGTGGCGAGCTCGAGGAAGCCGCCGAGGGCCAACTGGACGGCGTTCTCGATCTTGCGGCCCATCTGCCCGCGGAAGGCCTCGGCGTAGCCGGGCACCTCGACGACGATCGCCGCGACCGTCCGCTCGGCGACCGACGGCAGCTCGGTGCGCATCGCCGCCGCGACGGGCAGCGCGAAGGTCTCCTGCTGGGGGACCACGTGACCTCCCCGTGACACGGATTGTCCTCCGCGAACAGTATCCGGCGGAACGTTCACGTCCAGGGCACAGGTGATTACACGTTCCGCAGGGAACAGTGAGGGCATGACCGCGACCGCTCCGCGCCCTTCCCCGGCCCGGCCGGCCCTCAGGGCGCTGCGCGACCGCGTCCTGCGCGTCGCCGAACTCATCACCACCCCGCTGCTGCCCGCCGACTACCTCGACCTGGTCGACCCGCTGCGCCCCGGCGCCGACCTGCGCGGGCGGATCGAGGCGGTCGTGCCCGAGACCCGCGACGCCGCCACCGTGGTCATCCGGCCCGGCGCCGACTGGCAGCCGCACCTGCCCGGTCAGTACGTGCGCATCGGCATCGACGTCGACGGCGTCCGGATGTGGCGCGCCTACTCGATCACCTCCGACCTCGGCCGCACCGACGGCTGCTTCACCGTCACCGTCAAGGCGATCCCCGGCGGCAAGGTGAGCAACCACCTGGTCCGGCGGACCAGGCCCGGCACGATCGTGCAGCTCGACCAGGCCACCGGGGACTTCTGCCTGCCCGCGCAGCTGCCGGCCAAGGCGCTGTTCGTCACCGCCGGCTCCGGCATCACCCCGGTGATGGGCATCCTGCGCAACCACCCCGAGCTGACCGACGTCGTGCTCGTGCACTCCGCCCCCACCCCCGACGACGTCGTCTTCGGCGCCGAGCTGCGGCAGCTCGCCGCCGACGGCCGGATCCGGCTGGTCGAGCAGCACACCGACACCGCCGGGATGCTCGACGCCGCGGCCGTCGCCGCCCTCGTCCCCGACCTCGCCGAGCGCGACACCTGGGCGTGCGGCCCGGTCGGCATGCTGGAGGCGCTGGAGGAGCACTGGGCCGCGGCCGGGCTCACCGAGCGGCTCTACACCGAGCGGTTCCGCCCCAAGGTGCTGGTCACCGGCGAGGGCGGCACGGTCACCTTCACCAGGAAGGGCACCTCGCTCGAGGCCGACGGCGCCACCCCGATCCTCGACGCCGCCGAGGAGGCCGGCGTCCTCATGCCCAGCGGCTGCCGCATGGGCATCTGCTACGGCTGCGTGCTCCCGCTGCGGGAGGGCGCCGTCCGCGACCTGCGCACCGGCGAGGTGACCACCGCCGCCCCCGGCGACGGCGTCCTCGTCCAGACCTGCATCAGCGCCGCCGCCGGCGCCTGCGACATCGACCACTGACCCGCTCGACCCCCGAGGAGACGCACCGCATGACCGCTCTGCAGAAGAAGGACGTCAACCCGATCGAGCACCTCACCCCCGAGGACGTCGAGCTCATCGGCAAGGAGCTCGACGAGATCCGCCAGGGCGTGATGGACAGCCGCGGCGAGGCCGACGCGCGCTACATCCGCAAGGTCATCGACGTGCACCGCAAGATCGAGCTGGGCAGCCGCGCCGTGCTGCTGGCCTCGGGTTTCCCGCCGGCCTGGATCGCCGGGACGATCGGCCTGTCGATCGCCAAGATCCTCGAGAACATGGAGATCGGGCACAACATCCTCCACGGGCAGTGGGACTGGATGCGCGACCCGAAGATCCACTCCACGACGTGGGAGTGGGACATGGCCAGCCCGGCCGAGCAGTGGAAGCACTCGCACAACGAGCTGCACCACACGTACACGAACGTGATCGGCAAGGACAACGACCTCGGCTACGGCATCATGCGCGTCGACGAGGACCAGCCGTGGACGCCGATGTACCTCGGCCAGCCGCTGTGGAGCTTCATCAACGCCTGCTTCTTCGAGTACGGGATCGCGGCCTACGACCTCGAGCTCGGCGCCGTCATCGCCAAGAAGCAGACCGGCGACCCGGAGTTCCGCCGGCGGGCCAAGCAGGTGCTGGTCAAGATCGGCCGGCAGGTGCGCAAGGACTACGTCATCCACCCGCTGCTGTCGGGCCCGAACTTCCTGGCCACCCTGGCCGCGAACTTCACCGCCAACATCGTGCGGAACCTGTGGTCGAACTCGGTGATCCTCTGCGGGCACTTCCCCGAGGGCGTCGAGACCTTCGAGAAGAAGTCCATCGACGGCGAGACCCGCGGCGAGTGGTACCTGCGGCAGATGCTCGGCTCGGCCAACATCTCCGGCTCCAAGGCGATGCACATCCTGACCGGGAACCTGTCCCACCAGATCGAGCACCACCTGTTCCCGGACCTGCCGAGCAACCGGTACGCCGAGATCGCCCCGAAGATCCGTGACCTGTTCGACCGTTACGGCCTGAACTACCACACGGCGCCGCTGCCGAAGCAGGTCGGCTCGGCCTGGCACAAGATCATCCGGCTCTCGCTGCCGAACGGCTGGCTGGCGAACACGAACGCCCGCAACCTGCCCTCGCAGCTGGCCAAGCTCTGGAAGATGACCACCGGGGAGCCGAAGGTCCGCCGCCGGCTCATCCGGGAGCAGGCCGCCATGGCCGCCGCCGCCTGACGGCACACGGAGAGGGGCCCGGGACGGATCGCCGTCCCGGGCCCCTCGTGCGTCGGCCGACCGTCAGAAGTTGAGCGGGAGCAGGACCCGCGGGTCGACGACCGGGACCTCCCACACGTCGCCCGCAGCATCGGGGTCGATGACCTCACCCCGGCCCAGGAAGGCCGCCACCTGCGCCTGCCCCTGGATGGCGGCCGGGTTGGTCACCACGAGCAGGAACGAGTGCGGGTTGGGCAGCCGTGTCGCCCCCGCCCTGTCGTTGCGGTAGAGGCTGGTCCGCGACCACAGGTGCCCGGCGTCGACGAGCGTGTACGACGTCGGGTTCGGCACCGTCTGGTCGCCGAAGGCCACCTGGACGAGCACCCGCTGCGGGTCGATCAGCGGCGCGAAGGTCTCCGGGCTGCCCGGACGGGAGAGCCAGGTGGACCGGGCCAGGTACTCCTGGATGTCCGCGGCCTTCGGCGCGGTGAGCGTCACCGGACCCTCACCGCGCAGCGGCATCTGCTCGGTGAAGCCGCCGACCCCACCGTTGAGCAGGCCGGCCGCACCGAGCGCAGCCGCCGTGAGCGGGCGGAACGCCGGCGACAGCCGGGCGATCTCGCTGATCGGACCGCCGGGGACGTTGAGCACGGAGCGGGTCACCGCCCGGTCGACGCCGGTCAGCATGGTGCCGTAGATGCCGCCGAAGCTCTGGCCGAAGTAGGTGACGCCCCGGCCGGACAGGTCCGGCGTCCCGTTGCCGTCAACGTCGGTGCCGCCGAGCGAGCGGATCAGCGTCATGTTGTCCGCGACGGTCTGCCGCAGCGCGTCCCGGGAGGACTGGGCCGCGGCCGCACCGGTGGCCGAGGAGCCCTCGCTGGACTCGACGTCCCCGTCACGGTCCTGGTCGATGCCGCGCCCGTGGGCGGGGATGGTCGTCGTCGTGCCGCCGCTGGTCACCTGCCAGGCGCTGTCCGGGCCGAAGCCGTGGCCGACCACGTTCGTGCCGATGGTGGCGATGCCGTTCTTCGCGTTCTCCACGGCTGCGAGGAACACGGCGTTGGTCGAGCTCGTGAACCCGTGGCCGAACACCGCGACCGGCCAGCCGCCGGCCGGGGCCTGCCCGGGCGGCAGGACGGCGACGAAGGGCAGCCGCTCGGCCTCGACCGGCCGCGGGCCGCCGTCGCGCGTCGGCGTCTGGGGGATCGTGACGTCGGGGGTGAGCCAGGACGGCGCCTGGAACGTGCCGAAGACGATCGAGCCGCCGAGGGCCGCCGTCGGGACGGGCACGTCGGTCGCCGCGGGGTCGGTGACGCCGCGGTCGGTGGCCCACTTCACCGTCGTCCCGGCGGCGGGGAAGACGCCCTGGACCTGCAGGCCCGGGCGGTCGATCCCGACGGCGCGGAAGGCGCTGCCGCTGTCGATCTGCCGCTGCAGGTCCTGCAGCCCGTCGGTGGCCGACAACGTGGTGAAGGTCTCCTGGGCGGCCTTGATGGTCGGGCCGCCCTGGACCTTGACCCGGTAGGTCGTGCCGGGCGCGAGCTGCTGCGCCGGGTGGGCGTAGAGCGTGCTGGTCGCCGGGTCCCACACGACGCGGTCGACGCCGGTCCGCCAGCCGCCGCGGTCCTCCTGGACCGTGATCTGCGCGGCGGCGGTGGCCACGTCGACCGGCTCGCTGAAGCGGATCGCCAGCCGCGGGTCCAGGTCGAAACCGTCGAGCTGGTTGAGCTGCTGGACCAGGCCGCAGCTGATCGGCGCGCCGCAGCCGGACGTCGGCAGGTCCACCCGCCGCCCGGTCAGCTGGGCGGGGTCGCGCACGGTGAGGGTGTCGGACGGGAAGACCGAGACCGGCTCGGCCTTCTGCGGGTCGGCGAGTGCGGGGGGCGCGGTGACCGAGAGGGCGGCCGTGAAGGCCAGCGCACCGACGAGCGACGTCGTCGCGCGGTGCCAGCGTCGTTGCTGCAAGGCGTCTCCAGGTGGGAGGAAAGGGGGCGCCTCTTCCTAGTCTCCGGTGACTCGGATCACAAGACGATCACGGGAAGTCGCAGGTCAGGACCGGTCCGTCCCCGCCCGGGATGCCGGGAGGACGCCCTCCCGGCCCCGGACGGGGCCGTCACGTCCGGGAGGCCGCGGCCTCGATCGCCTCGCGGGTGCGGACGTGGGTGCCGCGCCGGCAGAAGTCCTGGATCTCGTCGATCTCGTCGGTGGGGTCCGAGGTCCGGCGCGGCAGCGCCGCGGACGCACGGAGGGCCCGGGACCACGACGGTCCCGGGCCCTCCTGCGCATCGGCGCGGCCGGTCAGTTCGCCATGTCGACGAAGCGGCTGTAGTGGCCCTGGAAGGCGACGGTGACGTTGGCCGTCGGGCCGTTGCGGTGCTTGACCAGCATGATGTCGGCCTCGCCGGCCCGCGGGCTCTCCTTCTCGTACATGTCCTCGCGGTGGATCATCATGACCATGTCGGCGTCCTGCTCGATCGAGCCGGACTCACGGAGGTCCGACAGCATCGGCTTCTTGTCCTGACGCTGCTCGGACCCGCGGTTGAGCTGCGACATCGCGATGACCGGGACCTCGAGCTCCTTCGCCAGCAGCTTCAGCGCGCGGGAGAACTCCGAGACCTCCTGCTGGCGGCTCTCGACGCGCTTGCCCGACGTCATGAGCTGGAGGTAGTCGATGACCACGAGCTTGAGGTCGTTGCGCTGCTTGAGCCGCCGCGCCTTGGCCCGGATCTCCATCATCGTCATGTTGGGCGAGTCGTCGATGTAGAGCGGGGCGTCGGCCACCTCGCCCATCCGGCGGGCCAGCTTCGACCAGTCCTCGTCTGACAGCGTGCCGGCGCGCATGTGGTGCAGCGGCACCTTCGCCTCGGCCGACAGCAGACGCATGGTGATCTCGTGCTTGCTCATCTCGAGCGAGAAGATGACGGCCGGCATGTGGTGCTTGACGGTGGCCGACCGCGCGATGTCCAGACCCAGCGTCGACTTGCCCACACCGGGCCGGGCGGCGATGACGACCATCTGGCCCGCCTGCAGGCCGTTGGTCAGCTCGTCGAGGTCGCGGATGCCGGTGGGCACGCCGCGGGCGGTGCCGCCGCGGGAGGCGATGGCGTCGAGCTCGTCCATCGTCGGCTGCAGGACGTCCTCGAGGCGCGAGTAGTCCTCGCTCATCCGCTTCTCGGTGACCTCGTAGATCTCCTGCTGCGCGCGGTCGACGATGTCGTCGACGTCGCCCCGCCCACCGGCCGCGCCGTAGCCCAGCTGCACCACGCGGGTGCCGGCCTCGACCAGGCGGCGCAGGGTGGCCTGCTCGGCCACGATCTGGGCGTAGTAGCCCGCGTTGGCCGCCGTCGGCGTCGAGGCGATGAGCGTGTGCAGGTAGACCGCGCCGCCCATCTTGGACAGCTGGTCGGTGCGGTTGAGCTCCGCGGCGACGGTGATGGCGTCGGCCGGCTCACCCCGGCCGTACAGGTCGAGGATGCAGTCGTAGATCAGCTGGTGCGCCGGCCGGTAGAAGTCGTTGCCGGTCAGCTGCTCCACGACGTCGGCGATGGCGTCCTTGCTCATCAGCATGCCGCCCAGCACCGACTGCTCGGCCGCGACGTCCTGCGGCGGCTGCCGGTCGTACTCCGGCGCCGTCGCCTGCGGCCGGCTGAAGTCGTCGGCCACCGCCACCTGGGTACCTCCCTCTCTCGGGGCACGCGCGCGCGTACAGACCCCGGCCGCCCGGCCGGGGCCCGGTGGGGGAAGCACCAGGACGCCTCGCGTGCCGCTCGAACACGCGTTCGAGGACATCACTACCCGGAGCCACCGACAGTTCGCGGAGGTCCGGCGCAGGAGACGACGTTAGGAAGCGGGGACGGACCCGTCCAACACCCGTGTGGGCCGCGTTCTGCACAACTTGTGGACAAGTCGGTGGACAGCCGGAGTCGACATGTGGAGACGGGGAGGACACCGGCCCGTCGTGCCGCGGTCCCGCGGGCGTCACCTGCACCGCGGCCACCCACCGGCTGTGGACACGAGAAAGTCGGCGCGCCGGGGGCTCCGGGCGTGTCGTGTCGTCCCGTCCGGCGCAGCCGTCACAGCCGCCCGGCGGCCGGCCGGGATGCGTCCACGACGGCCGCCGTCCGGGGTGCGTCCGGCGCCGCCCCGCGCCGTCGGGGGGTCCGGGACGACGGAGGACGCGGTCCGGCCCCGGAGACGCCGCGAGGGGCGCCGGACGGGTGTCCGACGCCCCTCGCGGGCGGTGCTGCGGCCTCCTCAGCCGGCGACGACCTCGATGGGGAGGGTCGTCGTGACCTCCGGGTGCACCCGCACGGTGACGGTGTGCTTGCCGGTGGTCTTGATGCTGCTCGGCAGCTCGATGCGGCGGCGGTCCAGCTCCGGGCCGCCGGCGGCCGTGACGGCCGCGGCGACGTCGGCGGTGGTGACGCGGCCGAACAGGCGGCCGCCGTCGCCGGAGCGGGCGGGCACCCGGACGGTCAGGCCGGAGAGGCGGCCGGCCACGGCCTGGGCCTCCTCGAGCGACCGCACCTCGCGGGCGGCACGCGCCCGGCGCAGCGACTCGACCTGCTTCTCGGCACCGCGGGTGGCGACGATGGCCAGGCCGCGGGGCAGGAGGTAGTTGCGGCCGTAGCCGCCCTTGACCTCGACGGTGTCACCGGAGGACCCGAGACCGGTGACCTCCTGCGTCAGGATCAGCTTCATCGTGCTCATGGTCAGCGCGCCGTCGAGGTGTAGGGCAGCAGGGCCATCTCACGGCTGTTCTTGACGGCCGTGGCGACGTCCCGCTGGTGCTGGCTGCAGTTGCCGCTCACGCGGCGGGCACGGATCTTGCCGCGGTCGGAGATGAACTTCCGCAGCAGCGTCGTGTCCTTGTAGTCGATGTAGGTCGCCTTGTCCTTGCAGAACTGGCAGACCTTCTTCTTGGGCTTGCGCACGGGGGGCTTGGGCACTGGGTTCTCCAGGTACGGCTAGAGCGTGGTGAGGTGATGGACCGGCCCCCTCGCAGGGGCCCGCGCCGAGCGGAGCGAGGCGTGGGGAGCGAGGGGGTCCTTTCTCAGAAGGGCGGCTCGTCGGACGGGCCGGCGGGCGTCGACCACGGGTCGCTCGCGCCGCCGCCGAAACCGCCGCCACCGCCACCGCCGCCGAAACCGCCACCGCCGCCGCCACCCTCACCGCGGGAGGCCCGGGTGACCTTCGCGGTGGCGTAGCGCAGCGAGGGGCCGATCTCGTCGACCTCAAGCTCGACGACGGTGCGCTTCTCGCCCTCCTTCGTCTCGAACGAGCGCTGCTTGAGGCGCCCCGAGACGATGACCCGCGAACCGCGGGTGAGGGACTCGGCCACGTTCTCGGCCGCCTGCCGCCAGACGTTGCAGCGGAGGAACAGCGCCTCGCCGTCCTTCCACTCCTGCGACTGCCGGTCGAAGGTGCGCGGCGTCGAGGCGACCGTGAAGTTGGCGACCGCGGCCCCCGACGGCGTGAACCGCAGCTCCGGGTCGGAGGTCAGGTTGCCGATGACGGTGATGACGGTCTCGCCGGCCATGGTCAGTGGACCTCGGGCCGGAGCAGCTTGGTCCGCAGGACCGACTCGTTCAGGTTGAGCTGACGGTCGAGCTCGGCGACCGCGGCGGGCTCGGCCTGGATGTCGACGACGGCGTAGATGCCCTCGACGTGCTTCTTGATCTCGTAGGCCAGGCGGCGCCGGCCCCAGATCTCGGTCTTGACGGTGCCACCGGAGTTGGTGACGACGGTCAGGAACCGGTCGAGGGAGGGAGCGATCGTGCGCTCCTCCAGGTCGGGGTCGAGGATGACCATCAGTTCGTAGTGACGCACGGAGAACCCCACCTCCTCTGGTCTGGGCGGCTGCAGGACGTCTGCAGCAGGAGGGTCGTACACGCGTCGCGCGCCCTGCCTGCCTCGGACGGCACACGGGACGCGCCCCCCGAGGGTACCAGCGCGGCCGCCGGCCCCCGCCGGGGTCAGCGGGAGCGGACCGCCCGGGAGGTGCGGACCAGCGCGGCCGTGCTGCCGGCCAGCGCGACGACGGCGACCGGCGCGGCGGGCGGCAGGGCCGGGCCGGACGGGGCGCCGTCGGCGCTCACCGTGCTGCTCTCCTCGTCGAGCGCGCCGCCGTCGAGCCCGCCGAGCCCGCCGGAGACCGGCACCGCGGCACCGTCGTGGCCGCCGGCGACCCCGCCGGAGCCGTCGGTGCCGCCGCTGCCGGACGCGGTGCCCGACGGGGAGCCGGCCAGCCGCGACGGGTCGAAGGCCGCGGACCCGCCGCCGGAGGGCGCCATCCGCGCCGCGCCGCCGCCGAGGTCGTAGGAGTAGGCGTCGCCGTCGACCCCCCGGGCGGCCGCGGGGGCCTCCGGGGCGGCGGCCGGGGCCTGCGGCGCGGTGGGGCCGGTGGGGGCCGGGGCCGGGAGCGACGGGAGGGAGGGCAGCGGGACGTCGACGGTCGGCAGCCGCGGCAGGCCGACCGAGGGCAGGTCCGGCAGCGGCAGCAGCGTGGTGACGAGGAACGGCGTCGGGACGCCGATCTGCACCGTCGTCTGCCGGCCGTCGTAGGTGACCGGCTGGGTCTGCGGCAGCGTGCTCAGCGCCCGGGTGGTGACGGTGTTCAGCGCGCTCCCGACGATCGAGGCGTTCGGGACGACGACCCGGTACGTGTAGGTGATCGTGCAGGTGAGGCACGTGGTGTCGAAGCGCTCGGTGACGCCGGCGTCCTCCGGCAGCGGCTCCGGGCCCGAGGGCAGGCCCAGCGTGACGTCGGTGAACACCTGCACGGTGACCAGCGAGGGCAGCAGCCCGCCGCCGCCGACCTGCACCGTCTTCGGCTCGATCCGGTTGGTGAAGGTGACCGTCCCGCCGGGGTCGACCGACACCAGCGGCGGGGTGAGGTCGCGGATGTCGACGGTGGCCGACGGGGCGGCGCCCGCGGCGGGCGGCAGCAGGACCGCGCCGCCCAGGACGGCGGCCACCACGAGCGCGAGCGCGGCCAGGAACCGCCGCGCGGCCCGCCGCGTCGTGCCGGTGGCCGCCGTCCCCGTCGTCATCCCCTGCGTCCCCTCCGCCCGCGTCCCCGTGTCACGGCGCACGCCACCACCCGCGCGTGTCCGCCGCCACGTGTCCCAACGAGGACGTGACCTGCGCGATACGGGTGGGTCCCCGTCCGGGGCGGAACTACTGTCGCCGGGGTGGCGGAGCACCCGATCGGCGTACACGTCGGCCCCGGCCTGACCGAGGACAACAAGCTGGACGCGGGCGGGCCGCTGGCCCGGGCCGCGGAGATGGACGCCGACGGCGTGCAGGTCTTCCTCGGCGACCCGCAGGGCTGGAAGGCGCCGCCGCCGCGCCCGGACGCCGAGGACCTGCTGGCCTCCGACGTCGCCGTCTTCGTGCACGCGCCGTACGTGCTCAACGTGGCCTCGACCAACAACCGGATCCGCATCCCGAGCCGCAAGACCCTCGCGGTGCACGCGCGGGCGGCGGCGGCGATCGGCGCCCGCGGGATGGTCGTGCACGGGGGCCACGTGCTCGCCAAGGACGACCCGGCCGCCGGGTTCGACAACTGGCGCAAGACGTTCGCGCGGCAGGCCGAGGACGGCGGCTTCCCGCTGCCGCTGCTCATCGAGAACACCGCCGGCGGCGACAACGCGATGGCCCGCGAGCTCGGCGCGGTGGCCCGGCTGTGGGACGCCGTCGGGGAGTTCGGCGCGGGCTTCGTGCTCGACACCTGCCACGCCTGGGCCGCCGGCTGGGACCTCGCCACCGCCGTCGCCGACGTCCGTTCGACCACCGGCCGGGTCGACCTCGTGCACCTCAACAACAGCCGCGACCCGCACGGCTCGGGCCGCGACCGGCACGCGCCGCTGACCGAGGGGGAGATCCCGCTGGAGCTGCTGCTCGAGGTCGCACGCGCCGCCGACTGCCCCGTCGTCCTGGAGACGCCCGGGGACGCCGCCGCGCACGCCGAGGAGGTCGCGCTCGTCCGCGCGGCGCTGCGCGGCTAGGCGGGCACCCGCCGGCGCAGGGTGAGCCGGTCGGGGGCGCCGTCCAGCGGGCCGCCGGCCGGGTCGTCGACGCCGGGCCAGCTGGTGCGGACGACGTCGCCGTCGGGGTGCAGCACGTCGCGGACGACCAGGCCCATGAGCACGACGACGGCGAGGTCCCGCACGGTCACCGCGAGGAAGAACCACTCGACGCCGACGCCGCGGTCCTCGGTGCCGAGGTACCAGAGCATCCGCACCACCCAGAGCACCGCCTCGGCGGCCTGCCAGAGCAGCAGCGAGCGCCAGCGCGGCCGGGCCAGCACCGCCAGCGGCAGCAGCCACAGCGAGTACTGCGGGCTCCACACCTTGGTGACCAGCAGGAACGCCGCGACCAGCAGGAAGGCGACCTGGGCCACGCGCGGCCGCACCGGGGCGCGCAGCACCAGCCAGCCCAGGCCGGCGCAGACCAGCAGCACGCAGACCGCGACGACGGTGTTGAGCAGCACCGGCGGCGTCCCCTCGGGCAGCGGGCCGTCGAGGAACCGCCCGTCGGAGGCGGTGATCAGGATGTTCCAGATGCTGTCCGGGTCGGCCGGGCGGGCGGTGTTGAGCCGGAAGAACAGCGACCAGTTCTCCGGCGCGAGCAGCGCCACCGGCAGGTCGACGGCGAGCCACGCGGCACCGGCGGCGACGGCGGCGCGCAGCCACTCGCGCACGCGCCCGGCCCGAAGGCACAGCAGGAACAGCGCCCCGAGCAGCAGCAGCGGGTAGAACTTCGCGGCGACACCGAGGCCGAGCAGCACGCCGGCGAGCACCGGCCGGCTGCGCGCCCACGCCCACAGCCCGCCGGTGGCCAGCGCGACGGCGAACAGGTCCCAGTTCGTGAAGGCGTGCACGAGCAGCAGCGGGGACAGCCCGACCATCGCGGCGTCCCACGGCCGGTGCCCGGCCAGCGCCAGCACCTCCCGGACGAGGAGGAACGCGCACAGGGTCAGCAGCAGGCAGGTCGCCACGTAGTAGGCCTGCACGGGCGGGACCTGCGGCAGGAGACCGGCCGCCGTCGCGAGGTCGCCGTAGGCCCGCCCGAGCAGCGCGGCCAGGGCCGTGAAGGCGCCGGTGAGCACCGGGTACTCGACGGCCGAGTCGAGGTAGGGGACCGCGGCGGCGTCCAGGCCGTGCAGCGTGAACAGCGGGACGGTGTCGGAGTAGCAGAAGTGGGTGTACTGCACCGACCCGGCCCAGTTGCCGTCGGCGCAGGGCGCCTGCTTGAGCCACGCGGCCGCCAGGACCACGGTGGCGTAGAGCAGGCAGATCCGCAGCGGCGTCCAGAACAGCGCCCGGCCGGTCACCGCGTGCCGCCCCCACGGCCCGCCCACCGCCTCGCTGGCCTGCGCGGCGACCGGGTCCGACCACGTCGGCACCACCCGGTCGGGCCGCCCCGCGGGCACCGGTGGCGGGGCCGCCGGTGCCGGGGCCGCGGACGCCGGAGACGCCGCGGGCCCGTCCGCCGGCTGGTCGGCCGGGGCGGACGGGCCCGTGGGGGAGGAGCTCACCCGGTCAGTCTGCCGGGTGGGGTCAGCCGGTCAGCTGGGGCTGCTGCGCGGTCGTGGGTGCCGGCTGACCGGGTTGCGTCGGCGGCCCGGTCGGCTGGCCGCCCGCCGAGGGAGGGGTGACGGGCGACGGCGGCGGGGTCGGCACCGTGGGCACCGACGGGTCGTTCGGCTCCTCCTCGGTCGTCCCGTCGTCCGGCGGCGCGGTCTCCGTCGGCGTGGCCGGGGTGGTGGGCGTCGGCTCCGTCGGCGGCGCGGACTGCGTCGTCGGCGCGGACTGCGTCGTCGGAGCCGCCTGGGTCTCCGGCGCCGGGACGCCCTCGCCCGTGTCCCCGCGGATGACCGGCCGGTCGGGCAGGTCCTCCTCCGGGGTGCCGGCGAGCACGGTGTCCATGAACTCCTGCCAGATGGCGCCCGGCAGGCCGGAGCCGTAGATGATCGCGCCGTCGGAGTTGCGGATCGGCTGGTAGCCGTCGGTGCCCATCCACACCGCCGTCGACAGCGACGGGGTGTAGCCGACCATCCAGGCGTCGGAGTTGTCGTCGGCGTCGATGCCCTGCGTGCCGGTCTTGGACGCCACCTCGCGGCCGTCGTCGAGCGCCCGGCGCGAGTACTGGGCGACGCCCTCGAGCGCGAAGGTGGTGTCGTTCGCGACGTCCTCGCTCATGACCCGCTCACCGGCCGGGGCGCCGTTCTCCAGCAGGACGGTGCCCTCGCTGTCGGTGACCCGGCTGACGAAGAACGCGTCGTGCCGCACGCCGCCGCTGGCGAAGGTGGCGAAGCCGACGGCCTGGTCGATCGGGCGCATCTCGTACTCGCCGATGCCGATCGAGGAGCCGGTGACCCCGGACTCGGGGGCGGCCAGCGTCGTCTTGTCGTCGAGCAGCGAGCCGGTGGCCGGCCAGGTCTCGGGCATGCCGGTCGCGGCCAGCGCCGTCTCGCGGACGTTCTCCGGGCCCACCTCGTAGGCCAGCCCGTAGAACGTCGTGTTCAGCGAGCGGGTCATCGCCTCGACCAGGGTGCAGGCCGGGCAGGAGGCGCCGCCGGAGTTGCGCACCGGGGCGTCGCGGTCGGGGAAGGTCTGCGGCGAGCTGCCGTCCCGGCGCGAGGTGACGCTGATCCCCTGGTCGAGCGCGGTGGCCAGCACGTAGGGCTTCATCGACGAGCCGGGCTGGCGGCGGGCCTGCGCGTAGTCGACCGCGCCCTCACCGGCGCCGATGTCACCGCCGTAGTAGGCGCGCACCCCACCGGTCCGCGGGTCGACGGCGACCAGCGCCTGGCGCAGCGTCTCCCGCGGCTCGCCGTCCATGACCTCGTTCACCGCGGCCAGCGCCGCGTCCTGGGTGGCCTTGTCGACGGTCGTGGTGATCCGCAGGCCGCCGGCCTGGATCTGCTCCTCGGTGTAGCCGCGCGCCTCGAGCTCGGAGATCGCCTGCGACACGACCAGGCCCTCGGGGCCGGTCGGGGTCCCCAGGGACGAGGACTGCGGCTTGGGCAGCACCGGCGGGTAGACCGACGCGTCGCGGTCGGCCTGCGTCATCCAGCCCTCCTCGACCATCGCGTCGAGGACCAGCCCCCAGCGGTCCTGCGCGCCCTCCGGGTTGGACTCGGGGTCGTAGGAGCTGGGGCTGCGGATCTGGACGGCGAGCACGGCGCCCTGCTGCGGGGTCAGCTGGGCGGCCGGTACGCCGAAGAAGGTGTTGGCCGCCGCCTCGATGCCGTAGGCGCCGCGGCCGAAGTAGATGGTGTTGAGGTAGTTCTCGAGGATCTCGTCCTTCGAGTGGTTGTTGTCCAGCTTGATCGCCAGGAACAGCTCCTGGAACTTGCGGCTGAACGTCTGGTCGGAGTTCTGCAGGATGGCGTTCTTCACGTACTGCTGCGTGATGGTGGAGCCGCCCTGCGTCGAGCCGCCGGTGAGGTTGTTCCACGCCGCCCGGACGATGCCGGTGAAGGAGATGCCCGGGTCGGAGTAGAAGTTCCGGTTCTCCGCGGCGAGCACCGCGTTGCGCGCGGCCTCCGAGACCTGGTCGAGCGTGACGTCCCGCCGGTTGGTGTCGCCGAGGCGGGCCATCTCGGTGGTGCCGTCGGCGTAGTACACGACCGTCGTCTGCGACCGCTGCACCGAGCTCGGGTCGGGCACCTCGGTGGTCGCGTAGACGACGCCGACGAAGACACCGAGCAGCACCAGTAGGCCGAGCAGGGTGCCGAGGGCGACCTTCAGCCGGCGGCGGCGCCGCTGCTTCTTCGTGCGCGCCTTCTTGCCGCCGCCGGGCTTGCCGCCCGCGGGACGTGCACCGGTGGGCCGGGAGCCGCCGGGACGCGAGCCGCCGGAGCCCCCCGACCGCGTGGCCGTCGGGCGGCCGCGGCCGGCGGATCCGGAGCCACCGGTCGCCCGGGCGGCCGGCGGGCGCCGCGGCGGGCCGCCGGACGGCCCGACCGGCGTGGTCTCGTCGTGGGGAGGCACCAGGCAGCCCCTCCTCGGGTGTCGGTGGGCGGATCGGGTCCGGCCCAGCGTGGCGTCGTTGGCTGTGGTGACCGGGGAGGACGCGCAGGCGCACCGTCCTCCCGGGACGGGTGTGACGGACGGGTCCGCCGGTGTGCAACCGTGCGCCCGGCGGTCCTAGTCCGTGGCAGCGCGGCGGCGCCGGCGCGGCTGCCGCCCCGGCTCGGGCTCGTTCCCGAGCACGTAGGAGCAGTCCAGGTGGTTCCACCCGCACCCGCGGCACACCTCGACGGTGTACACGGAGAACTCCTCCTGCATGGCGTCCATCCGGGCGAGTTCCGCCTCGGTCTTCGCCTGCCCGGACACGTGGCCCAGCCCCTCACCGTAGACGTAGTTGACCAACGTCAGGCGCTCGCGGCGGCAGACCGGGCACGGGTCGTCGGTCTGCTCGCCGTGGTACCTCGCGGCGCGGGTGAGGTAGGGGCTGGCGTCGCAGACCTCGAACAGCCCGGTGCGGCCGGCGTGCACGTCCGCCAGGACGGCCCGCCTCTGCAGCGAGTAGTCGACGACGGAGCGACGTCCGGGCACGGCCGTCAATGTACGCAGGTCCGCCGGCGCCCGGGCCCGTCGTCACCCCGTGTGCGCGCGCTCCGCGAGTGGAGGAGGGGCCTCGGGTTGCCGACCGGATCACCTCCCGATGTATCGTCTCGATACATCGAACGGCAGGGGCCGACGGGGGGCGAGATGCTCGAGTTCGCCATCCTCGGACTGCTGCAGCAGTCCCCGATGCACGGCTACGAGCTGCGGAAACGGCTCGCGGAGGTGCTGGGGGGCCTGCGCAGCATCTCCTACGGCTCGCTGTATCCCGCGCTGAAGCGGTTGCACGCGGCCGGGTTCGTCACCACCGACGAGTCCGACCGGCGCGCGCCGCTCCCGGCCGACGCACCGCCGCTCACCGGCCGGCGCGGGAAGGTGGTCTACACGATCACCGCGGAGGGCAAGGAGCGCTTCGCGGAGCTGGTCAGCCAGGCCGGTCCCGAGGCGTACGACGACGGCAGGCTCTTCGGCGTCCACCTCGCCTTCTTCCGGCACACCGCCGCCGACGTGCGGCTGCGCATCCTCGAGGGGCGCCGCCGCACGGTCGAACGGCAGCGTGACGGCCTGCGGTCCTCACTGGCGCGGACCCGCGAACGGCTCGACCGCTACACGCTGGAACTGCAACGCCACGGCCTGGACTCGGTCGACCGGGAGGTGCGCTGGCTGTCGGAGCTCATCGACAGCGAGCGGCGCCGGCCCGAGCCGGGGCCCGGCGGTGAGCGCCCGCCGCCCGGCGAGGGGTGAGGCCGCCCCCGGGCGGGACCCACCCCAGCGACACCGCACAACAGGCACCACGGCTGTCCAGCTCGACCGGCAGCCACCGCCAGGACCGGAACGGTCCCGCGACACGGACCACCCGGTCCAGGGAGAGAGGAAACCCATGGGAGCTGTCAAGGTCGCCATCGTGGGCGTCGGCAACTGCGCCGCCTCGCTGGTTCAGGGGGTGCACTACTACCGCGACGCCGACGAGACCACCTCGGTCCCGGGCCTCATGCACGTCCGCTTCGGCGAGTACCACGTCTCGGACGTGCAGTTCGTCGCGGCGTTCGACGTGGACGCCAAGAAGGTCGGCCGTGACCTCTCCGAGGCCATCGTCGCCAGCGAGAACAACACCATCAAGATCACCGACGTCCCGCCGCTGGGCGTCACCGTGCAGCGCGGCACCACCCTCGACGGCCTGGGCAAGTACTACCGGGCCACCATCGAGGAGTCCGACGAGCAGCCGGTCGACGTCGTCGCGGCGCTGCGGGAGTCCGGCGCCGACGTCCTCGTCTGCTACCTGCCGGTCGGCTCGCAGCAGGCCGCGGAGTTCTACGCGCAGGCCGCCCTCGACGCCGGCGTCGCGTTCGTCAACGCCCTGCCGGTGTTCATCGCCGGGACGAAGGAGTGGGCGGACAAGTTCACCGCCGCCGGCGTCCCGATCGTCGGCGACGACATCAAGAGCCAGGTCGGCGCGACCATCACCCACCGGGTGCTCGCCAAGCTGTTCGAGGACCGCGGCGTGCAGCTCGACCGCACGATGCAGCTGAACGTCGGCGGCAACATGGACTTCAAGAACATGCTCGAGCGCGAGCGCCTGGAGTCCAAGAAGATCTCCAAGACCCAGGCCGTCACCAGCCAGGTCGACCGCGACATGGGCACCGACAACGTGCACATCGGCCCGTCGGACCACGTGCCGTGGCTGTCGGACCGCAAGTGGGCCTACGTCCGCCTGGAGGGCCGCGCGTTCGGTGACGTCCCGCTGAACCTGGAGTACAAGCTCGAGGTCTGGGACTCCCCGAACTCGGCCGGCATCATCATCGACGCCGTCCGCGCGGCGAAGATCGCCAAGGACCGCGGGATCGGCGGCCCGATCCTGTCGGCGTCGTCGTACTTCATGAAGTCCCCGCCGGTGCAGTACAGCGACAGCGAGGCCCGCGACGCCGTCGAGGCCTTCATCCGCGGCGAGGTGGAGCGCTGACGCGCTGACCGCGTCCCGCAAGCCGGCAGGCCCGTCCCCCGACCCGGGGGGCGGGCCTGCGGCCTGTCGGGGGCCCGGTGCCGCCGGGCTGCCTACGCTGACCGCCATGCCGCGCCGCCTGCTCGCGATCGCGCTGGTCCTGCTGGCGGTCCTGCTGGCCGGGTGCTCGGACGACCCCGCCGACCGGCAGCCCGGCGACCCGGTGACCGCCGAGGAGGCCGAGGTGCTCGCCGGCCTGCTGGCGCGGGACGCGGAGGAGGGTGGCGCCGACGTCGAGGTCGCCGCGCCCTTCGGCGACGGCGGCCTGCTGCGCCTCACCGGCGAGGTCGACCTCACCGGCTCCGCCGGCCGGGCGCAGGCGGTGACCACCTACGGCGACGGGCGCCCCGACGACACCCGCACGCTGTTCTTCACCCGGGACCGCATCTGGTTCGGCGACGTCCCCGGGCTGGCGGACGCCCTCGCCGCCGCGGGCCTGCCCGACGTCCCGTTCGTCAGCCGCCCGCTGGCGACCGGGCCCGACGCGGTGCCGCTGACCGACGTCCTCGTGACCGTGGTGCTCAACCTGGGCGCCCCCGAGGCCGACGACGCCGCCGCCTTCCGCGGCGGCGAGCACACCTGGGAGGGTCAGCGCTCGGTCGACCGCCGGCTGGCCACGGTGTACGCGGCCGACGCCGGCTGGACGGTCACCGTGGACGACGGAACCGGCCTGCTGCTGCAGTACGTGACCCCGCTGCCCGGGCAGGACACCGAGGTCACGGTGACGCTGTCGGACCACGGGCCGCGGACGATCGCCCTGCCGGAGGACGGGCAGACGGTGGACGCGACATCGCACCCGGAGGTCGCGGCGGCGGTCGGGATCTGACGGAGGACCTCGCCGCCCCACTCGCGGGCTCGCGGCGGGACCCTGCGGGGAGGCCGCTCCGGCACCTCACCGGGGCCGGGCACGGAAGAGGGGGCGGCCTCTTCCCCAGACCGCCCCCTCCGAGGTCATTCCTACCAGACCTCGCCGGGGCGCGCGCCCCGGACCGCGCTCCCGCGGCGTGTCAGTTCGCGGAGGGGTCGGCCGGTGCCGTGGACAGGACCGCCAGGCGGCCGGTCTGCCGGGCGAGGACCGCGCGCCACAGCTGCGGTCCGGACAGCTCGCTGAGCACGTCGCCCGGGGTGCCGGGCACGCACGCCCAGGCACCCTCGGCGACCTCGGCGGCCAGCTGGCCGGGCGACCAGCCCGCGTAGCCGGCGAACACCCGCAGGCCGGACAGGCCGCTCTCCAGGGTTCCCGGGTCGGCGTCGAGGTCGACGAGGTGGACGTCGCCGGCCACCCGCCGCAGCCCCTCGACCTCACCGGCCGCGCCGGGGGCGCTGGCCAGGCACAGCGCGGTGTCGGTCTCGCACGGGCCGCCGACGTGGAAGACGCCCGGCTCGACGGCGAGGTCGCACCAGCCGGGCAGCACGTCGCGGATCTCGACCTGGCTGGGCCGGCCGAGGACGACGCCGAGCGTGCCGCTGTCGTTGTGGTCGAGCACGTAGACCACGGTGCCGGCGAAGTTCGGGTCGGTCAGCCCGGGCATGGCCACGAGCAGCGAGCCGGGGACGACGTCGTCGAGGGTGCCGGTGGACAGCCGCGGCACCGGCGGACGCCGTCGGCCCGTGACCCGCCGGGTGGGCGGGCCGGACTCGGGTTCGGGTGAGGGCACCGGAGACATCCCGTCCAGTGTGCAACAGTCCGGGCCCCGGGGGAGGGCGGGCGCGCACCGTAGGGTGAGCCGGTGACGCGGGCCGCTGCGACCGTGCGGCTCCTGCTCGGCCGGGAGGACTTCCGCCGGCTGCTGGCCACCCGGCTCCTGGCGCAGTTCGGCGACGGCGTCTTCCAGGCATCGCTCGCCGGGAGCGTGCTGTTCAACCCGCAGCGGGCCACCGATCCGCTCGCCGTCGCCGCCGGGTTCGCGGTCCTGCTGCTGCCCTACTCGGTGCTGGGCCCCTTCGCCGGCGTCTGGCTGGACCGGTGGAGCCGCCGGCAGGTGCTGGTGCACGCCGACGTGCTGCGCGCGGGCCTGGTCGCCGTCGTCGCGGCGCTCGTGGTCACCGGGGCCGGCGGCCTGCCGCTCGCCGTCGCGGGGCTCGCCGTCTTCTCCGTCACCCGGTTCGTGCTGGCGGCGCTGTCGGCCGGGCTGCCGCACACCGCCGACGCCGGTGCGCTGGTGACGGCCAACGCGCTGTCGACGACCTCGGGGGCGGTGGCGACCGTCGTCGGCGGGGCGGCCGCGGTCGGCCTGCTGCAGATGGCCCCGGCCGGGGACGCCGGCTACGCGGCCGTGACGCTGTCCGCGGCGCTGCCCTACCTCGCGGCCGCGGCGGCCGTGGCGGGCTTCTCCCGGGCGCACCTGGGTCCCGACACCGCCACCCGGTCGGCCCGGCTCACGGCCCGGCAGGTGCTGCGCGGCATGGCCGACGGCGTCCGGGACGTGGCCGCGCACCCGCCGGCGACGGCGGCGCTGGTGGCCGTCTCGGGGCACCGGGTCTGCTACGGCGTGCTGACGCTGGTGTCGCTGCTGCTGTACCGCGGCCCGCTGGCGGAGGGGTCGGGGCCGCTGTTCCCGGGCGGGCTGGTCGGCCTGGGGCAGGTGGTGGGCGCCGGGGCGGTGGGCACGCTGCTCGCGGCGCTGGTCACCCCGGCCGCGGTGCGCCGGCTGGGCCGCCGCCGGTGGACGGCGTCGCTGCTCGTGGCAGGCGCGGTGCTGCAGCCGCTGCTCGGGCTGACCCTCGCGCCGCCGGGGATCGTGGCCGGCGGGTTCGTGCTCGGCTTCGTCGCCCAGGGCGTGAAGGTGTGCGTCGACACGACGCTGCAGGAGGTGCTCGCCGACGACGTCCGCGGGCGGGTGTTCTCCGTCTACGACACCCTGGTCAACGTCACCTACGTCGCCGCGCTCGTGGCCGGGGCACTGGTGCTGCCGGCCTCGGGGGTCTCGGTGCCGGCGCTGGTCGCCGTCGGCGCCGTGTACGGGCTGACCGCCGTGGCGTTCCTGCGGCGCGGCGCGGAGCCGGCGCGGGTCTAGAGGTCCGGCTCGCAGGCGCCGCGGCCCAGCTGCGCCAGGCCGGCGAGGTCGCCGGGGCCGAAGTCCACCTGGCCGTCGTTGCGCGGGGCCATGAGCTCGGCCGGGTCGTCGACGTGGTCCAGGCCCAGCACGTGCCCGAACTCGTGCATGAGGACGGCGCGCACCGCGGCCCGGCCCTCGGGGGACCCCGCGGCGCCACCGGCCCAGCCGGCGTCGATGGTCACCGCGCCGGTGACGAACACCCACGGCCCGCCGGCCGCGGCGGCCGCCTGGCTGCCGCCCAGGCCGGCCACGGTGCCCCCGAGGCCGGGCACCTCCTCCGGGGTGGCCCAGCTGACCAGGACCGGCGCCCAGCGGTCGCCGTAGCGGCCGGGCTGGTACACCGCCCGGTCGTCGGTGTACCCCTCGTCGGTGGTGCCGTCGGAGACGAACCGCAGGCCGGTGGCGGCCGACACCCGGGCCAGCGCCTCCTCGACCAGCCCGGCGGCGCCCGGCGGCGCGCCGTCGGGCCGCATGACCCAGTGGACCGGGCGGCACGGGTCGTAGGCGACCGGAGTGACGCCGTCGGCCTGGTGCTCGACGAACTCGAAGGTGCCGCCGACCGGGGCCGGCGGCGGCGTGCCGAGCGGGGAGCCCGCCGCCTCGCGCCCGGGCGTGGGCCGGTCCACCGGGACCGCGGGGCTGGCGGCCACGGCGGAGCCGGAGGAGGACTCCCAGGGCCACGGGCGCGGGCCGGCCAGGACCGCGGCGCCCAGGCCGAGCGCGAGCACCAGGACGACGGCCAGCACCCCGCGGACGGCGGGGGAGCGGCGGCGCGGGGGCGGCGGCCCGCCCTCCCAGGCGCGCCACGGCAGCGGGTCGGCGGGGCGGCCGGCCGTCTGGTCGAGCACCCACTGCGGCACGCGTCCGGTGGGCGAGGCGGGGAGGCCGGGCGGCGGCTCCGAGGGCCACCCCGGGGGCCGCTCCGAGGGCCACTGCGAGGGCCACTGCGAGGGCCACGGCGCACGCACGGCACGCCCGTCCTGCGTTCCCCCGTGCACCCGTTCCCCCGTTCGCGGTCCGGCCGTCCGTCCTACCGGCGGACGCGGGGCGCGGGGAGGGGCGCGGGCGGAGGGCACACCCGAGCGGGGGAGTCAGGAGCGGGCGGCCCACCAGGCGCGCAGCTCGGCCTCGGCCTCGTCGGGCCCGAGCGGACCGCGCTCCAGGCGGAGGTCCTTGAGGTACGTCCACGCCTCGCCGACCTCGCGGCCCGGCGGGATGCCCAGGATCTCCATGATCGCGTTGCCGTCCAGGTCGGGCCGCACCCGCGCGAGGTCCTCGGCCGCCGACAGCTCGGCGATCCGCCGCTCGAGGGAGTCGTAGGTGGCCGAGAGGGCGGCGGCGCGGCGCCGGTTGCGGGTGGTGCAGTCCGAGCGGACCAGCTTGTGCAGCCGGGACAGCAGGTCGCCGGCGTCGGTGACGTAGCGGCGCACCGCGGAGTCGGTCCACTCCCCGCGGCCGTAGCCGTGGAACCGCAGGTGCAGGAAGGTCAGCCGGGCGACCGCCTCGACGACGTCCTTGGGGTAGCGCAGCGCGGTCAGCCGCTTGCGCACCAGCTTCGCGCCGACGACCTCGTGGTGGTGGAAGGAGACCCGGCCGCGCGGCTCGTGCCGGCGGGTGGCGGGCTTGCCGACGTCGTGCAGCAGCGCCGCCAGCCGCAGCACGAGGTCCGGCGACTCCGCGTCCGGATCGGCCTTCTCCAGCGCGATCGCCCGGTCGAGCACGGTCAGCGAGTGGGAGTAGACGTCCTTGTGCTGGTGGTGCTCGTCGATCTCCATCCGCAGCGCCGGCAGCTCGGGCAGCACGACGTCGGCCAGGCCGGTGGAGACGAAGAGCTCCAGCGCCGCGCGGGGGCTGTCCTGCAGCAGCGTCTTGGACAGCTCCGCCTGCACCCGCTCCGGGGTGATCCGCGCCAGCTCCCCCGACATGTCGGTCATCGCGCGGACCACGTCGTCGTCCGGGGTGAGCCCGAGCTGGGCGACGAAGCGCACCGCGCGCAGCATCCGCAGCGGGTCGTCGGCGAAGGAGTCCGCCGCCGCGCCCGGGGTGCGCAGCCGGCGGGCGAGCAGGTCGCCGAGGCCGCCGAACGGGTCGGTCACCGTGCGGTCGGGGCCGAGGGACACCGCCATCGCGTTGACCGTGAAGTCGCGGCGGGCCAGGTCGTCGGTCAGCGAGTCGCCCCACGCCACCTCGGGGTTGCGGGACTCCCGGTCGTAGCGGTCGGCGCGGAAGGTGGTGATCTCCAGCCGGGTGCCGCGCACCTCGGCGCCCACGGTGCCGAAGGCGATGCCCTGGTTCCACGTGGAACCCGCCCAGCCGCGCAGCAGCCGCAGCACCTGCTCGGGCCGGGCGTCGGTGGTGACGTCGAGGTCGCCGGGCGGCGTCGGCGCGCCGCTGCCGGCGGCCAGCAGGGCGTCGCGCACCGACCCGCCCACGAGGTGGGCCTCGAACCCGGCCGCGGCGAAGCGTTCCCCCAGCTCCACCAGCACGGGCGAGACCTCGACCAGCTCGCGCACGGTCTGCTGCACCGCCGGCGGGACGTCCACGGCGGCCGGACGACTCTTCCGCTCCCCGGACACGACGAGCCAGGGTAGTGCGGCGGCTCGCGCTACCCTCCTGGCATGGCAGGCACCGGCGGACGAGGGCGTCCCGGCCGCCGGCTGCGGCGGGTCGACGAGACCTCCGCCGGGGGCCTCGTGGTCGCCGACGACGGGATCTCCGGCCCGCGGGCCGCGCTGATCGGTCGCACCGACCGCCGCGGCCGGCTGCTGTGGTCACTGCCCAAGGGCCACATCGAGGAGGGCGAGACCCCCGAGGACACCGCCGTCCGGGAGGTCGCCGAGGAGACCGGGATCATCGGCGAGGTGCTCGCCCCGCTCGGGATCATCGACTTCTGGTTCGTCGCCGAGGGCCGCCGCGTGCACAAGACCGTGCACCACTTCCTGCTGCGCGCCATCGGGGGCGCCCTGTCCGACGCCGACGTCGAGGTGACCGAGGTCGCCTGGGTCCCCCTCGACGAGCTGTCCGACCGGCTGGCCTACGCCGACGAGCGGGCGCTGGTCGAGCGGGCGCCCGCGCTGCTCGCCGACAGTGCGTGACCCGGACCGCGACGTCCATCCTCGGCACAGCACCCCCCGGTCCGGGGCCGGCCGGCGCGGGAGGACGGTGACCCGCGTCCTGACGGTGGCCCTGCTGGCCCTTCCGCTCGCCGCCGCCCCGGCACTCGCCCCGGGCGTGGCCCCGGCCGCCGCGGCACCGGCGGCACCGGCGGCACCGGCACCGCCCGCCGCGCCCGCGGCCGACCCCGAGCGGCCGGTCACCGTCGACGTCACCCGGCTCGACCCGCGCACGGTCGCCCCCGGCGGCACGGTCACCCTGGCCGGCACGCTGACCAACGACGGCACCGAGACGGTCACCGACCTCGGCGTCCGGCTGCAGCGCGGCCAGGCCGTCACCACCCGCGCCGAGCTGCTCGCCTCCGACGCCGACCCCGACCCGGCCACCGCGTTCAGCACGCCGTTCCAGCCGCTGCCCGGCCCGCTCGCCCCCGGCGACTCCGCGCCGTTCACCGTCACCGTGACCACCGCCGACCTGGCCCTGGACCGCGACGGCGTCTACCCCGTGCTGGTCAACGTCAACGGCACCACCGACGGCGGCGAGCCGAGCCGGGTGGGCGAGGTCCGCACCCACGTGGTGCAGCAGAGCGCGCCGCCGGCCGCCGCCACCGCCGTCGCCTGGCTGTGGCCGCTGGCCGAGCGCACCCACCGCGACGCCTCCGGCGGGTTCGTCGACGACGGCCTGGCCGAGGCGGTCGCCGACGGCGGCCGGCTCGACCGCGCGCTGGCCGTCGTCGAGCGGCTGCCCGCCGCCGTCGCCCCCGGCGCGCCCGCGGCCACGCCCCTGGCCCCGGTGACCCTCGCGGTGGACCCCGCCCTGGTCGAGGAGCTCTCGGTCATGGCCGAGGGTCCCTACGACGTCGGCGGCGAGGAGGGCGCCGGCACCGGCACCGAGGCCGCCGCCGCGTGGCTGGAGCGGCTGCGCGCCGTGGCCGCCGACCACCCGGTGGTCGCCCTGGCCTACGGCGACGTCGACGCCGACGCGCTGCAGGCGGCGGGCCTCGAGCCCGCGCTCACCCGCGCGCTGCCCGGCGCCGCACCCGGGGCCGAGGGCGACACCCCGGAGGGCGGGGGCGTGGTCTCCGCGGCCTCGCCCGGGCCGGCCGGGGCCGCGCTGCTGGCCGACGTCCTCGGGGTCACGCCGCGCACCGACCTGACCTGGGCGGCCGGCGGGGCGCTGCGGCCGGACACGCTCACGACCCTCCGGGAGGGCGGCGTCGAGCAGGTCGTGGTGGCCTCCAGCGCGCTGAGCGACGGCGACGCGGCGCTCGGCGTCCCCGGCGGCGGCGCGGCCGCGCGGACCACCGTGCTCGGCACCGACGGCCCGGTCGAGGCGCTGGTGGCCGACGCCGGGCTGTCCTCCGTCGTCGGCACGGCCGACACGGCCGAGGGCGGGCCGCGGGTGGCCGAGCAGCGCTACGTCGCCGAGCTGGTGCTGGTCTCGCAGCAGGCGGCCGCCACCCCGGCCGGCCAGAGCGTCCTGGTCGCCCCGCCGCGCGACGTCGACCCCGACCCGGAGGCGGTCGCCGCGATGATCACCGACACCGCGCTGCCCGGGCTGCGCCCGGCGTCGCTGACCGACCTGTCCACGGGCCCGGTCGCCGACGCCGGCACGCCGGTGGACCAGGCCGGCGCGGCGGTGCTCGACCCCGCCGGCGTGGCCGGGCTGGTCGCCGCGACCGCGCTGCGCGACGACCTCGCCGGCGCCGTCGTCGAGGAGCCCGCCACCGTCCTCGCCGGCTACGACGCCGCGCTGGCCCGGGCCGCCTCGGCGGCCTGGCGGGACGACCCGGCCGGCTTCACCGCCGCCGCCGGGGACGTGCGCGACACGCTGGCCGGCCTGCGCGAGCGGGTGACGCTGGTCGCCCCCGCCGACGGCACCTACAGCCTGGCCTCCAGCGACGCGCCCCTGGTGCTCACCGTGCAGAACGACCTGCCCTTCGCGGTCCGGGTGCTGGTCGAGGCGCGCACCCGCGACAACGTCGGCCTGACCATCGGCGACGTCGGCGCGGAGCTCGCCCCCGAGCAGCGCACGACGCTGGAGGTCCCGACCGAGGTGCGCCAGTCCGGCCGCTTCGCCGTCACCGCGAGCCTCACCACCCCCGACGGCGGCCGGCTGGGCGACGACGTCGCGATCCAGGTGCGCAGCACCGCCTACGGGACGATCTCGCTGTCGATCACCATCGGCGCCGCCGTCCTGCTCGGGCTGCTGTTCCTGCGCCGCGGGGTCCTCTTCCTCCGCCGCCGCGGGCGGACCGAGGAGGAGCTGCCCGACGGCGCCGGGACCGCCTGGCCGCCCAGCCGGAGCCCGGTGTGACCGGCCACCCCCGCAGCGACGAGGACGCACCCGCCCGGGAGCCGGGGGCGCGCCCGCTGCCGCCGGTGCCCCCTCCCGTGTCCTCCCCGCCCCCCGCGGCGGCGTCCCCGGGGGCGTCGCCGCCCCCGCCGGCGCGCGACCGGTCCCGGCCGCTGCCCCCGCCGCCGTACCCGGTCGCCCCGCCGCCGGGCTCGGGCCTGCCGGGCACCCCGGCGGCCCGCCGCGCCATGCCCCCGGTGCCGCCGGCCCGGCCCCGCCCGCCGGGCGCTCCCCGCACCGGGGACCAGCCCGGGGTGCAGGCCGACGGACGGCGCCCGGCGCCCCCCGGGGCCGACGTGCCCCCGCCCGCGGTCGTCCGGCCCGCGCCCCGTCCGCTGCCGCCGGTGCCCCCGCCGGTGCGGCGCCGCTTCATCCCGGCCGACGAGACGCAGGTCATCCCGATCCTGCACCTGCCCCCGGTCCCGCAGCCCGAGGGCGAGACCGAGGAGGAGGCACGGCGGCGGGAGGGCGCCCCCGGCGGCAGCCGCGGCCTCCTGCGCGCCGCCGGGACGATGGCGGTGGCCACGCTGGTCTCCCGGATCACCGGCCTGCTGCGCACGGTCGTGCTGGCCGCCGCGCTGGGCGTCGGGCTGGTCAACGACGCCTACAACACCGCCAACACGCTGCCCAACATCGTGTACGAGCTGCTGCTCGGCGGGGTGCTGACCTCGGTCATCGTGCCGCTGCTGGTGCACGCGCAGGAGCGCGACCGCGACGGCGGCGTCGCCTACGCCCAGCGGCTGTCCACGGTGGCGATCGCCGGGCTCCTGGTGGTCACCGCGGTCGCCGTCGTCGTCGCTCCGGCCCTGACCGCGCTGTACGGCATCCAGGAGGACCCGGACCAGGTGCGGCTGGCCAACTGGCTGGCCCGGATCCTGCTCGTGGAGATCGTCTTCTACGGCATCGGCGCGCTGGCGCAGGCGATCCTCAACTCGCGCGGGGTGTTCGGCCCGCCGGCGTGGGCGCCGGTCCTCAACAACGTCGTCGTCATCGCCACCGGCGTGCTGTTCGTGATGGCGAGCGGGCCCGGCGACCTCGAGCCGCGGACGATCACCCCCGGCCAGGTGTGGCTGCTCGGCGGCGGCACGCTGCTCGGCATCGCCGTCCAGGCGCTGGTGCTGGTGCCGCTGCTGCACCGGGCCGGCGTGCCGCTGCGGCCCCGGTGGAGCCTGCGGCAGACCGGGCTGCGCGAGGTCGGCGGGCTGGGCCTGTGGGTGGTCCTCTACGTGGCGGTCAGCCAGGTCGGCGTCGTCGTGGGGGGGGGGGGGGGGGGGGGGGGGGGGGGGGGGGGGGGGGGGGGGGGGGGGGGGGCGGGGGGGGGGGGTGGGGGGGTGGGGGGGGGGGGGGGGGGGGGGGGGGGGGGCCCCGCGCCCCCCCCCAACGCGGCCGCCCGCGAGGGCGGACTGGGCTCGAGCGCCTTCGCCTACGCCAGCCTGCTGTTCCAGATGCCCTACGGGATCATCGGCGTCGCGCTGCTCACCGCCCTGGTGCCGCGGATGAGCCGCGCCGCCGCCCGGAACGACGTCCCCGGCGTCGTCCAGGACCTCTCCCTCGGCACGCGGCTGTCCGCGCTGGGGCTGCTGCCGGTCGCCGCCGCGCTCACCGTCGTCGGCCCGGCGCTGGGGGTCGTCGCCTTCGCCCGCGGCAACACCTCGGTCGACGAGGCGCAGGGCATCGGCGCGGCCCTGGCCGTCGGCGCGTTCGGGCTGCTGCCCATGGCCGTCACGCTCCTGCAGCTGCGCGTCTTCTACGCGATGAAGGACGCCCGGACGCCGACGCTGATCCAGGTCGGCATGGTCCTCGTCCGGGTGCCGCTGCTGCTGCTCGTGCCGGCGCTGGTCGAGCCCGAGCACGTCGTCGCCGGGCTGATGCTGGCCACCAGCCTCACCTACCTCGCCGGCTGGGTGCTCGGGCACCTGGCGCTGCGGCGGCAGCTCGGCGCCGAGCCGGGTGTGGCGCGGGGCGGGGCGCTGGGCCCGGTGCTGCGGATGGTGCTGGCGGTGGCGGTGGCGGCCGGCGTCGGCTGGGTCGTCGTCCGCGTGACCCACGACGCGTTCGGCACGTCACTGACGGGCTCGCTCGGCACCCTGTCGATCGGTACCGTGGTCGTCGGCGTCACGGCCCTCGCCGGGTTCGTGCTCGCCCGCGTCCCGGAGCTCCGGGGACCCCTCGCCGCCGCGCGCGCGCGGCTGGGCCGCGGGTGAGCGGCGGACCGGCGGGCACGGACGGCGTCCCCGGGGCAGCGCGCAGCCGGGGGGAGCGGACAGGGGGTCGGACACGTCCATGACGGCGACGATCACCGGCCTCCCCGACCGGTACCGACCGCTGGACGAGGTCGGGCCCGAGGAACGCACCCCGACCGGCGTCATCCACTGCTGGCGCGCGAAGGACCGCATCCTCAACCGCGACGTCGCCATCCGCGTGCACGTCCCCGGCGGCCCCCCGGCCCGCGCCTGGATCGCCCGCGCCCTCACCGCCGGCGGCCTGGCCACCCCCGCGCTGGCCATGGTCTACGACGCCTCGGAGGGCAGCGGCGGCGAGACCGGCGCGGCCTACGTCGTCAACGAGTGGATCGAGGGGCAGACCCTCGCCGAGCGGCTGCGGTCCGGGCCGATGGGCGAGCGGGAGGCCCGCACCGTCCTGCGCCGGCTGGCCGAGGGCGTCGCCGAGGCGCACCGGGTCGGCCTCGCCGTCGGCGGCCTGACCCCCGAGACCGTCGTCCTGCGGCCCAACGGGCTGGTCGGCCTCCGCGCCGTCCCCGCGGCCACGGGCTCCGTGCAGGAGGACATCGCCGCCCTCGGCGCGCTGCTCGAGTACTGCCTCACCGGCCGGCAGGCCGGCGTCCCCGGGCCCGACGGCGTCCCCGCCGCCGCCCCGGTCATCGCCCAGCCGGACCTGGCCGCCCTCGTCCGCCGCGCCCGCTCCACCGAGCCCGGCGCCCGGCTGGCCAGCGCCGCGGCGATGGCCGCGCTGCTCACCGAGCGGCCGCGGTCCTCGGCCGTGCCGGTCCGCGGCCGCGACGAGAGCGACAGCGGCTGGCTGCGGCGCCTGCGCGAGCACCGCGAGGCCGGGCAGCCCGTCGCGCCGGCGCAGGACGCCGACCGGCCGCAGGGGCGCGAGCCCGACACCCTGCCGCCGGTGCCGCTCGGTCCCGCGCGCTCCCTCCCGCCGGTGCCGGCCGAGGGCTCCCACGACGTCGACGTCCTCGGTGAGCCGGTCGAGGAGGAGGACGAGGACGACGCCGAGGACCCGCCCGGCCGCCGCCGGTTCCTGGTCGCCGGCCTGCTGCTGGCCGCCCTGGTCGTCGTCGTGCTGCTCGCCTGGTGGGTGGGCACCAACCTGCTCTCGGTCGCCACGAACGTCGACGAGCGGCCCGGCACGCCCGTGGTCCCGTCCAGCAGCGCGCCCGCCGAGGACAGCGCCGCCCCCGCGCCGGAGGCCGGCACGCCCCTGCCGATCCGCGACGCCACCGTCTTCGACCCCTTCGGCGACGGCGAGCCGGAGAACACCGACGAGGTGCCGGCCACCCACGACGGCGACCCGGCCACCACCTGGTCCACGCTGACCTACCGGGGCTCGGCCGACTTCGGCAACCTCAAGCCCGGCGTCGGCGTCGTCTACGACCTCGGCTCGGCCCAGGCCATCGGCGGCGTCACGCTGACGACGACCACCCCGGGCATCGCCGTCGAGGTCCGCACCGGCGAGGCCCCCGACGGCGACCTCGACTCCTTCGCCGTCGCCACCTCCGGCAGCGTCGACGGGACCACCGACCTCGCCTTCGACGAGCCGGTGACCGCGCAGTACGTCCTGGTGTGGGTGACCGGCCTGGTCCCCGCCGAGGACGGCTTCGCCGGCGACCTGGCCGAGGTCGCCGTCACCCCCGCCGCGGGGGAGTGACCTGCACGTCAGCGGCCTGTTCGCGGGAATCCCGCCCTACGATGCGGCGTTGTGCCCCGCGTGACGGACCCCCAGCCCACCCCCGGCCCCGCGACGACCACCGAGGTCGAGTCACCCGTGATCCCGCCCGCGGAGCGCGACGGCATCCGCGACCTGGTCATCATCGGATCGGGTCCCGCCGGTTACACGGCGGCCGTCTACGCCGCCCGGGCGAACCTGCACCCGCTGGTCTTCGAGGGCTCCCAGTTCGGCGGCGCCCTGATGACCACCACCGAGGTGGAGAACTTCCCCGGCTTCGCCGAGGGCATCCAGGGCCCGCAGCTGATGATGGACATGCGCCAGCAGGCCGAGCGCTTCGGCGCCGAGCTGGTCGCCCGCGACGTCACCGAGGTCGACCTCACCGCCACCCCCAAGGTGGTCAAGGTCGGCGACGAGGTGACCCTCGCGCACGCGGTCATCGTCGCCACCGGCTCCAAGTACCGGTACCTCGGCCTCGACAACGAGCAGCGCCTGCTCGGCCACGGCGTCTCCGCCTGTGCCACCTGTGACGGCTTCTTCTTCCGCGACCAGGACATCGTCGTGGTCGGCGGCGGCGACTCGGCGATGGAGGAGGCCACCTTCCTCACCCGCTTCGCCAAGTCGGTGACCGTCGTGCACCGCCGCGAGGAGCTGCGCGCCTCGAAGATCATGCAGAAGCGCGCGCAGGACAACGAGAAGATCCGCTGGGCGCTGGGCAAGCAGGTCACCGACGTGCTCGGTGACCGGACCGTCTCCGGCGTGCAGCTGACCGACGTCGCCACCGGCAGCACCGAGGAGCTCCCCGTCAGCGGCGTGTTCGTGGCCATCGGCCACGACCCGCGCAGCGAGATGTTCGCCGGGCAGCTCAAGCTCGACGACGAGGGCTACGTGCAGGTGGAGCACCCCACCACCCGCACCAACATCGACGGCGTCTTCGCCTGCGGTGACGTCGTGGACCACATCTACCGCCAGGCGATCACGTCGGCCGGCACCGGCGCCGCGGCGGCCATCGACGCCGAGCGCTGGCTGGCCGAGACCTTCGACGAGCGCTGACGGAGGCCCCCCTCGCGGGGCCGTCCCGGCACGTCACCACCCCCGGGCATACCGCACCCCCTCCGCGGGTTACTCCCCGCGGAGGCCGACCGACCTCGACCGCGACAGAGGAGAACGACCATGGCAGGCAACACCGTGACGGTGACCGACGCGACCTTCGCCAACGAGGTGCTGGGCAGTGACAAGCCCGTCCTCGTCGACTTCTGGGCGGAGTGGTGCGGGCCGTGCAAGATGGTCGCCCCGGTGCTCGAGGAGATCGCCAAGGAGCACGGCGAGAAGCTGACGATCGCCAAGCTCAACATCGACGAGAACCCGCAGATCGCCCGCGACTACCAGGTCATGTCGATCCCGACGATGACCGTGTTCCAAGGCGGCAAGCCGGTCAAGAGCATCATCGGCGCCAAGCCCAAGGGCGCGATCCTCTCCGACCTCGCCGACTACATCTGAGCCGCAGGCTCCGGCTCCCGAGGGCCCGTCTGGGGACGTCCCAGGCGGGCCCTCGCCGTTCCCGGGGCGGGACGGGCCCCGGGTGGGCCGGGAGGCGTCGCGGAGGCGACAATCGTGGGCACGATGGGTAGCGAGAGCGACATGCAGCCGCTGGGTCCGGGCAGCCACGGAGCCGCCGTCGCAGACGTACAGGCCGCGCTGCGCAGCCTGGGCCTGCTCCGGCCCACCGACGGCGCCGGGCCCGCCGACGGCGTCTACGACGAGGCCACCGCGCTCGCCGTCCGCCACTTCCAGCAGGTCCGCGGGCTGTCGGTGGACGGCCGGGTCGGCGAGGAGACCTACCGGGCGCTGTCGGAGGCGCGCTGGTCGCTGGGCGACCGGCTGCTGCACCACGACCCCGAGCGTCCCGTGCGCGGCGACGACGTCACCAGCCTGCAGGAGCGGCTGCTCGAGCTCGGCTACGACGCCGGCCGCGCCGACGGCATCTTCGGCCGCGACACCGAGTCCGGCCTGCAGGCCTTCCAGCGCGACTACGGCCTCACCGCCGACGGCACCTGCGGGCCCGCGACGCTGCGGGCGCTGCGCCAGCTGGGCCGCAAGGTGACCGGCGGGCGCCCCCAGCTGCTGCGGCAGAGCGCCGAGTTCGTCGAGAGCGGGCCGCACCTGATCGGCCGGCGCATCGTCGTCGACCCCGGTCACGGCGGCGCCGACACCGGCTTCGCCGCCGGCGAGACCACCGAGGCCGACCTGGTGCTGGACCTCGCCAGCCGGATCGAGGGGCGGCTGGCCGCGGCCGGCGCCACGGTCTACCTGACCCGCGGCCGCGAGCAGAACCCGGCGCCGGCCGAGCGGACCGCGTTCGCCAACGACGCCGGCGCCGACCTGTTCATCTCCCTGCACGTGGACGCCCACGACTCGCCGCACGCCCGCGGGGTGGCCAGCTACTACTACGGCACCGGCTCGGGGACGTCGTCGACGGTGGGGGAGCGCTTCGCCGACCTGGCCCGCCGCGAGGTGGTGGCCCGCACCGGCATGCTCGACCTCGGCGGGCACCCCAAGACCTGGGACCTGCTGCGGATGACCCGGATGCCCGCCGTGCGGCTCGACGTCGGCTACCTGTCGCACCCGGTCGACCGGCTGCTGCTGCTCGACGCCCGGCTCCGCGGCACCGTGGCCTCGGCCGTGCTGGCCGCCGTCCAGCGGCTGTTCCTGCCCGCCGAGGCGGACCCGCCCACCGGCACGTTCGTCCTCCCCCAGAGGGTGTGACGGGTGGGGCGCCTGGCGCCCCAGGTGTGACGGGTCCGTCTCACCCGCCGTGTCGGGCGGGCGGTCGCGGCGGCCTCCCTACACTCGGTCCGTGGCCTCTCTCCCGCCGTCGCACGGCCAGCCGCACCGCACGCCGCCGCAGCAGCACGGGCACGTGGTGCCCCGGCACCCGCGGCTGGACCCGCTGGCCGACCGGTACGCAGCCCGCACGCACGGCATGAAGAGCTCGGAGATCCGCGCACTCTTCTCCGTCGTCAGCCGGCCCGAGGTGGTCTCGCTGGCCGGCGGCATGCCCGCCGTCACCGCACTGCCGCTGGACGCCGTCGGGTCGATGATCGGCGAGCTGGTCAGCGGCATGGGCGCGCAGACCCTGCAGTACGGCTCCGGCCAGGGCGACCCGCGGCTGCGCGAGCGCATCTGCGACGTCATGGCGCTCGAGGGCATCACCGACGCCTCGCCCAGCGAGGTCGTGGTGACCGTCGGCTCGCAGCAGGCTCTGGACCTGGTGACCCGCGTCTTCTGCGACCCGGGCGACGTCATCCTCGCCGAGGGCCCGTCCTACGTCGGCGCGCTCGGGGTCTTCCAGGCCGCCGAGGCGCGGGTGAAGCACGTCGCCATGGACGACGACGGGCTGGTCCCGGAGGCGCTGGAGCAGGCGCTGCTCGAGTGCCGGGCCAACGGCGACCGGGTCAAGTTCCTCTACACGGTGCCCAACTTCCACAACCCGGCCGGCGTGACGCTCTCCGAGCCGCGCCGCCAGGCGATCGTCGACATCGCCGACCGCTACGACCTGCTGGTCATCGAGGACAACCCCTACGGCCTGCTCGGCTTCGACCACGAGCCGATGCGCGCGCTGCGGGCCCGCGACGCGCAGCGGGTCATCTACCTCGGCTCGTTCTCCAAGACCTTCTCCCCGGGCCTGCGGGTGGGCTGGGTGCTCGCGCCGCTCGCCGTCCGCGAGAAGCTGGTGCTGGCCACCGAGGCGCAGGTGCTCTGCCCGCCCTCGCTCACCCAGTACGCCGTCGCCCGGTACCTGGACACCCAGCCCTGGCGCGAGCAGATCAAGCTGTTCACCGAGCTGTACCGGGAGCGGCGCGACGCCACGCTGGAGTCGCTCGCCGCCCTGATGCCCCCGGGCACCACCTGGACCCGGCCCGACGGCGGCTTCTACGTGTGGCTGAAGCTCCCGAACGGCCTGGACGCCAAGCTCATGCAGCCGCGCGCGGTGGGCGCGCACGTCGCGTACGTCCCCGGCATCGGCTTCTACGCCGACGGGTCGGGCCGCGAGTACATGCGGCTGTCCTACTGCTACCCCGAGCCGGACCAGATTCGGGAGGGCGTGCGCCGGCTGGCCCGGGTCATCGAGGCCGAGCTGGACCTGCACTCCACCTTCGACGCCGTCGACACCGGCACCTTCCGCGCCGTCGGCCGGACCGACACCACCGCCGAGACGATCGTCGGCCCCGCCAGCAGCGACCGGATCGAGGACTGACGTGACCGAACCCGTGACCGACCCCGCCGCACCGGCCGCCCCGGAGGACGAGGAGACCGCGTTGCGCGCCGTCGTCCTGGCCGGCGGCCTGACCTTCGAGCGCGAGGTCAGCCTGTCCTCGGGCACCCAGGTGGTGGAGGAGCTGGCCCGCGTCGGTGTCGACGCCGAGCTGCGCGACGCCGACGCGGAGCTGCTGCCCGGCCTGGCCGCCGCCCCCGCCGACGCGGTGTTCATCGCCCTGCACGGCGCCACCGGCGAGGACGGCGCCCTGCGCGCGGTCCTCGACCTGGCCGGCGTCCCCTACGTCGGCTCCCCGGCCGCGGCCTGCCGGCTGGCCTGGGACAAGCCCGCGGCCAAGTCGGTGGTGCGCACGGCCGGGGTGACGACGCCGGACTGGGTGGCGCTGCCGCACAGCACCTTCCGCGAGCTGGGCGCCGGCGCCGTCCTCGACCTCATCGTCGCCCGGCTCGGGCTGCCGCTGATGGTCAAGCCGGCCTCGGGCGGCTCGGCGCTGGGCGCGCAGAAGGTCACCCGTGTCGAGGACCTGCCCGCGGCGATGGTCAGCTGCTTCGCCTACGGCGACACGGTCCTCGTCGAGCGGTTCGTCGACGGCGTGGAGCTGGCCCTGTCGGTGGTCGACCTGGGGGAGGGGCCGCAGGCGCTGCCGGCGGTGGAGATCGCCCCGGAGTCCGGCGTCTTCGACTACACCGCCCGCTACACGCCCGGGCTGACCGAGTACCACGCGCCGGCCCGCGTGTCCGAGGACGTCGCGGCCCGCGCGGCCGATGTCGCGGTGCGGGTGCACCGGGCGCTGGGCCTCGCGGACCTGTCCCGCACCGACGCGATCGTCTCGCCCGACGGCGAGGTGCACTTCCTCGAGGTGAACGTCTCCCCGGGGCTGACCGAGACCTCGATGTTCCCCATGGCGGTCGAGGCCGCCGGGCACGACCTGGGCGAGGTCCTCTCGCGGCTGCTCACCCGCCGGGCGCAGAGCTCGCGGTGACGTAGAGACAGAGGCCCGGTTCCGTCCGTGACGGAACCGGGCCTTTCTCGTCAGGCGCCTTCCGGCTCCTCGCGGCGGCCGGTCAGGTCCGGCGCCATCTGGCCGATGATGCGCTGCAGGTCGTCGACCGAGCCGAACTCGACGACGATGCGGCCCTTGGCCCGGCCGATCTGGATCTTCACCTTGGTCTCGAAGACGTCGGACAGCCGGCCGGCGAGGTCCTCGACACCCGGCGCGCTGATCCGGCGGGCGCGGCGGCGGGAGGCCGGCTGCTCGGCCACGGCGAGCGCGACCGCCTCCTCTGTGGCGCGCACCGACAGCCCCTCGGCCACGATCCGGGCGGCCAGGGCCTCCTGCGCCTCGGCGTCGTCGAGGCCCAGCAGCGCCCGCGCGTGCCCGGCGGAGATGACGCCCGCGGCGACCCGGGTCTGGACCTTCACCGGCAGCTTGAGCAGCCGGATGGTGTTGGTGACCTGCGAGCGGCTGCGGCCGATCCGCTGCGCCAGCTCCTCGTGGGTGGCGCCGAACTCCTCCAGCAGCTGCTGGTAGGCCGCCGCCTCCTCCAGCGGGTTGAGCTGGACGCGGTGGATGTTCTCCAGCAGTGCGTCGCGGAGCAAGGCGTCGTCCTCGGTGTCCCGGACGATCGCCGGCACCGTCTCCAGCTCGGCCGCGCGCGCGGCCCGCAGCCGCCGCTCGCCCATGATGAGCTCGTAGGGCGCACCGCCGTCGCCGTCGGTGCGCTCGCGCACGACGATCGGCTGCAGCAGGCCGAACTCGCGCACCGAGTGGGTGAGCTCCTCGAGCGCCTCGTCGTCGAAGACCTGCCGCGGCTGGCGCGGGTTGGGGACGACGTCGCTGACGGCGACCTCGCGCAGCTGCGCGCCGGGGACGCCGACCGCGGCCGTGCCCGGAGACGACGCGGCCTGCGCGGCGACCGTCGCGGCCGCCTGCGCCGCCGGTGGCAGCAGGGTGACCGGCGCCGGCGCCCCACCCGTCCCGGGCGTCCCACCCGTCTCGGGGGCGGCCGGGGCCGGGCCGTCGGTCTCGGGCAGCGTCGGCTGCTCGACCGGAGGGGCGGTGGGGATCAGCGCCGCGAGACCCCGGCCGAGGCCGCCACGCTTGCTCATCGGGTCTCCTCGTCGACGGAGGTCGGAACGGGCAGGACGGCGGCGTCGGTGCCGGCGAACGCGGGGTCGGCGTGCCGGGCGGTGCCCGGCCGGACGGCGGGCATCGGCGCGGTCGCCGGCGCGGGGGGCGGCGGCGGGGGGCCCATCGGCCGGACGTCGATCGGTTCCAGGCCGACGCCGCGCTCGGCGAGCTCGCGCGCGGCCTCGACGTAGCTGGTGGAGCCGCGCGAGCCCGGGTCGTAGGTGAGCACGGACTGCCCGTACCCCGGCGCCTCGGACACCCGGACGTTGCGCGGGATGACCGTCGCCAGCACCAGGTCCCCGAAGTGGCTGCGGACCTCCTCGGCGACCTGGTCGGCGAGCTTGGTGCGGCCGTCGTACATCGTCAGCAGGATGGTGCGGACGGCGATCCCCGGGTTGAGGTGCGCGCGCACCAGCTCGATGTTGTTGAGCAGCTGGCCCAGGCCCTCCAGCGCGTAGTACTCGCACTGGATCGGGATGAGCACCTCGTCGCCGGCCACCAGCGCGTTGAGCGTCAGCAGGCCCAGCGACGGCGGGCAGTCGATGAGGACGTAGTGCGGGCGCTCGTCCTCGGGCAGGCCGTGGATGTAGCCCTCGATCGCCCGGCGCAGGCGGTACTCGCGGGCGACGACGGAGACCAGCTCGATCTCCGCGCCGGCCAGGTCGATCGTCGCCGGGACGCAGCGCAGGTTCGGGCTGGCCGTCGTCGGGTGGACGACGTCGGCCAGCGAGCTGTCCCCGACGAGGGCGTCGTAGATCGACGGCGTCCCCACCGTGTGCTCCACGCCGAGGGCGGTGCTGGTGTTGCCCTGCGGGTCGAGGTCGATGACCAGCGCCCGCAGGCCGTAGAGCGCCAGCGCCACGCCCAGGTTGACCGTGGAGGTGGTCTTCCCGACGCCGCCCTTCTGGTTGGCGACGGTGATGACCCGGATGCGCCCGGGTGCGGGGAACGGCTCCTGGTCGGCGGCGTGCAGCACCCGGGTGGCCCGCAGCGCCTCCATCGCGATGGGACTGTCGAAGTCCCCGCCGGAGTGGGCCGCCGAGTCGGCCGCGAGGCTGCTGCGCAGCCGCTGGCCCGGGTCGGTCATCGCGGGTCCTCCCTGCCGACCCGTTTCACGTGGAACGGGACGGGTACCTGGTCGCGTTCCACGTGGAACGCCGTCGTCGTCCCGCGGGGCCTCACCGTCGGCCCCGCGTCATCACCACCACGGTAGTGGCAGCGTCCCCCAGCCCGGCGCCGACAGCCCGGACGTGGACGTCGCGCATGCCCGCGGCCTCCAGCTCGGGGACCAGCGCGGGCAGCTCCTCCACCGCGCGGGCGCCGACGAGGGCCACCAGTTGGGCGCCGGGCCGCAGCAGGCCGCGGCTCCAGCCGACCAGCCGGGGCAGCGCGGCGACCGCCCGGGCGGTGACGACGTCGACCGGGCCGACGGCGGTCACCACCGAGCGCTCCTCGGCGCGGCCGCGGACCACGCGCCACGGGGCGCCGAGTTCGGCGACGACCTCCTCGAGGAACTCGACCCGGCGGGCCATGGGCTCCACCAGGGTCATCCGCAGGTCCGGCCGGGCCAGCGCGAGCGGGATCCCCGGGAGGCCGGCGCCGCTGCCGACGTCGACCACCCGGGCCCCCTCGGGCACGGCCTCCGCGACGGCGGCGCTGTTGAGCACGTGCCGCTCCCACAGCCGCGGGACCTCCCGCGGGCCGATCAGCCCGCGGGTGACGCCGTCGGAGGCGAGCCGGGCGACGTAGCGCTCGGCGCCGGGCAGCCCCGCCCCGAAGACGGAGGCGGCCACCTCCGGGGCGGGTGGGGCGGACGGGACGGGAGTGTCGCTCACCGCTCCGGCAGGACCACGACGCGGCGGTTGGGCTCCTCGCCCTCGGACTCGCTGCGCACCCCGGGGACGCCGGCGACGACGTCGTGGACGACCTTGCGCTCGAAGGGGTTCATCGGCGCGAGCCGCTCGGGCTGCCCGGTGCCGGCGACCCGGCGGGCGGCCTCGGCGGCCATGGAGGTGAGGTCCGCGCGCCGCCGGGCCCGGTAGCCGCCGATGTCGAGCATCAGCCGGCTGCGGACGCCGGTGGCCTGGGCGACGGCCAGCCGGGTGAGCTCCTGCAGCGCCTCCAGGACGGAGCCGTCGGAGCCGACCAGGTCGTCGAGGTCGCCGCCGACGATGGCGACCGAGGCGCGGTCGCCCTCGACGTCGAGGTCGATGTCCCCGTCCACGTCGAGGATGTCGAGCAGGCGCTCGAGGTAGTCGCCGGCGACGTCGCCCTCGCGGACGAGCAGGTCGGTGCCGGTGGCGGCGGCGCGGCCGTTCCCCGAGGGGGCGGGCGCGACCTCGTCGGTGGGCTCGAGGACGGCGTCGGTGCTGTCGTCGTCGGCGTCGGGGAGGTCGGGGGTCTCGGCCGGTGCGGTGTGGTTCGGGACGCTCACGGAGGTACCTCCAGTCGGTGCGGGCGGCCGGGGCGGGCCCGGAGGTCGGAGGCCGGAGGGCGCGTGGTCGCTGCTCCTCCCGGCGGGTCCGCGGCGAGCGGCGTCGGGGGACGCCGTTCGCCGCGGACCGGGGTCTAGCGGCGCTTGCGCTTGCCGCCGGTGCCGGCGGGCCGGCCGTGCGGGCCGCGGTTCGCGGGCCGGGGGGCGCGGTTCCCGCCGCCGGAGCGGCCCCCGGAGGCGGTCCCGCCCGCGGCGGTCGCCCCGCCGGCCGTGCCGCCGCCCCCGGCCCCGTTCGCGCTACCGGTGCCGTTCGCGCCGGTGCCGGTGCCGGTGCCGGTGGCGCCGTTCCCGCCGGCCGGGGTGCCGTCCGCCGGGGCCCCGTCGGCGCCGCCCTTGGTCAGCTCGACGCCGGCGGCCGCCGGCCGGCCGCTCTTGCCGCGCACCGGCTTGGCGCCGGGCCGGGGGGCGAGCGTCTTGGGGTCGATCGCGGGCTTCTCGGCCGCGGCCTTCGCCTTGGCGGCGGGGCTGCCGGGCGGGGGCATCTTGCGCAGGATGAAGAACTGCTGGCCCAGGGTCCACAGGTTGTTCGTCATCCAGTACAGGAGGACGCCGATGGGGAAGAAGAAGCCGGTGACGAAGAGGCTGACCGGCATGCCGTAGAGCAGCAGCTTCTGCACCATCGCGGCCTGGCCCTCGACCGGCCCCGAGCGCTTCATGATCTGCTTCTGCGTGACGAAGGTCGTCACGCACATGACCACCATGAGGATCAGCGCGACCGTGCGGATGCCGCCCTGGCTGACGCCGGGCAGCGCCAGGATGTCGGTGGCCTTCTGCCCCGACATGGTGAACGACGAGGAGATCGGCGCCCCGAACAGCTCCGCCTTGGCGGCCTGGTCGGTGAGCTGGTCGTCCCAGCTGTAGAGACCGGGGGCGCCCGGCCGCAGCCGGCGCAGCACGTGGAACAGCGCGAGGAAGACCGGGATCTGCGGGAGGATCGGCAGGCAGCCGGCCAGCGGGTTGACCCCGCGCTCCTTCTGCAGCGCCATCATCGCCTGGCTGAAGCCCTGGCGGTCCGCGCCGTACTGCTTGCGCAGCTTCTGGATCTCCGGCTGGATCTCCTGCATCGCCCGCTGGCTCTTGATCTGCTTGACGAACAGCGGGAACAGCAGCAGCCGGACGGTGACGACGAGGAACACGATCGACAGCGCCCAGGTGATGCCACCGGCCGGGTCGAGGAACGTCGAGAACACCGAGTGCCACGTCTTCATGACGAAGGCGATGGCGGTGTAGAGCCAGTCAAGCAACGGAGGACTCCTCCTGCGGGGCCCGGCGGGACGCCGGCGGGGTCTCGGGGGCGGGGCGACGGGCACCGTCGGCGGCGGGCACGCCGTCGGCGGGGGCCGCGGGTGCCGCTGTCATCGACGTGCGGCCGTCGCCGCCGGTTCCGGGGCGTCCCCGGCCCGCGCGCGGCGCGGGGACCGGGTCGTAGCCGCCGGGGTGCCAGGGCGCGCACTTGAGCAGCCGCCGCAGCGCCAGCCACGACCCGCGGGCGGCGCCGTGGACGGCGACCGCCTCGGCGGCGTAGGCGCTGCAGGTGGGGGCGAAGCGGCAGCGCGGCGGCAGCGCGGGGCTGACGGCGCGGGAGTAGAAGCCGACGGCGGCCAGCAGCGCGCGGGCCACCGGTCCGGGACGCCGGGCCGCGGGGGCGCTCACGAGGACCGCGTCCGCTCGGCCGACGGCCGGGACCGCTCCGCGAGCACCCGGTCCAGGCCGGCGGCCAGGTCGCGGCGCAACTGCGCGGAGGTCGCCGTCGCGGCGTCGGGGCGGGCCCGGACGACGAGGTCGGCGCCGGCGGGCAGCCGGCCGAGCTCCTCGCGCACGGCGGCGCGCAGCTGCCGGGTCACGCGGTGCCGGACCACGGAGTTGCCGACCGCCTTGCCGACCACGAACCCGGCACGGGGCCCGGCGGGCGTCCCGTCCCCGGGCACGTCGAGACCCCCGGCCGTGCGGGCCGGGGGTCGGACGGGGAGGTAGTGGAGCACCATGGTCGGCCGACCGGCACGCCGGCCCGACCGGACGACCGCGGTGAACTCCGGACGCCGGCGCAGGCGGGCCTGCGCGGGCAGCACCTCAGGCGGAGAGCTTCTCGCGACCCTTGCGGCGGCGGCCGGCGAGGATCGCGCGGCCTGCGCGGGTGCGCATCCGCAGCCGGAAGCCGTGGGTCTTGGACCGGCGGCGGTTGTTCGGCTGGAAGGTGCGCTTGCTCACGGGTACTCCTACGGCAGGACATCGGTGGTGCGGCCGGCCGGTGGGCAGGCACGCGGCGGGGCTCCGGGAGAGGCGGCGGGGCCACTCCGCGGGACCCCGCGAGGCTGGCGCTGTGGGCCCCGGCACCGGCGGCCCGGGACACGGACGGCGCCGGGATCCGGCGGACGACCGCGTCCGCGCACCGCTACCGGTCCACAGACTCCGACCAGCATAACCGAGGACGGCGACGCCCGAGGACGCCGTTCCCGCGGTCCCGGTCACGCGACCGGCTCGCCGACGGCGACCCGCCAGGCTGCACCCTCCGGGCGGACGGTCGGTGTCGGCACGCCGACCGGCCGGGGACGACACGCCGAACGACACGCGCACCGGCCGTCCCAGGCGTCCCCGGACGTCGTTGCCGGGCTGTGGACGGGGCTGTTAGCGTCGCCGTCGCTCCGGTCCGGGCAGACCGCCCGGTACGGGGGCCGACCACCCGGTCGACCTGACCGCAGTCCGTCTCGAGCCGTATCACGACCTCCCTCCCGACCAGCGACGACCCCGCTGCGACCTGACATCCACAGGTCGACACGGCACCATGTCGCCGGTCGTGCACAGCCTGTGGACACTCGTGTGGAACCCGGGTGTCCAGGATGTCCACTTCCCGGGCAGCCGCGGCACCGGGGACGCCGGCTCCCGAGGACGCCGGAGGTCGGACAGCGGGGACGAACTGCAAGGGGAGGACACGGTCATGGCCGATGCCGCGGTGGACCTGGCGGAGGTCTGGGACTCGGTCCGCGAGCGGCTGGCGACCAGCCTCACCCGGCAGCAGAACGCGATGCTCAACCTGACCCGGCCGGTGGGCCTGGTCGGTGGCACCGCCGTGCTCGCCGCGCCCAACGAGTTCACCCAGACCGTGCTCGAGTCGCGGATGCGCCGGGTGCTTGCCGAGGCGCTGTCCGAGCAGCTCGGCCGGGACATCGGCGTCGCCATCCAGCTCGAGGACGCCCCCGCCTCGGCGCCCGCGCCCGAGGAGCAGCCGACCCGCCGGCCGTGGACGCCGGTGGACGCCGCCCCCAGCGACGAGGACCGCGAGCGGGCCGACGACGGCCGCAGCGCCTTCGGGGTGCGCAGCGACGCGCGTCCGCTCGACCGTGCCGGCTTCGAGCCCGCGCCGTTCGAGCCGGGCCCCTACGAGTCCTCGCCGTACGAGCCGGCGTCCTACGAGTCGGCCCCGTACGAGGCCGGCCCCTTCGAGCCCTACGACGCCGGCCGGGCCGACGCCGCCCGCCGGGACGCCGCGCGCCGGGAGGCGTCGTCCCCCGCCGACGCGCCGGCACCCGCCGGTGACGGCGTGGGGGAGTGGGGCGGCACCGACTGGAGCCCCGCGAGCCGCGGGCGCACCGGCCGCCGCCGCGGCCCGCGGGTCGGGGAGGGCGCCGAGGTGCTGCCCTTCGACCTCGGTGACGCCGCCCCCGACGGCGCCGACGAGCCCGCGCCGCAGCGCGGCGGGTCCCCCGGCCGCGCGTCCGGCACCGCGGTGCCGCTGTTCGGTGACCGCCGTCCACCGGCCGGCCTGGACCCGGGGCTGAACCCCAAGTACGTCTTCGACAGTTTCGTCATCGGCAACAGCAACCGGTTCGCCCACGCCGCGGCGGTCGCCGTCGCCGAGGCCCCGGCGCGGGCCTACAACCCGCTGTTCGTCTACGGCGACTCCGGGCTGGGCAAGACGCACCTGCTGCACGCGATCGGGCACTACGCGGCGCGGATGTTCCCCAACGTGCGGGTGCGCTACGTCAGCACCGAGGAGTTCACCAACGAGTTCATCAACCTGGTGCACTCCGGCCGGGCCGAGGACTTCCGCCGCCGCTACCGGGACATCGACTTCCTGCTCATCGACGACATCCAGTTCCTGGAGCGCGCCGAGCGGACGCAGGAGGAGTTCTTCCACACCTTCAACACGCTGCACAACGCGAGCAAGCAGATCGTCATCACCTCCGACCGGGCGCCGAAGAAGCTGACGACGCTCGAGGACCGGCTGCGCACGCGGTTCGAGTGGGGGCTGATCACCGACGTCCAGGCGCCGGACCTGGAGACCCGCATCGCGATCCTGCGCAAGAAGGCCTACGGCGAGCGGCTGCAGGTGCCCGACCCGGTGCTGGAGTTCATCGCCAGCAAGGTGCAGACCAACATCCGCGAGCTCGAGGGCGCGCTGATCCGGGTCACCGCCTTCGCCAGCCTCAACAAGCAGCAGGTCGACCTGCCGCTGGCCGAGCTGGTGCTCAAGGACCTCATCAGCGACGAGCAGGGCCCGCAGATCACCGCGGCGATCATCATGGCCGCGACCGCGGAGTACTTCTCCGTGACGATGGAGGAGCTGCAGGGCTCCAACCGCAGCCGCACGCTGGTCAACGCCCGCCAGATCGCCATGTACCTGTGCCGGGAGCTCACCGAGCTGTCCCTGCCGCGGATCGGGGCCTCCTTCGGCGGCAAGGACCACACCACGGTCATGCACGCGGTCAAGAAGATCACCAACCTGATGAGCGAGCGCCGGGCGACCTACACCCAGGTCACCGAGCTGACCGCGCGCATCAAGAGCCGCGCCCGCCAGTAGCCCCGGCGGCCCCTCGGAGGGCCCTCGGTCGGCCGTCGTCGGCCGTCACCGGCCCGCCGCGGTGGAGACACCGGGCCGGCTGTCCACAGCCGGTGGGCGGTGGCGGGGACCGGTCGTCGCCCGTCGTCCCGCGGTTGCCGGGCGGTCACCGGCTCCCGCCGTGTCGACATGCCGCCGAGTTGTCCCCAGGGATGTGCACACCCTGGGGAGATCGTCATCCCGGTGTGACCGGACCGCTCCGGGGAGCCGCGGCACCGGGTGTCGTCCCCAGGTGGTTCCCCAGTGTGTGCATCCAGCGACGTTCCGCCGTGGTGACCTGCGCTTTCGTGCCCCCGGAGGGCCGCCGTCCCCACCCGCGCCCGTCGTCGGCCGGCGCGGTCGCCGGGGGCCTGGGCACGGACTGGGGACAGACCGGGGGTGCAGCGGGGACGGGGCGTGGAGAGACGGCGACGCCTGTGCACCGCCGTCGAGATGTCCACGTGTCGACAACAACGGCACGTGACTTCCCCACAGCGAACCAACATGTCGACTCGGGCGCTGACCTGCGGGAAGGGGCCCGATCCCCAGCTTCCACACCGGTGATGACGGAGATGAGGGAGATAGATCCAGGTTTTCTCGAACCCCAGTAGGGGTGGGGACGCTGCGGCCCGGAGGGGCCCCGGGGCCGCAGCGGGACGGCAGCCGAGAGCAGGAGGAAGCAGGAGCGGCCACCTGATCGGGTCCCGGGTTCCCCCATCCACACCCCGACGGGCACGATGAACGACGCAACAGACACGGAGCCCCGTTCCCGGTCCGCACGGACGCCGGGGCACCGGGGTGCGCAGACGACAGCAGTGGGCCGTGCAGAGCTGGGGTGGGTCGGTCATGGAGTTCCGGGTGACACGCGAGGTGCTCGCGGATGCCGTCGCGTGGACGGCGCGCAGCCTCCCGCCGCGGCCGTCGGTGCCGGTCCTCGCCGGCATCCTGCTCGAGGTCGACGGCAGCCAGCTGTCGGTCTCCGGCTTCGACTACGAGGTCTCCGCGCGCGCGGAGGTCGACGTGCAGGCGGGGGAGAGCGGCCGCGTGCTGGTCCCGGGCCGGCTGCTCGCCGAGATCACCCGCGCGCTGCCGCCGCAGCCGGTCGACGTCCGCGCCGACGGCCCGCGGCTGGCGATCACCTGCGGCAACGCGCGGTTCAGCCTGCCCACGCTGCCGGTGGAGGACTACCCGTCGCTGCCGGCGATGCCGTCGTCGGCCGGCGTGGTGGACAGCGACGTCTTCGCCGAGGCGGTCGGCCAGGTCGCCGTCGCCGCCGGCCGCGACGACACCCTCCCCATGCTCACCGGCGTCCGGCTGGAGATCGACGACGACCGGGTGACCCTCGCCGCCACCGACCGCTACCGGCTGGCCGTGCGCGAGTTCGCCTGGCGCCCGGAGACCCCCGGCATCTCGGCCGCGGTGCTGGTCCCGGCGCGCACGCTCGCCGACGCCGCCCGGACCCTCACCAGCGGCCCGGAGATCGTGGTCTCGCTGTCCTCCAGCGGGTCCGGCGAGGGCATCCTCGGCCTGTCGGGCAAGGACCGGCAGACCACCACCCGGCTGCTGGACGCCGAGTTCGTCAAGTACCGCGCGATCATGCCGAGCGAGTCGGCCGCGCACGCCACGCTGCCGGTCGTGCAGTTCACCGACGCCGCCAAGCGCGTCGCCCTGGTCGCTGAGCGCGGCACCCCGCTGCGCTGCGAGTTCACCCCCGGCCAGGTCACGCTGCGCGCCGGCGGCAGCGACGACGAGGGCCAGGCCGAGGAGCGCTGCGACGTCGAGTTCGAGGGCGACCCGCTGACCATCGGCTTCAACCCGACGTTCCTGCTGGACGGGCTGGCCGCGGTGCACACCGGCCGGGCGCGGATGGACTTCACCAGCCCGCTCAAGCCCGCGGTGCTCTCCGGCGTCGAGGACCCGGCGACGGACGACGAGGACGGCGGCGAGCGCCCGGTGGAGCGCCCCGGCAGCTACCGCTACCTGATCATGCCGGTGCGCCTGCCGGGCTGACGTCGGCCGACGTCAGCCCGGAGGTGTCCCGGGCAGCCCGGGAGGGCACCGCACACCGCGGGCACCCGCACCGTCGCGTGCGCCCGTGCCATGACGACCGCGAGGGAAGGACTGAGCCGTGCAGCTGGGGCTGATCGGGCTGGGCAAGATGGGCGGCAACATGGCCACGCGGCTGCGCCGCGCCGGCCACGAGGTGGTCGGCTTCGACCACCACCCGGAGAAGCGGGACGTCGACAGTCTCGAGGCGCTGGTCGGCGCGCTGTCCGCGCCGCGGGTGGTGTGGGTGATGGTCCCGGCCGGCGAGCCGACCCGGGAGACGGTGCGCCAGCTCGGTGAGCTGCTCGAGCCCGGCGACGTCGTCGTCGACGGCGGGAACTCCAAGTTCACCGACGACAAGGTGCACGCCGAGATGCTCGGCGAGAAGGGCATCGGCTACGTCGACGCCGGCGTCTCCGGCGGCGTCTGGGGCCTGGAGAACGGCTACGCCCTCATGGTCGGCGGCTCGAAGGACGACGTCGCCAAGGTGCAGCCGGTGTTCGACGCCCTCCGGCCGCCGACGCCGACCGACGAGTCCGGGCAGGAGATGCCGGGGGCGGGCTTCGTGCACGCCGGCCCGGTGGGTGCGGGCCACTACGCGAAGATGGTCCACAACGGCATCGAGTACGCGCTGATGCAGGCCTACGGCGAGGGCTACGAGCTGCTCGCCGCCGTCGACCTGGTCGAGGACGTGCCCGGCGTCATCGCGTCCTGGACGCAGGGCACCGTCATCCGCTCGTGGCTGCTGGACCTGCTGGTCCGCGCGCTGCAGGAGGACCCCCAGCTGGAGAAGATCAGCGGCTACGCCGAGGACTCCGGGGAGGGCCGGTGGACGGTGCAGGAGGCCATCGACCACGCCGTCCCCATGCCGACGATCGCCGCGTCGCTGTTCGCCCGGTTCGTCTCCCGGCAGGACGACTCGCCGACGATGAAAGCGGTCGCCGCACTGCGCCAGCAGTTCGGCGGGCACGCGGTGCACGCCGTCAGGGCGCAGGAGGTCGAGCGGCCGGCGTGAGCACGGTCGTCGTCCTCCCCGCCGGACGCTGATGTACGTCCGGCACCTCCAGCTCGTCGACTTCCGCAGCTGGGAGAAGGTCGACCTGGCGCTGCGGCCCGGCCCGACGGTGTTCGTCGGCCGCAACGGCGAGGGCAAGACCAACCTCGTCGAGGCGGTCGGCTACCTCGCGACCATGAGCAGCCACCGCGTGTCCGCCGACGCGCCGCTGGTGCGCCACGGCGCGGGGCAGGCCGTCGTCCGGGCGGCGCTGCGCCGGGAGGACCGCGAGCTGCTGGTCGAGGTGGAGGTCAACCCGGGCCGGGCCAACCGGGTGCGGGTGAACCGGGCGGCGCTGCCGCGCCCGCGCGAGCTGCTCGGGCTGGTGAAGAGCGTGCTGTTCGCCCCCGAGGACCTCGCGCTGGTGCGCGGCGACCCGGCCGAGCGGCGCCGCTTCCTCGACGACCTGCTGGTCAGCCGCACGCCGCGGCTGGCCGGGGTGCGCAGCGACTACGAGCGGGTGCTCAAGCAGCGCAACGCCCTGCTCAAGACCGCCCGGCTGGCCCGGGGCGACGCGCTGGCCACCCTCGACGTCTGGGACGCCCACCTCGTCGAGCTCGGCGGGCAGCTGCTGGCCGCCCGGCTGGCGCTGGTCGCCGACCTCGCGCCGCACGTCGCCCGCGCCTACGCCACCGTGGCCGGCGCGGGCGCCGCGGCCGCGGGCCTGGGCTACGCGAGCACCGTGCCGCTGGCCGGCGACGGCGCCCCGCTGCCCGAGGGCACCGCGACGCCGTCGGCGGCGGAGCTGTCCGTGGCGCTGCGCGAGCGGGTCGCCGAGCGGCGCCGTGACGAGGTGGACCGGGGGATGACGCTGGTCGGCCCGCACCGCGACGACCTCGTCCTGCACCTGGGCCCGGCCCCGGCCAAGGGCTTCGCCAGCCACGGCGAGTCCTGGTCGCTGACGCTCGCGCTCAAGCTCGGCTGCTTCGGCCTGCTGCGCGCCGACGGCGAGGAGCCGATCCTCGTCCTCGACGACGTCTTCGCCACCCTCGACGCCGGCCGGCGGGCGGCGCTGGCCGAGGTCGCCCGGGGCGCCGAGCAGACGCTCATCACGGCCGCCGTCCTCGACGACGTGCCCGGCGAGCTCCGCGGCGCCCGGGTCGAGGTGGGCGAGGGGACGGCGACGCTGGTCGAGGCGGGCGCCGACGGTGAGGAGGTCGACGGTGGCTGACGAGCGGCCGGCCCGGCCCAGCGACATCGCCCGCGCCGCGCTGGAGGCGGCCCGCGCGGCGTCGGCCGCCCGCCCGGCGCCCACCCGCCGCCGGGTGGCGGGCCCGCGGCGGAGGTGGACGGGCCCGCGCCCGGGCGACGACGACCCGCAGCCGCTGGGCCGGCTGGTCGACTCGCTGGTCAGCGCGCAGGACTGGTCGGAGCAGACCCGGGTCGGCGCGGTGTTCGGCCGCTGGTCGGCGCTGGTCGGCCCCGACATCGCCGCGCACTGCCGCCCGGAGACGCTGACCGAGGGCGAGCTGCTCGTCGTCGCGGAGTCCACCGCGTGGGCCACCCAGCTGCGGCTGCTCGCCCCGACGATCCTCGCCAGGCTGCGCGCCCAGGTCGGCGGGGACGTGGTGACCCGGCTGCGCGTTGTCGGTCCGACGGCCCCCAGCTGGAAGAAGGGTCCGCGGTCGGTCCGCGGACGGGGGCCCCGCGACACGTACGGATGAGGACGGTGCCCCGATGAGCAGCCCGCACGACGACAGACCCCGCGACGACGACCCGCGCGACCGGGACGGCTGGCAGGAGCCGGCCCACCTCGGCGAGGGCGGGCCGGGCGACGGTGACCGGGAGCAGGAGCCGGCCCGCCCCGGGCCGGTCGTCTCCTGGGCCCCGCCCGCTCCGCGGCAGCGCACCCCCGGCGTCGTCGAGCAGGTGTTCCGCTACCAGGGCGACACCGTCGGGGCGCAGGGCTGGGCGCTGCAGCACGGCTGGGAGATCTCCGACGGCACCGCGCCCCAGGACGCCGTCCTCGCCGAGCTGGTGGCCACCGCACCGGTCCGTGCCACCAAGGACCACCGGCCGGCGGGGGTGATGCGCGGGCGCGCCGGGACCCTCGAGCTGGTCGCCTTCGACGTCGTGTTCACCGACAAGCGGTACACCGTGCCCGAGTGGGCGGTCACCGCGGCACCGGTGCTGCTGCCGCTGCCCGGCCTGCGGCTGTCCCCGGCCCGGTTCTGGCGGCACCGCACCGGCGGCCTGCTGCACGTGCCCAGCGGCGACGAGGCCTTCGACGCCCGCTGGGTGCTGCTCGCCGCCGAGGACGGCGAGGCGGTCCGCCGGCTGGTCGGTGACCAGACGGTGCGCGGGCTGCTGATGGCCTCCGACGACGGCGACGAGTTCTGGACGGCCGCCGGCCACCTCGCCGCGGTCCGCCCGGACGGGCAGCGGCCCGAGCTGATCGAGCACCACGCCCGCCTGCTGGGGGCGATGGTCTCCGCCCTGGCCGGCGTCTCCTGAGCGCTCCCGAGGCCGTCGTCGGCCCCACGGCCGCACCCGCGGCGGGGCTGCGCGACCTGCTGCCCCTGCTCCGCCCGCACCGGCGGCCGCTGCTGCTGGCCGCCGGGCTGTCGCTGGTCGGCGCGGCCGCCGCGCTGGCCCAGCCGGCGCTCACCGGGCGGGTCATCGCCGCCGTCGGCGCCGGCCGGCCGCTGCTGCCCGCCGTCGCCGCGCTGGTCCTGGTCCTGGTCGCCGGGGCGGTGCTGGACGCCGGGCAGTCCTACCTGCTGCAGCGCACCGGCGAGGGCGTCGTCCTCACCACCCGGCGCACCGTGGCCGACCGGCTGCTGCGGCTGCCCGTGGCCGAGTACGACCGGCGGCGCACCGGCGACCTGATGTCGCGGGTGGGTGCCGACACCACGCTGCTGCGCGCCACCGTCACCTCCGGCGTCGTCGAGGTGGCCGGCTCCGCGGTGGTCGGGATCGGCGCGCTCGTGGCCATGGCGCTGGTCGACGTCTGGCTGCTGCTGGTCACGCTCGGCGCGGTCGCGGTCGGCATGGCGGTCGTGGTGAGCACCAGCCGGCGGGTGCGCCGGCTCTCGCGGCTGGCGCAGGAGGAGGTCGGCGCGATGACGGCGGCCGTCGAGCGGGCGCTGTCGGCGGTGCGCACCATCCGGGCCAGTGGCGCCACCGCGCGCGAGGTCGACGCGGTGGGGGACAGCGCGGCGCGGGCCTACCGGGCGGGGGTCTCGGTGGCGCGGGTGCAGGCGCTGGTCGCGCCGGCCGGCTCGATCGCCGTGCAGGGCGCGTTCCTCGCCGTCCTCGGGCTCGGCGGGTACCGGGTGGCCACCGGCTCGATCGCCGTCGCCGACCTGGTCGCCTTCATCCTGTACCTGTTCCTGCTGGTCATGCCGCTGGGCCAGGCGGTCTCGGCGTGGACCCAGCTGCAGACCGGGCTCGGCGCGCTGGCCCGCATCCAGGAGGTGCTGGTCCTCGAGCCCGAGCGGGACGCCGTCGCGGAGGTGGGCGGCGTGACGACCGCCCCGCGCGCGCCGGCGCCCGGGGTCCCGCTGCTCGAGCTCGACGACGTCTCGTTCGCCTACCCCGACGGCACGGAGGTGCTGCGCGGGGTCTCGCTCACCGTGCCGGCGGGCGGCCGGGTGGCGCTGGTCGGGCCGTCCGGCGCGGGGAAGTCCACGGTGCTCGCCCTGGTGGAGGGCTTCTACCCGCTGACCGGCGGGGTGATCCGGTGGGCCGGCACCGACGTCCGCGAGCTGCCCCGCGCGGCACTGCGCGCGCAGCTGGGCTACGTCGAGCAGGAGGCGCCGGTCCTCGCCGGGACGGTGCGGGAGAACCTGCTGCTGGCCGCGCCGCACGCCGGCGACGACGAGCTGTGGGCGGTGCTCGCCGACGTCGGGCTGACCGGCGTGGTGCAGCGCTCGACCCGCGGGCTGGACGTGCCGGTCGGCGACGAGGGCGTGCTGCTGTCCGGCGGTGAGCGGCAGCGGCTGGCCATCGCGCGCTCGCTGCTCGCCCGCCCGGCGCTGCTGCTGCTCGACGAGCCGACCGCCAGCCTCGACGCCCGCAACGAGACCCTGCTGCGCGAGACGCTGGCCGCCGCGGCCGCCGACCGGGCGCTGCTCGTCGTCGCCCACCGGCTGTCCACCGTGCTCGACAGCGACCAGATCGTCGTCCTCGACGGCGGCCGGGTCGTCGCCCGCGGCACGCACGCCGAGCTGGTGGAGACCAGCCCCCTCTACCGCGAGCTCGCCTCCGCCCAGCTCCTGGTCTGACGGGCGGCCGCGGGATCGCCAGGTGGGCTGCCCCGCGGGGCGGCGGGAGGAGTGGGGCCCGGAGGGTCTCGCGATCGAGCGCCGGGAAGGGCTCCGAGCAGCCGGGGGACGGGACCTGACCGCGGTGTCGGCCGGCAGGCCGACGAGGTGCTACGCGGCTCGCGAGGCCGCCGTCGCGCCCTTGCCGTCCTGCGCCTCCGCGGCCTTGCAGAGGTTGCGGACCATGCTGCCGAAGACGACGCCGTGGAACGGCGAGATGCCCCACCAGTAGAGCTGCCCGAGCAGGCCGAAGGGGTGGAAGGTCGCCTTCTGGCGCAGCCGGGTGCGCCCGTCCTCGGCACGTTCCACGTGGAACTCGAGCCAGGCCAGGCCGGGCAGCCGCATCTCCGCGCGCAGCCGCAGCAGCCGGCCCTCCTCCAACTCCTCCACCCGCCACCAGTCCAGCGCGTCGCCGACGTAGAGGTCGCTGGGGTCGCGCCGGCCGCGGCGCAGCCCCACCCCGCCGACGGCGCGGTCCAGCCAGCCGCGCACCTCCCAGGCCAGCGGGAAGCTGTACCAGCCGGTCTCCCCGCCGATGCCCTCGACCACCCGCCACAGGGCCTCCGGCGAGGCGTCGGTCTCCCGCGTCCGCTCGTCGAGGAACAGGCTGCCGCCGGCCCAGTCGGGGTCGGAGGGCAGCGGGTCCGACGGCGCCCCGGGCACCGAGGCGCCGGTCCACCGGGTGTCGACGGCGTTGTTGCGGACCTTCTGCACCGCCAGGAGCACCGCCTCGTCGAAGCCGAGCAGGCCCTCCGGGGGGTCGGGCACGTACCGCGCGACGTCGTGCTCGGCGCAGACGACGGTGTTGCGCAGGGACTCGACCAGCGGCCGGGCTATCGACGCCGGGACGGGCGTGATGACGCCGACCCAGTGGCTGGACAGCGACGGCGTGAAGATCGGGACGGGCAGGATCCGCCGCCGCGGCAGCCCGGTGACCTCGGCGTACCGCTGCATCATGTGCGCGTAGTCCATGACGTCGGGTCCGCCGATGTCGAAGGAGCGGTGCACGTCCGGCGGCAGCGTGGCGCAGCCGACCAGGTAGCGGAGCACGTCGCGGATGGCGATCGGCTGGATGCGGCTGTGCACCCAGCGGGGCGTGACCATGACCGGCAGCCGCTCGGTGAGGTAGCGCAGCATCTCGAACGACGCCGAGCCCGAGCCGAGGATGACCGCGGCCCGCAGCACCACGGTGGGCACGCCGGAGTCGAGCAGGATGCGCGCCACCTCCGCCCGCGAGCGCAGGTGCGGGGACAGCTCCTCGTCCTGCGGCTCGAGCCCGCCCAGGTAGACCAGCCGCCCGACGCCGGCCTCCCGCACCGCGTCGGCCATGACCCGCGCGGTGTGCCGGTCCCGCTCCTCGAACTCGCGGCCGATCGCCAGCGAGTGGACCAGGTAGTAGGCGACGTCGGCGCCCTCGCAGGCGCGGCGGACGGCGTCGGCGTCGCCGGCGTCGCCCTCGGCGACCTCGACCCGGTCCCGCCAGGGGACGTCGCGCAGCTTGCGCGGTGAGCGGGTGAGGACCCGGACCCGGTGGCCGGCGGCCAGCAGTTCCGGGACCAGCCGGCCACCGACGTACCCGGTCGCGCCGGTGACGAGACAGGTGAGGGAGCGGGCTGCGGGCTGCATGTCGACCAGTCTGGGAGTCGCCGGCGGACGGTGCCGTCCGGTCGACCGGCCCAGCGGCCCCTGGGCGGGCGTGTCGACCCCCGGGGCAACACCGGTGGTACGTCGCGAGCCGCGAGTGGCGCAGCGGCGGCCTGAGGGCCTGCGCGACGCGGTTTCTGTCGGTGGACCCGGTAACATGGAGGACAGGAATCCCCAGCATCCGGCTGAGCGGCGCTGTGCGCCCCCGGGGCCCCTCTCCGTGGAGAGGTGCCCGCATGCCGGGAGCGCGACAGAAGGGCCCCACGTGGTCGCTCGACCGAAGACCGAGAACTCCTACTCCGGCAGCTCCATCACCGTCCTCGAGGGGCTCGAGGCGGTCCGCAAGCGGCCCGGCATGTACATCGGCTCCACAGGTGAGCGCGGCCTCCACCACATGGTGTGGGAGGTCGTGGACAACGCCGTGGACGAGGCGCTGGCCGGCTACTGCGACACCGTCCGGGTCACCCTGCTGGCCGACGGCGGCGTCCGCGTCGAGGACAACGGCCGCGGCATCCCCGTCGACCTGCACCCCGTCGAGAAGCGGCCGACCGTCGAGGTCGTCATGACCGTCCTGCACGCGGGCGGCAAGTTCGACGGCAAGAGCTACGGCGTCTCCGGCGGTCTGCACGGCGTCGGCGTCACCGTCGTCAACGCGCTGTCCACCGCGCTGGACGTCCGCATCTGGCGCGACGGCCGCGAGTGGCACCAGTCCTACGACTTCGCCAAGCCCGGCAAGCTGGAGGAGGTCGGCCCGACCTCCAAGCAGGGCACCCAGATCACCTTCTGGGCCGACGGCGGCATCTTCGAGACGACGACCTACTCGTTCGACACCATCAGCCGCCGGCTGCAGGAGATGGCCTTCCTGAACAAGGGCCTGAAGATCGTCCTGCGCGACGAGCGGCCCGGCCAGGGCAAGGCCGAGACCGGCGTGGCCGACGAGGTGTCGGTCGCCGAGTCCGCCCCGCAGCCCGGTGCCGAGCAGCAGGCCTTCGAGGCCACCGAGGTCACCTACCACTACGAGGGCGGCCTGATCGACTACGTCGGGCACATCAACGCCAAGCGGACGCCGATCCACCGCTCGGTCATCAGCTTCGGCGCCGAGGGCACCGGCAAGAACGACATGCGCATGTCGGTCGACGTCGCGATGCAGTGGTCCGACGCGTACTCCGAGTCGGTCTACACCTTCGCCAACGTCATCAACACGCACGAGGGCGGCACCCACGAGGAGGGCTTCCGCGCGGCGCTGACGTCGATCGTCAACCGCTACGCCGTCGAGAAGAAGCTGCTCAAGGAGAAGGACGAGAAGCTCACCGGCGAGGACATCCGCGAGGGCCTGGCCGCGATCGTCTCGGTCAAGATCGGCGACCCGCAGTTCGAGGGCCAGACGAAGACCAAGCTCGGCAACACCGAGGTCAAGGGCTTCGTGCAGAAGGTCTGCAACGACCAGATCTCGCACTGGTTCGAGGCCAACCCGACCGAGGCCAAGACCATCATCACCAAGGCCGCCTCGGCCGCCCGCGCCCGCCGCGCCGCGCAGGACGCCCGCAAGCTCGCCCGCAAGAACCTGCTGAGCAACAACTCGCTGCCGGGCAAGCTCGCCGACTGCCGCTCGACCGACCCGCGCAACTCCGAGATCTACATCGTCGAGGGCGACTCGGCCGGCGGCTCGGCCAAGTCCGGCCGCGACTCGATGTTCCAGGCGATCCTGCCGATCCGCGGCAAGATCATCAACGTCGAGAAGGCGCGCATCGACCGGGTCCTCAAGAACACCGAGGTCCAGTCCATGATCACCGCCTTCGGCACCGGCATCCACGACGAGTTCGACCTGTCGAAGCTCCGGTACCACAAGATCGTGCTGATGGCCGACGCCGACGTCGACGGCCAGCACATCTGCACCCTGCTGCTGACCCTGCTGTTCCGCTTCATGCGGCCGCTGGTCGAGGCCGGGCACGTCTACCTGGCCCGGCCGCCGCTCTACAAGATCAAGTGGGGCGGCAAGGTCGGCGACGAGTACGCGTACTCCGACCGCGAGCGCGACGCGCTGCTCAAGGCCGGCGCCGAGGCCGGCCGGAAGCTGCCCAAGGAGGAGGGCATCCAGCGCTACAAGGGTCTCGGCGAGATGAACGCCAGCGAGCTGTGGGAGACCACGATGAACCCGGAGACCCGCCTCCTGGGCCAGGTCACCCTCGAGGACGCCGCGACGGCCGACGAGCTGTTCAGCGTGCTCATGGGCGAGGACGTCGAAGCCCGCCGCAGCTTCATCACCCGCAACGCCAAGGACGTGCGCTTCCTGGACGTCTAGCCGCCGCACCGGGGCCGGGGGAACGGCGTCCGACGCCCGCCCCCCGGTCCCCGAACCGGCGCCCGACCAGCGCGTTCGTCCACTCCTGTGCACTCACCCGTGGAGATCTGACCAGTGACCGAGACCCCTGCCCGCGACCGCGTCGAGCCGGTCGACCTGCAGCAGGAGATGCAGCGCAGCTACATCGACTACGCGATGAGCGTCATCGTGGGCCGCGCGCTGCCGGAGGTGCGGGACGGCCTCAAGCCGGTGCACCGCCGCGTCCTCTTCGCCATGTACGACCAGGGCTTCCGCCCCGACCGCGGCTACGTCAAGTGCGCCCGGCCGGTCGCCGAGGTCATGGGCAACTACCACCCGCACGGTGACTCGGCGATCTACGACGCCCTCGTGCGGCTGGCCCAGCCGTGGTCGATGCGCTACCCGCTCATCGACGGCCAGGGCAACTTCGGCTCGCCGGGCAACGACCCGCCGGCCGCCATGCGCTACACCGAGTGCCGCCTCACGCCGCTGGCCATGGAGATGCTGGCCGGCATCGACGAGGAGACCGTCGACTTCCAGGCGAACTACGACGGCCGCACGCAGGAGCCGCTGGTCCTGCCCTCGCGGATCCCCAACCTGCTGATCAACGGCTCGGCGGGGATCGCCGTCGGCATGGCGACCAACATGCCGCCGCACAACCTGCGCGAGGTCGCCGAGGCCGCCTACTGGATGCTCGACAACCCGGACGCGGAGCCGGAGGAGGCCCTCACCGCCTGCATGAAGGCGATCCCGGGCCCCGACTTCCCGACCCACGGCCTGATCGTCGGGCGCGAGGGCATCGAGGACGCGTACCGCACCGGCCGCGGCTCGGTGAAGATGCGCGCCGTCGTCACGGTCGAGGAGGACAGCCGCGGCCGCGTGCAGCTCGTCGTCACCGAGCTGCCCTACCAGGTCAACCCGGACAACCTGGCCGAGGCGATCGCCGAGGCGGTCAAGGACGGCCGGCTGCAGGGCATCAGCGAGATCGCCGACGAGTCCAGCGACCGCGTCGGCCGCCGGCTCGTCATCACCCTGCGCCGCGACGCCGTGGCCAAGGTCGTGCTGAACAACCTGTACAAGCACACGCAGCTGCAGACCTCCTTCGGCTGCAACATGCTCTCGATCGTCGACGGCGTCCCGCGGACGCTGCGCCTGGACGAGCTGGTCCGCAACTGGGTCAACCACCAGATCGAGGTCATCGTCCGGCGCACCCGCTACCGGCTGCGCAAGGCCGAGGAGCGCGCGCACATCCTGCGCGGCTACGCCAAGGCCCTCGACCAGCTCGACGCGGTCATCGCGCTCATCCGCAACAGCGAGTCCGCCGAGGCCGCCCGCACCGGCCTCATGGAGCTGCTCGACGTCGACGAGGTCCAGGCGACCGCGATCCTCGACCTGCAGCTGCGCCGGCTGGCCGCGCTGGAGCGGCAGCGGATCCTCGACGAGCTGGCCGAGATCGAGGCCCGCATCGCCGACCTGCAGGCGATCCTCGACTCCCCGGAGCGGCAGCGGCAGCTGGTCCGCTCCGAGCTCGAGGAGATCGTCGAGAAGTACGGCGACGAGCGCCGCAGCAAGTTCGTGGCCAACGACGGCGACGTGACGATGGAGGACCTCATCGCGGAGGAGGAGGTCGTCGTCACCATCACCCGCACCGGCTACGCCAAGCGGACCAAGAGCGACCTCTACCGGTCGCAGCGGCGGGGCGGCAAGGGCGTGATGGGCGCCCAGCTTAAGCAGGACGACATCGTCGACCACTTCTTCGTGGGCTCCACCCACGACTGGATCCTGTTCTTCACGACCAAGGGCCGGGTGTACCGGGCCAAGGCCTACGAGCTGCCCGAGGCCAACCGCACCGCCCGCGGCCAGCACGTGGCCAACCTGCTGGCGTTCCAGCCGGACGAGCGGATCGCCCAGGTCATGCAGATCAAGGACTACGGCGTCGCGCCGTACCTGGTGCTGGCGACGGCCAACGGGCAGGTGAAGAAGACCCGGCTGTCGGACTTCGACTCCCCGCGCAGCGGCGGTGTCATCGCGATCAACCTGCGCGACGGCGACGAGCTGGTCGGCGCGGCGCTGATCGACCCCGAGCAGGACCTGCTCCTGGTCACCCGCTCGGCGATGTCGATCCGGTTCAAGGCCGACGACGCCACGCTGCGGCCGATGGGCCGGGCCACCGAGGGCGTGCGCGGCATCTCGCTGGCGCCCGGTGACCGGCTGCTGTCGATGATGGTCGTGGAGGAGGGCGTCGACGTCCTCGTCGCCACCGAGCGCGGCTTCGCCAAGCGGACCGGCATCGAGAACTACCCGCCGCAGGGCCGCGGCGGCAAGGGCGTGCTCACCGCGGACCCGAAGGCGCGCAAGGGCGCCCTGGTCGGGGCGCTGGCGGTCCGGCTCGGCGACGAGCTGTACGCCATCACCTCCGGCGGCGGCGTGATCCGGACGCCGGTCAACGGCGTGCGCCACAACAAGGACCGGGCCACCATGGGTGTCAAGCTCATGAACTTGCCCGAGGACGTGTCGATCGTGGCGATCGCGCGCACGACGGACAACGACGAGCCCGCCGCCTAGGGTGGAACCGGGAGCAGGCGTGTGGTGACCTCCGGTCACCACAC
>NZ_JBJGZC010000023.1:0-72320 GCF_054050315.1 Geodermatophilus sp. SYSU D00867 | reverse complement strand
GATGGAGCCGGTGCTGTGTATGTTGGGGGGGCTCGACGCGCGGGGGGGTGAGCAGCCGGCCCCGGGCGCGGGGCCCTGAGGGGCGGGCCCCACAGGGCCGGGTGCTCCACTCCCGCTCGACGGCGGCCCAGCCCTCCGTCCACCGCCGGTCCCGGCGGGCGTCCAGGCAGCCGCACAGGACGACGTGCAGCGTCCACGCCGCCAGCGGCACGCCCACGAGGGCCAGGACCCCCACCGCCGTCGCCGCCGCTGGGACGGTGCCGGGGTCCATCGGTTCCCGGGTGACCCGGCCGGCGCCGTCCACCCACACGGACACCGCCGTCCCGGCCGGGGTGTGCGGGCGGACCTGCAGCACACCCTCGCGGGGCAGACCACCCGGGGCCGGCCACGTGGCCCGCGCCGGCACCGCCCCGGCCACGCGGTCGCCCAGCCCCTCCGGGTCGAGCGCGGCGGGCGCGTCCTCGAGCAGCACGGCGCGCCCGCGGTGCCGCTCGGCGGCCTGCGTCTCGGCCTGCGCCTCGAGGGACTGCCGCGTGGTCGTGGTGGCCGTCACCGCCAGGGGCGCGGCGGCCGGCAGGGCGAGGACGACGGCGAGCCGGCCCAGCACCTGGAGCCGGTCGGTGCCGCGTTCGAGCGGCCCCGAGCCCGGGGTGCACGACCGGACGGGGTGGTCCAGCGGGCCGTCCACGGCGGGTCCCCGGGATCACGCGGACGGCGCGGGCGCCCGGTGCGACGGGTGGGGGAGCAGGAAGGCGGCCAGCCACCCCACGACGGCGAACCCGCCGACCACCACGATCGCGGTGAGGAACGGGGGGTTGCCCGCGGCGGCCGCGCCCACGAGCACCGAGCCGGCGATCGCGACGCCGAGCGAGGACCCGAGGTTGGAGACGCTGCGCGAGACCCCGGAGATGTCACCCTGGACGTGTTCGGGCCACGCCGACTGCACGACGTTGACCGACGCGGTCAGCATCGCCCCGACGCCGAAACCCATGAGGAACAGCCCGGGCCAGAACGTCCAGATCGCGGAGTCCTGCCGGGCCAGGGCCAGCAGCAGCGCGAGACCCGCGACGGTGAGCGTGAAGCCGGCCCGGATCAGCCGGCGCTGCGGGTGCCGGCTGGCCATCCGCTGCGCCGCGCCGGAGGACAGCAGGACGCCGACGGTGGCCGGCAGCAGCATCAGCCCGGTCTGCACGGCCGAGTAGCCCCGCTCCTGCTGCAGGAAGACCGAGATGACGAAGAACGAGCCCTGCATGACCAGCCACTGCACGGTCTGGGTGGTCAGCCCCAGGTTCGACGTGCGGTTGCGGAACAGCGACGGCGAGACCAGCGGCGTGCGGCCGTGCCGCTCGCGGTTCTGCGCGTGGAGGAGGAAGACGGCCAGGAACACGCCGCCGAGGGCGACCAGGATCCACACCCGGGAGGACGTCCAGCCCCGGGTCCCGGTCTGCAGGATCCCGAAGACGACGAGGAACAGCCCGGCGGCGGACAGGACGGCACCGAGCAGGTCGAAGCGCGGGCGCTGCGCCGGCAGCGGCGGGTCGTCGATCCGCCGGGCGAGCAGCACGATCACGGCCACGACCACGGCCTGCAGCACGAACGACGCCCGCCAGCTCACGTAGCTGGTGATCAGGCCGCCGATCAGCGGCCCGGCGGCGGCCCCCAGCCCCGCGGCACCGCTGACGACGCCGAACCACTTGGCGCGGGTCTTCAGGTCGTCGAACACGACGGTGACGAGGATGTAGATCGGCGGGATGAGCAGCGCGGACCCGATCCCCTCGAGGAGCGAGTAGCCGACGGTCAGCACGACCAGCCCCGGCGCGAGCGCGGCCAGCAGCGCGCCCGCCCCGTAGACCACCAGGCCGAGGACGAAGCAGCGCTTGCGGCCCCAGATGTCGGTGAGCTTGCTGCCGGGGATCATCAGCGCCGCCATCGTCAGCGTGAACAGCGTGATGGTGGTCTGGATCCCCGCGACGTCGGTGTCGAGGTCGTCGGCGATCGTGCTGATCGCGACGTTCATGTTCGACGCCGCGTAGCTGGCGATGAACTGCGCGAGGGCGAGCGGCAGGACGACCGCCCCGGCCGTCGCGGTGGCCGCCGCGCCCGCGGCGCCGGTCCTGGTCACGGGGGGGCCTCCGGCTGGGGATCGGCGCCGCGGCGGACGGGGTCAGGAGGTGCGCTGCTCGGGGATGGCGTCGGCCAGGGCCTCCGCACCCAGGACGGCGCGCAGGATGTTGCCGGCGGCCGCGGTGATGCGCGGGGTGCCCACCAGCGGGGCGACGGCGACGAGCACGGCCTGCGCCTGCTCGACCGTGACGCCCGAGTCCCGGGCCATGCCGAGGGTGACCGCGTAGGACGCCGGCGGTGCGCCGACGGCCACGAGCACGGCCAGGCGGACGAGCAGGTAGGTGCCGGGGTCCAGGCCCGAGCGCTCGAGCGCGTCGAGGTTCATGGCGAGGACGGTCTCGATGACCGGGGCGTCCCCCCGGGCGAGGGCGTCGAGGGTGTCGTCGGGGACGGTCTGGGTCATGGCTCCTCCTGGGTCATGGCTCCTCCTGGGGTGGGCCGGCGGCTGGGGTGGGACGACGGTGCCCAGCCTCGGCAGGGCGGGCGCCGTCGGACCTCCCCCTCCGCGGACGACCCGGCCGGCTCAGGGGGCGCCGACGACGTGCGGCGCCCGCCCGTCGAGGGCCGCGTCGAGGGTGACGGCCGCGTCGATGAGGGCCAGGTGGGTGAACGCCTGCGGGAAGTTGCCGATCTGCTCGCCGGTGAGGGCGATCTCCTCGGAGTACAGGCCCACGTGGTTGCCGTAGGTGAGCATCTTCTCGAAGGCGGTGCGGGCGTCGTCGAGCCGGCCGGCGCGGGTGAGCGCGTCGACGTAGGCGAACGTGCAGAGCGAGAACGTCCCCTCCGACCCGCGCAGCCCGTCGGGGGAGGCCTCGGGGTCGTAGCGGTAGACCAGGCTGTCGGTCACCAGCTCGCGGTCCATCGCCCGCAGGGTCGACTCCCACATCGGGTCGCGGCCGTCGATGAACCCGACGGTGGGCATCCGCAGCAGCGCGGAGTCCAGGACGTCGGTGTCGTAGTGCTGGACGAAGGCGTTGCGGGTGCGGTGGAAGCCGCGGTCGAGCACCTGGCGGTAGACGGCGTCCCGCTCGGCGGTCCAGCGCCCGAGGGAGGCGGGCCGGCCGTGCTCGGTCGCCAGCCGGATGCCGCGGTCGAAGGCCACCCAGCTCATGACCCGCCCGTAGGTGAACGGCTCGCGCCCGCCGCGGGTCTCCCAGATGCCCTCCTCCGGCTGGTCCCAGTTGTCGGCCAGCCAGTCGAGCACCCGGGTGACCGCCGACCAGCCCTGCGCGGGCAGCGGCAGGCCGGCCCGGATGCCGCTGTAGAGGCTGTCCAGCGCCTCGCCGTAGATGTCGAGCTGCAGCTGCTCGGCCGCGCCGTTGCCGACGCGCACCGGTGCCGAGCCCCGGTAGCCGCGCCAGTGCTCGAGCACGTCCTCCTTGAGGTCGGAGGAGCCGTCGATCCGGTACATGATGTTGAGCGGTCCGCTGTCGCTGCCGGCGCGCTCGCGGATCCGGTCGCCGAGCCAGCGGCCGAAGTGCCCCGCCTCCTCGCGCATCCCCAGCCGCAGCAGCGCGTGCACCGAGAACGACGCGTCGCGCACCCAGGTGTAGCGGTAGTCCCAGTTGCGCTCCCCGCCGACCTGCTCGGGCAGGCCCGCCGTCGGCGCCGCCACGATGCCCCCGCTCGGCGCGTAGGTCATGAGCTTGAGCGTGATCGCCGACCGCTGGACGTCCTCGCGCCAGCGGCCGCGGTAGGTGGACCGGTCCACCCACGACCGCCAGCCGGCGACGGTCTGGGCGAGCAGCGCCCGGACCTCGGACGGGCGGATCTCCCGCGGCCGGACGTCCGGGCCGGTCTGCAGCACGACGCCGCGCAGCTGACCGGCCTCCAGCGTGATCGCGGCGTGCACGTCGGTGCCGTCCAGCCGGGCCTGCCCGAGCCGCTCGTCGTCGGCCTCCCGGACGATGTGGAGGGTCAGCTGGGCGCCGGCCGAGGTGAAGACAGCGCCACCGGGTGTGACGTCGACCCGGTGCGGCTGGCGGCCGTAGTCGAAGCGGGGGGCGACGTCGACCTCGAAGGTCACCCGCCCGCGGACGCACTGCAGCACGCGCACGATGCGGTGGTCGTCGGTGGCGGCCGTGCCGGCCGTCGGCATGAAGTCGAGGACCTGCCCCATGCCGGCGGGGGTGAAGAAGCGGGTCACCAGGACGGCGGTGTCCGGCAGGTACATCTGGGAGGACGTCCAGTCGGTGCCGGCCGGGCGGATGCGGAAGTGCCCGCCGCGCTCGTCGTCCAGGATCGCGCCGAAGACGCTGGGCGAGTCGAACCGCGGGGAGCAGAACCAGTCGATCGACCCGTCGGTGGTGACCAGCGCGGCGGTCTGCAGGTCGCCGATGATCCCGTGGTCGGCGATGGCCGTCTCGGGCCGGGCGGTCGCGGGCGGGAGGGTGTCGGTCATGGCGGCGACCGTGCTGCCGGGCGGGGGCGGCCGCATCGTCCCCCGTGGGTGATGAGCCGCGGACCCCGTGCCCTCCAGGGTGGGACGCCGTCGGCGGGCATCCCGCTCCTGCCGCGGCAGGGAGGTGGGTCCCGTGCGCCGCTCCGTCACCGGTCTGCTGCTGCTGGTCAGCGCCGTCGCCCTCGTCCTGGCGAGCACGTCGCTGTGGCTCCGCCAGAACGTCATCGACACGCAGACCTTCGTGGCCGACGTCGAGACGATCGTGGACCTGCCGGAGGTGGAGGCCCGCGTCACCGAGCAGGTCACGGCGACGGTGATGGCGAACCCCGAGGTGCAGACCGCCATCGACGACGTCGTCGCGGCGCTGCCCGACCGGCTGCAGCAGTACCGGTCGACGGTGGAGGGCGGCGTCGGCTCGCTCGTGTCGGCCGGCGTGAGCCGGCTGCTGGCCTCCGACCCGTTCCGCCCGCTGACGGAGTCCGCCCTGACCTCCGCGCACGACCAGCTGGTCGCCGGCGAGGCGGTGCGGTTCACGCTCGGGCAGGCGAAGGAGCGCATCCCCGCCTCGGTGCAGGACGGCCTCGCCGGCCAGGTGCTCGACCTCGTGCCCGACGACGTCGGCGTCACCCTCCTGACCCCGGCGCAGAACCCGGAGGTCTACGACGCCGTCGACCTGCTGCGGTCGGTCTGGTGGTGGCTGGGTCTGCTGTCGCTCGGCACGCTCGCGGGCGCGCTCGCCGTCTCCCGGCACCGGCGCGGGACCCTGCGGGCGTGGGCGGTGACCACGGCGGTCCTCACCCTGCTGGTCCTGCTCGCCCTGCGCATCGGCCGCGGCCCGGTGGTCCAGGGGGCCCGGCCGGACAACCGGGACGCCGTGGGCGCGGTGTACGACGTCTTCGCCGGCGACCTGCGGTCCTGGACGCTGTGGCTGCTCGCCGGCGCCGTGCTCCTCGGCGTGCTGACCGTCGTGTGGGGCCGGCTCGGCCTCGTCGCCGGCGTGCGGCGGGGCGCGGCGTCGGCCCGGGACGAGCTGCGGCGGCGCCGGGAGCGGGCGCGGGCGACGCGGGCGGCCACCGCCGGGGAGGCGGCCGACGGCATCGAGCCCGGGGCCGTGGTCACCGCCCGGGAGCCCTGGACGCGGCGGACCGTCGCCTGGGCGCGCGCGTTCGCCGACGGCCTGGACCTGCCCGGCCGCACCGCCCGGTGGGGCGCGGCGGTGCGTGACCACCTCGGCCCGGCGCGGTGGGCCGGCATCGCGCTCGGTGCCGTGGTGCTGCTGCTCTGGCCGTCGCCGACCCTGTCGGTGCTGGTCTGGGTCGCCGCCCTGGTGGCGCTGTGGATCGGTGCCCTGGAGTGGCTGGGCGGGCGCGCGCCGGCGGCCCCGTCGGCGCCGGGACCGGGCGTCCCCGCCGCGGACGGGGTGCCGGCCGGGGTGCCGGCCCCCCGCCCGGGACCGGAGACGGGCGGCGTGCTGGTCGGCGCCGCCACGACAGCGGGGACGGCGGCGGCCGGGACGGCCGGAGGGCCGTCGGGCGCCGGGCCGCTGCCCGCGCCCACGCCGGTCCCCGAGGCCGAGCGGCTGGTCCCGGCCCTGCCCCCGGAGGCGATCTCCACCCTCGAGGACCGGCTCGACCTGCTGCTGCGCCTGGGCGCCGCCCGCGACGCCGGCGTGCTGTCCGAGGAGGAGTTCCTCCGGGTGAAGGGCCGGCTGCTGGCCTCGTGAGCGGGGGCCGGGTCAGCCGTCCCGGCCGGGCGCCGGGCTCCCCGCCTGCGCCGCCCGGCGGTGGTCCACCGCGCCGAGGAACAGCTTGAGCACGAGCCCGATCAGCACGAGGTCGCCGACCATCAGCAGCGTGGTGAGGACCCGGGCGACGGGACTGACCGCGCTGATGTCGCCGAAGCCCACGGTGGCGAACACGGTGACGACGAAGTAGACGCCGTCGACGCGGTCCAGCGGCTCGCTGAACGCCCGCGGGTCGCTGCCGGACAGCTGCACGAAGGCGGTCGCGAACAGCAGCAGGAACAGCGGCAGCGACAGCGCGATGCCCTCGACCGCCTGCAGCCCCGGGTGCCGGGAGCGCAGGATCGCCCGCACCTGCACGGCCACCAGCACCCCGACGGCGAGGACGCCGGCGCCGAGCGCGAGGACCGTGCGCACGGTGAACGGCCGGTCGAGGGGGAGGAGGGCGTAGACGACGAGGAGCCCCGCCGTCGTGAGCAGCGTCCGCGCGACGCCCCGCAGCAGCGCGCCACGCCCGGGCGGCAGGACCGGCGGTCCGGCCGGGGGGCCGGGGCGCGACCCGGCGGCTGCGGGACTCGCCACGGCGCGCCTCAGACGCCGCGCTGCACGGGCACCCGGCCCGCGGTGGCCGCCTCGGCCAGCTGACGGTGGTCGCCCTCGGTGACGTCGGCGCACGCCTCCGCGTACTCGGCGAACGCGTGCTCGAACGCCGACGAGGAACCCAGGTAGCCGGCGATCGCGATGCGGTCGCCGGTGCGGGCGTGCGCCCGGGCCAGGCACCAGGCGCACACCGCGCCGTAGAGCTCGAGTCCCTCCGGGCGCAGGTCACCCAGCTCGACCGACCCCTTCCAGTCCCGCAGCTGCCGGATGTAGAAGTCCCGCTCCACGCCGTCGACGCCGGCGGTCCGCTCCCAGCCGAGGAAGACGTCGCTGGCCTGCTGCATGAGGCGCTGGCCGGCCACCACCCGCTGGCCCTGGTGGGTGTAGCGGCTGGGCCCGACGAACTCGGCGTGCACCGAGGGGCCGGCCTCCTTGACCTGCAGCAGCAGCGGGTCGTCGTCGTCGCGCCCGACGAGCAGGACCACCCAGCAGCGGGTGCCCACGCTGCCCACCCCGACGACCTTGCGGGCCATGTCGACGAACGCGTACCGCTCCAGCAGGGTGCGGCGGTCGACCTGGAGCGAGCTCCGGTACTGACGGATCAGGCCGTGGAAGGCGCCGGCCGGGTCCGGGCCCTCCGCCCCGGGCACGAGGTCGCGCAGCGGCACCAGCAGCGGCGGCTCGGCCCTGATCCGGAGCCGCCCGTCGACCACCTCGGTGAGCTTGCCGAAGGCCTGGAGGCTGTCTCGGGTCCGCGCCCGCTCGAGCGCACGGGTCAGCCGCTTGCGCGCCCCCGCCCCGAGCTGGGGCGTCAGGTCGTGCTGCAGCGCCTCGGCGTCGAGGCCGGCGTACCAGACCTCGATGTCCCGCTGTCCCGCGAACTCCGCCATCGCCGTCCGGTAGCGCGCGCCGGCGGCGACGGTGACCGCCCGCCGCTGCCTGCGGGGCAGGCCGTTCTCCCGGCCCGCGAGCTCCAGGCTGGCGACCAGCCGACGGACGTCGTGCTCGAAGGGGCCCGGCAGGGTCTCGTCGAAGTCGTTGGTGTCGAACAGCAGCCGCCGCTCGGGGGAGCCGAACAGCCCGAAGTTGGCGGCGTGCGCGTCCCCGCACAGCTGCACGGTCAGGCCCGAGCGGGACGCGCCGGCCTGGTCGGCGGCCATGACGCGGGCGGCGCCGCGGTAGTAGGCGAAGGGGGACGCCAGCATCCGCCCGTAGCGGATCGGCACGAGCTCGGGCACCCGGCCGGCCGCCTGCTCCTCGAGCAGGGTGAGCGGGTCGCGGGTGCGCGTGTCCCGCGGGGACCCGGCGAGCGCGTCGAGGGGAGCCGTGGCGCGCAGCGCCTTCCCCGCGGCCCGCCGCTGGGCCGGCGTGGGTCGCGGCGGCCGGCCGGCCCCGTGCGGCGGCCGGTCCTCGACGGTGACCGTCGTCCCGGTCAGCACCTCGCCGCCGTCGAGCACGGTGCCGCCGCCTCCGCGGCGCGCGTCCCGGGTCGGGGCCGTGGTCCGGGCCGTCCGGCGTCCGGCTGCGCCTGTCCTCATGGCCCGACGGTGCCGGGCCGGACGGCGCGGTGGCCTCATCCGGCGGGGATGAGGCCGTGCCGCTCCGCCACGACGACCCTCGGCGCGGGAACCCCGCCGGGAGGAGACCGCGATGACCACCCACCTGTCCCGTCCCTCCGTGACCGCCCCGCCCCGGCGCGGCGGCGCGCGCGTGGTGGTCGGGCTGCTCGGCCTGGCCGTCGTGGTCCTCGGGGTCGTGCTGCTGGCCAACCCGGTCGCCGCCGCGCGCAGCCTCGCCCTGCTCGTCGGGCTGTCGTTCGTCGTCGGGGGACTGCTGGAGATCGCCGTCGGGTGGGACTCCGGGCGCTCGCGCGGGGCCTCGGTGCTGCTGGGCGCCGTCCTCGTGGTCGGCGGCGTGCTGGCCGCGGTCTGGCCCGGCGTCACGCTCTGGACGCTGGTGCTGGTCACCGGGCTGTCGCTGATCGTCCACGGTGCCGGCCGGATCGCCCTGGCCGCCGTCGGGCGGGACCGGGTCGACGGCCGGGGCTGGCTGGCCGCGCTCGGCGTCGTCGACGTCGTCGTCGGCGTGCTGGCCCTCACCTGGCAGGAGGCCACGGTCCTGGTGCTGTGCGTCCTGTTCGGCATCCAGGTGCTGTTCCTCGGCCTGGTGCTGGTGGTCGTCGGCTTCCTGCGCCCTCCGGCGGCCGCTGACCGGTGACCCGGGACCCGGGACCCGGGACGACGACGAGGACGGACGAGGAGGACAGGAGCCGACATGCCAGGACTGCTGCGCGGTGTCGCGCGCACCGCCGCCATCGCCGGCACGGCGACCGCCGTGTCGAACCGCGTCTCCCGGCGCCAGGCCCACCGGTGGGCCCAGCAGGAGGCCGTCGCCGCGCCGCCGCCCGCCGCGCCGGTGCCCCCGCCACGCGTGGACACCGACACCAAGCTCGCCCAGCTGCGCGAGCTGGGCCGGCTGCGGGACTCCGGCGTCCTCGACGAGGCCGAGTTCGAGCTCCAGAAGAGCCGGGTCCTCGACTCCTGACCGGGCCGCCGGTCCGGTCCACCCATCCCCGAGGGAGGAAGTACATGGCCACCATGACCGTCTGGACGTTCCCCACCGCCGACGGCGCCGAGCGGGCCCAGGCCACGCTCCAGGACCTGCAGCGCCGGGAGCTGATCCGCATCCACGACGCCGCGCTCGTCACCTACCCGGAGGGGGCGCGGAAGCCGAAGACGCGTCAGCTGAACAACCTGGCCGGGGCCGGCGCCCTGGGTGGCGCGTTCTGGGGGATGCTGTTCGGCCTGATCTTCCTCGTCCCGCTGCTCGGCATGGCGGTCGGCGCGGCGATGGGTGCGCTCACCGGCAGCATGAGCGACGTCGGCATCGACGACGCCTTCATCCGCCGGATGCGCGAGGAGATCCAGCCGGGGACCTCGGCGCTGTTCGTCCTGTCCTCGGACGCGGTGATCGACAGGGTCAGGGACGCGTTCGAGGGCCAGGAGATGACCCTGGTGGAGAGCAACCTCAGCAACGACCAGGAGGCCAGGCTGCGGGAGGTCTTCGCCGAGACCGAGGCGCCGGCGCCCGCGACCGCGACCGCGGGCTGAGCGCTCCCCGGACGGGGCCCGGCCGCAGCCGCGCGCGGCCGGGCCCCGCCCCGTGCGGCGGGTCAGTGCACGAGGGCCTAGTGCACGAGGGCCTAGTGCGCGAGGGCCTCCTAGTGCACGAGGGCCTTGAGCGCGACGAGACCGGCGCCGACGACGGCGACGAGCGCGCCCCGGACCAGCGCCTGGGCGGGCGTGCCGCCGGCGAGCCGCACGCCCCAGTAGCCGTAGGAGCCGATCAGGCCCACCCCGGACCACTTCGCGAGGGTGAACGCGGTTCCGGTCGCCAGCACGCCGATCGCGGCGAGCAGGAAGAAGACGGCGGGGAAGACCACGCCGAACCCGACCGCCCCGGCGTCCTCGGTCATGTGCACGACCTCGGGACGGGTGACCCGCCGCCGCGCGCGGGTCTCGGCCCCCACCACGTCGCTGTAGACCTCGGCGAGCCCCACGGCCACGGCCGTCACCAGCAGCCACACGGCCAGGACCCCCGGCGCGGGCGGGTGCTGCTCGACCGCGACCACCAGCGCCAGGCCGATGATCGAGCCGTAGACGACCCGGCCGACCTGCCGGGAACCGAGGTGCGCCTCGAGTCCGGCTCGCATGGGTCGCAGCGTGGGGGTCGCCGCCGGGCCGCACATCGTCCGTTCGGTGCGATCCTTGCCCCCCCGGGACGCCCCTAGCCTCGGCGCCCCCACGTGCGCGCGGAGCCCGACATGACGACGGAACCGGCTGTCCGAGACACCTCCGTGACGCCCGCCGTCCCCCCGCCCCGCACGGCACCGGAGGAGGGGCCCCCGCGGCGGCCGGTCCGCCGGCGGCTGTGGTGGCTGCCGCGGTACCGGTGGAGCGGGCTGGCGGGGGCCGTGGTGCTCGGCTGCCTGTCCCTGACGCCGTCGCTGCTGCCCCGCGGCTGGGTGGTCCAGGGCCTGGTCGCGGGCATCACCGCGGCGATCGGCTACGGGCTGGGGACGGGGCTGGCCTGGTTCGTCGCGGAGACCACCGACCGCCGGATGTCCGCGCGGTTCCGCCGCCGTGCCTGGCAGGTGCTGGCCGTGGCCGGGACGGTGCTGGTGGTGGTCTCGCTGTGGCTCGGCGCGCGCTGGCAGCGCGAGGTCCACCTGCTCATGGGGCTCGACCCGCCCCGCGGGTACTCCTCGGCCGGCATCGTGGTCGTGGCGGTGCTGCTGTTCGTCGTCCTGGTCGCCGTCGCCCGCGGCGTCCGGTGGCTGGGCCGCGGGCTCGTGCGGCTGCTGAGCCGCGTCCTCCCACGGCGCCTGGCGCGGCCGCTCGGTGTCGTGGCCGTCGGGGCGCTGGTCGTGTTCCTCGTCAACGGCGTGCTGTTCCAGGGGCTGGTCGAGGCCGCGAACTCCGCGTTCAGCGTGCAGGACGACCGGACGGGGGAGGGCGCCGTCCGCCCCGCCGGCGCCGAGCGCTCCGGGAGCCCCGGCTCGCTGCTGCGGTGGGAGGACCTGGGCCGGCAGGGCCGGATCTTCGTGGGCACCGGCCCGACGCCGGAGGACCTCACCGCCTTCTCGGGGCGGCCGGCGCTCCCGCCGGTGCGCGTGTACGCGGGGCTGGCCTCGGCCGAGGACGTCGAGGAGCGCGCGGACCTCGCCGTCCGGGACCTGGTCCGGGCCGGCGGCTTCGACCGGGCGGTGCTCGCCGTGGTCACCACCACCGGGACCGGCTGGGTCGACCCCGCGGCCGGCGCCGCGCTGGAGCACGAGTTCAACGGGGACACCGCGATGGTGTCCATGCAGTACTCCTACCTGCCCAGCTGGATCTCCTTCCTCGTCGACCAGGCCAAGGCCCGCGACGCCGGGCGGGCGCTGTTCGACGCGGTGTACGGCACCTGGTCCCGGCTGCCCGTGGGCGACCGGCCGGACCTGCTGGTGCTCGGCGAGAGCCTCGGCAGCTTCGGCGGGGAGGCCGCGTTCAGCGGACTGGCCGACATCCAGAACCGCGCCAGCGGGGTGGTCTGGGCCGGACCGCCGAACTTCAACGCGCTGTGGCGGGACCTGGTCGCCGACCGGGACGAGGGCTCGCCGGAGTGGCTCCCGGTGCTCGACGGCGGGCGGACCGCGCGGTTCGCCGACGAGGCCGCCGACCTCGCCGCGCCGCCCGCCCCGTGGGGGGACTCCCGGGTCGTCTACCTGCAGAACGCCTCGGACCCCATCGTCTGGTGGTCCCCGCAGCTGCTGCTGACCCGGCCCAGCTGGCTCGAGGGGCCGCGGGCGCCGGACGTGTCGGACGCCATGACGTGGCTGCCGTTCGTCACCTTCTGGCAGGTCACCGCCGACATGGCCTTCTCGACCGGCGCCCCGGACGGGCACGGCCACCGGTACACCGCCGACTACGCCGACGCCTGGGCCGCGGTCGCGCAGCCGCCCGGGTGGACCGACGCCGACACCGCGCGGCTGCGGCCGCTGCTCGGCCGGTACTGACCCGGCCGGCGCGGGTCCGTGACGGCGTCGGCCCGCGCGCGGCTGCGCACCGGGACCGCCGTCGCGGTGGTCGCCGTGCTGGCCGTGGCCGGTCCGCTCGTGCGGCCGCCGTGGTGGGTGCGCGGCCTCACCGGTGTCGCCCTGCTCGCGGCCGCCCGCCTGTCCGGGCTCGGCTGGCCGGAGCTGGGCCTGGGCCGCGACCGGCTGGCGGCGGGCTGCCGCTGGGCGCTCGGGGCGGTGGGCGTCGTCGGCGCCGTCTACGCCGTGGGCGCCCTGGTCCCGCCGACCCGGCCGGCCTTCCTGGACGACCGCTACGACCTCCCGCTCCCCGGCGTGCTGGCGAAGGTGCTCCTCAGCATCCCGCTGGGCACGGTGGTCCTCGAGGAGGCCGCGTTCCGCTCGGTGCTCTGGGCGGCGCTGGCCCGGCACTGCCGGCCGTGGCAGGTGCCGGTCACCACCGCGGTGCTGTTCGGCCTGTGGCACGTGCCGACCGTGCTGGCCGCCGCGGACGACGACAGCGGGTTCCCCGCCGGCGTGGTCGCGGGCACCGTCGCGGTGACCACCGCCGGCGGCCTGGTGTTCGGCGAGCTGCGCCGGCGCAGCGGCAGCGTCGTCGCCGCGGCCGGCGCGCACTGGGCGACCAACGCGCTCGGCGTGCTCCTCGGGCTCCTCGCGCGGCGCCTGGACGCCGCGGCGGGCGGGTCCCCGGGACTCGTCCCCGGCGGGTGAGGCCCGGGACCGCTGCGGACCGGGACCGTGGCACGGTCCCGGTCCGTCCGTCCCCCGGGGCGAGGAGGCGCGAGATGAGCGTGGTCGCCGAGCCGGCCACGGCGGACGACGGCGCCGTCCCCGGCGCGGACGCGGTCCTCGGCCCGCTCGTCGCCCGGCTGGCACAGGAGTACGGCGCCGACCCGGTGGAGGTCCGGGCGCGGGCGGTGGCCGCGTTCGCGGCGTTCGCCGGGGCCCGGGTGCAGGCGTTCGTCCCGATCCTGGTGGAGAAGCGGCTCCGTGAGCGCTACCGCGTCCCGCGGACGGCCGGCTGACCCGGGCGGCTCCCGCCGGGCACGGGCGACCGGGACGCCGGTCCCGCCCGGCCTCCGGGCGCTGCGCGGCTACCGCCGGGCCTGGCTGCCCCGCGACGTCGCCGCCGGGGTGGTGCTGACCACGCTGCTCGTGCCGCAGGGCATGGCCTACGCGGAGCTGGCGGGCCTGCCGGCGATCACCGGCCTGTACACGAGCATCACCTGCCTGCTGGCGTACGCCGTGTTCGGCCCCTCCCGCATCCTGGTCCTCGGCCCCGACTCGTCGCTCGGTCCGATGATCGCGGCGACCGTCCTCCCGCTGGTGGTCGCGGGCGGGGACCCGGAGCGCGCTGTCGCGCTGGCGTCGGTGCTCGCCCTGGTGGTCGGGGTGGTCATGGTCGTGGCCGGCTGGACCGGCCTCGGCTTCGTCGCCGACCTGCTGTCGAAGCCGACCATGATCGGCTACATGAACGGGCTGGCCCTGACCATCCTGGTCGGCCAGCTGCCCAAGCTGCTCGGGTTCTCGGTGGACGCCGACGGCGTCGTCGGCGAGGCCGTCGGCTTCGCGGAGGGCGTGGCGCAGGGGCAGGTGGTGCCGGCCGCGGCGGCGGTCGGGCTGGGCGGGGTCGCGCTGGTCCTCGTGCTGCAGCGGTGGTGGCCGAAGGTGCCGGCGGTGCTGGTCATGGTCGTGCTGGCCATCGCCGCCGGCGCGGCGTTCGACCTCGGGGAGCGCGGGGTCGACCTGGTCGGGGAACTGCCGCAGGGCTTCCCGCCGCTGACGATCCCGTCGGTCGGCTGGTCCGACCTCGGGCCCCTGGTCGCCGGGGCGCTGGCGATCGCGCTGGTCTCCCTGGCCGACACCATCTCGACGGCGTCGTCGTTCGCGCAGCGCACCGGCCAGGAGGTCCACGGCGGGCAGGAGATGGTCGGCATCGGGACGGCGAACCTCGCCGCCGGGCTGTTCCAGGGCTTCCCCGTGAGCACCAGCGCCTCGCGCACCGCCGTCGCCGAGCGGGCCGGCGCCCGCACCCAGCTGACCGGGGTCACCGGCGCCGCGCTGGTGCTCCTGATGATCGTCTTCCTGCCCGGCCTCTTCCGCGACCTGCCGCAGGCGGCGCTGGCGGCGGTCGTCATCACCGCCTCCCTGTCGCTGGCCGACCTGCCGGGCACCGTCCGGCTGTGGCGCCAGCGCCGCGTCGAGTTCGCCCTGTCGCTGGTCGCCTTCGCCGGGGTGGCGCTGCTCGGGGTGCTGCCGGGCATCGCGCTCGCCGTCGGCCTGTCCATCCTCAACGTGTTCCGGCGGGCCTGGCACCCCTACGAGACCGAGCTGGGCCGGGTCGACGGCCTGCCCGGCTACCACGACGTGCACTCCCACCCGGAGGCCGGCCGGCTCCCGGGCCTGGTCATCTACCGGTTCGACGCCCCGCTGTTCTTCGCCAACGCCAAGACCTTCCGGGACGAGGTGACCGCCCTCGCCCGCGCCGAGCCCGCGCCCCGGTGGGTCGTCGTCGCGGCCGAGCCGGTCACCGACGTCGACACCACCGCCGCCGACGTGCTGTTCGAGCTGGACCGGACGCTCGCCGCCCGTGGGCAGAGCCTGGTGTTCGCCGAGCTCAAGGACCCGGTCCGCCGCAAGATCGAGCGTTACGGCCTCGCCCGCGAGATCGGCGCGCGGGACTTCTTCCCCACCATCGGCGCCGCGGTCCGGGCCTTCCAGCAGGAGACCGGCGCCGACTGGCCGGACGCCGGCCGGCCCGCCGCCCCGCCGTCGCGCGTCCCCGGCCCGCGGGACGCGCCGCCGGACGCGGACCGCGGCAGCGGCGCTCAGCCGTCCGTGCCGGGCGCCTGAGCGGCCCGGTCCGCGCCGACCGGAGCCGGCCGGTCCGGGGGCGCGGCCGGCTCGACCCGGGGCGGCCGGCCGAGGGCCAGGGACCACAGGGACGACCACTGCACCCGGGCCCGCGGCGCGCGGACGCCGGGGCGGTCCCGCGGCAGCCGGACCCGCAGCACCCCCGGGCGGACGGTGCACCGCACCGGCGTGGCCAGCCGCACCGTCTCGCCGTCGATGCCGACGGGGACCTCGGGCACGTCGGCGGTCACCAGCACCTCCTGCGCCTCCGTCGTCCGGATGCCCCGCTGGTGGGCGCCGCGCAGCAGCTCGACGGCCTGCCGCGCGCTGTCGACCCGGATCGCGATGACGCCGAGCACGCCGCGGTCCAGCCGGGACCGCCGGCCGATCCCGGCGAGGTCGGACTCGTCGTAGGAGCCGTTGCTGACCAGCACCGCCTGCGGCCCGTCGACCACCAGCGACCCCGCCTCGGCGCGCAGGTGCGCCCCGCGCCGCCGGCTCAGGAGGTCCGGCAGCGCCGCGATCGTGGTGCCGGCCTTGTCCTCCCGGTACCCGGGGTCCTCGACGATCTCGGCGTAGGCGCCGAAGGACGCGTTGTTCACGAACGGCCGCCCGTTGACCGCACCCAGGTCGATCCGCGCCTCCACGCCGTCGCGCAGCGCGTCGAGGCAGCGGGACGGGTCCTCCCGGTCCAGGCCGAGGTCGAGCGCGAAGTGGTTGCGGGTGCCGGCACTGATCACCAGGAACGGCACGCCGTGCTCGGCGGCGACGTCGGCCACCAGCGCCTGCGTGCCGTCGCCGCCGGCCACGCCCAGCAGGTCCGCGCCGCGGGCGAGCGCGTCGCGGGCGAGCTGCTGCACGTCGGTCCCGGGCCGGTCCAGCAGCGCCACCTCCGCGCCGAGTTCCTCCGCCCGCTCCCGCAGCGCGAACCGGCCGACCTTGCCGCCGCCGGACCGCGGGTTCATCACGAGGAACGGGCGGCGGGGCGGCGGCACCTCGGTGACCGGCAGCGTCCACTCCGACGGGTCCGGCCGCAGCGCGGCCCGGGCGGTACCCAGCGCGGCGGCCCAGAGCAGCGCGGCCACGACGGCGGCCAGCACCAGGTCCTCGGCCAGGAAGACGACGACGAGCGCGAGCGGGGCCACCACGACCAGGGCGAGGGCGAACCAGCGCTTCATCCGGCCGTGGCGGAGGAACCAGAAGACCCCGGCCACGACGGCGACCGCGGTCGCCACCACGAGGGCCATCAGCCACAGGCCACGCCCGTTGGCGGACTCCAGCAGCACGAGCAGGGCGGCGGCGGCCAGCGCGAGCGCGCCGCGGGCCTCCCACCGCCGGGTCCGCGAGGTCTCCACGGCGCACCTCCTCCGGCCGGCACGGGGATCGTGCCACGCGCCGGGGAGTCCGTGCTCACCCCCGAGGGACGGTTCGCGGCGCCGGGTCGCGGTGGAGGCCGGGCTTACCGAAACTGGATCTGCCCCGCCAGGCCGCGACGGAGGGCCCCGGCCCGTGGCGCGCCGGCCTGGCGGGTGCCCGCGCCGGGACGACGACGCACGACGGACGGCGGGTGGCGGCGGCGGCGGACGACGGGTGGCGACGGGGTGACGGGGGACGGACGGCATGGCGGCGAGCGCGGCGGACCTGCGGCGGCGGTGGGCGGCGGGGGAGGCCGCGCACGGGCTGTGGAGCCTGCTGCCCGGGGCGGTCACCGGCGAGCTGCTGGCGCGCACCGGCGCCGACTACGTCGTCGTGGACCTGCAGCACGGCGCCACCGCCGAGGCCGACCTGCCCGGGACCGCGGCGGCGATCGGCGCGGCCGGCGCGGTGCCGCTGGTCCGCACCCGCAGCCCCGCCTTCGCCGACGTCGGCCGCCCGCTCGACCTGGGCGCCCGTGGCGTGGTCGTGCCCAACGTCCGCGACGCCGCGCACGCCCGAGAGGTGGTGGCCGCCACCCGGTACGCGCCGGCCGGGACCCGGTCGATCGGGCGGCTGTCCGGCGGCGCCGACGAGCCCCTGGTCGTGCTCATGGTGGAGGCCGCCACCGCGCTCGAGGACCTCGACGTCCTGCTCGCCGTCGAGGGGCTGGACGGCGTGTACGTCGGCCCCGGCGACCTGTCCCTGTCGCTCGGGCTGACGGGGGAGGAGCACCGCGGGGAGCTGCGCGGCGTGCTGTCCTCGATCGTCGCGCGGGCGGTCGCCGCCGGCGTGCCCGTGGGCGTGCACGCCTACAGCGGGCAGGAGGCGGCGGGGTTCGCCGCCGAGGGCGCCACGATCGTCACGGTCGCCGTCGACGCCGCCGTGCTCGGCGAGGCGACGGCGGGCCACCTCGCGGCCGCCCGCCCGGGGTCCGACCCCCGCTGACCGGGCCGCCCCGGCCACGACGGGATACTCGTCCCGACGGGGTCCGGCGGGCGGTCCCCGGTCGAGGAGGTCCCCGGAGTGCCCAGAGCCCTGCTGCTGGAGAACATCGACCCGGTGGCGGCCGACCTCCTCGGGGAGGCCGGCTACCAGGTCGAGTCCCTCCGGGGAGCGCTGGACGAGGCCGACCTGGTCGACGCGCTGGACGGCGTCGACCTGCTCGGGATCCGGTCCAAGACGCAGGTGACCGCCGAGGTCGTGCGCGCCCGGCCGGGCCTCGCGGCGGTCGGCGCCTTCTGCATCGGCACCAACCAGATCGACCTCGCCGCGGCCGCCGCCGCGGGCGTCGCGGTGTTCAACGCGCCGTACTCCAACACCCGCAGCGTGGTGGAGATGGCGATCGCGGAGATCGTCATCCTGGCCCGGCGGCTGGTCGACCGGGACCGCGCGCTGCACGCCGGTACGTGGGACAAGTCGGCGGCCGGCAGCCACGAGATCCGCGGGCGCACGCTGGGCATCGTCGGCTACGGCAACATCGGCAGCCAGCTGTCGGTGCTCGCCGAGGCGCTGGGCATGCGGGTGCTGTTCTACGACCTCGAGGACAAGCTGGCGCTGGGCAACGCGGAGCGCTGCGACAGCCTCGAGGAGCTGCTCGAGCGCGCGGAGACGGTGACGCTGCACGTCGACGGGCGGGCCGGCAACGCCGGGCTGTTCGGCGCCGAGCAGTTCGCGCGGATGCGCCGGCGCAGCCTGTTCCTCAACCTCTCCCGCGGGTTCGTCGTCGACCACGAGGCGCTGCGGGAGCACGTCCTGTCCGGCCACATCGCCGGGGCCGCGGTGGACGTGTTCCCCGAGGAGCCGCGCGAGCAGGGCGACCCGTTCGACTCGGTGCTGCGCGGCCTGCCCAACGTCATCCTCACCCCGCACGTCGGCGGGTCGACCCAGGAGGCGCAGCACGACATCGGGCGGTTCGTCGCCGGCAAGCTCGTCGACTACACCACCACCGGGACGACGACGCTGAGCGTCAACCTGCCGACCGTGGCCCTGCACGGGTCGTCGGCGGCCCGGTTCGCGCTGCTGCACCGCAACGTGCCCGGCGTCCTCGCCCGCGTCGACGCGCTGGTCGGCGAGCACGGGCTCAACGTCGACGGCCAGGTCCTGGCCACCCGCGGCGAGCTCGGGTACGCGGTCACCGACGTGAGCGCCGAGCTGCCCGCGGACCTGCTGGCCGCGCTGCGCACCCTGCCGGAGACCGTCCGGCTGACCACCGTGGGCCGCCGGCCGCGCTGAGGCCCTCGAACGCGGAACGGCCCCCCGGCTGATGCCGGGGGGCCGTCCTCGTGTGGCAGGTCAGCCGTTGACGCGGACCTGCATGAACCCGTCGTGGGCGCTGGTGCTCACCACGGTGATCCGGGTGCCGGTCCTCGGCACGTCCACGCCGGTCCAGCCGTTGGCGTCGGGCTGCTCACCCGGCGCCACGTACCAGTCCTGCCGGTCGTCGAAGGTCGGCACGGCGGGCAGCCCGCCGTAGGTGGCGGCGACGCCGGTGTCCGGGTCGTGCAGCGTGATCCGGTCCGTCGCCTGCCGCCCGAAGGTGGAGTCGTAGGACTGGATCCGCGGCCGCCAGGACTCGCCGTCGGTCCGGTTCGTGCCCTCGTCGTCGGTCGGCTCGTAGAGCAGGCCGGGGTGGGCGTCGACCGGCAGGACCAGCCCGCCGCCGGGGTGGGCGCCGACGTTGTTGTCCGCGTACTGGGTGTTCCAGTAGCTGATCAGCAGGCCGTCCTGGTACGGGAGCCGCTCGGCCCAGTCGGGACGGTTCGGGTCGCCGAAGTTGTACGGGCCGGTCTGCAGGCCGGCGTCGTAGCCGGTGTAGGCGCGGTTCTCGGCGATGTAGGCGTTGAAGTACTCCTCCGTCGCCGTGCCCGTGGTGCTGGTGAACCCGTCGAGGGTCCAGGTCGTCACCGCGGTGCCGTCGATCGCCACCGCGTCGACCAGGAAGCCGGGCTCGGTGGCGGCGCCGTCGGTCCAGTAGCGGAAGCCCACCTGGGCACCCGCCGGGACGCCGGCCAGGCTCGCCGACAGGTCGACCCACTGCCCACCGGTGCTGCCGGTGATGCCGTGACCGTAGTTCTGGCCGTTGGGGTCGGTCGTCGTCGACCGGGTGGTCGGCAGCGAGGTGAAGGTGCGGCCGCCGTCGGTGGTGTAGACGGCGTAGGCGTAGTCCCAGTCCTGCTCGATCTGGTAGTTCACCTTGGCGGTGAGCGTCTCCGCGCCGGCCGGCAGCGCCGTCAGCATCGAGTGGTCCAGGTCGTCACCCGAGCCCGAGTACCAGAACTCCGGGCCCTCGAACGGGGTGCCGACGGTGGTGGTGACCCGGCGGTCCGGCAGCAGCACGATCAGCGCCTGCGCCTGCTTGGTGGCGGCGGTCGACGGGCCGAGGCGGGTGTTGGCCCGGGCGCCCGGCTGCACGACCTCGTAGTCCAGCCAGCCCAGCTGCAGCTTCTCCCACGCGCCCATGTGGATCGGCTTCGTGCCGATGCCGTCGGCCGGCCGGCCGCTGTTGCCGTAGGAGCCGGACGACATCAGCGTCCAGAAGGCGGTGCTGTTCTCCGCGCCGCCGCTGTTGCCGGAGGTGTCGTAGAGGTCCGGCAGGCCGAGGTCGTGGCCGAACTCGTGGGCGAAGACCCCGACGCCGCCGTTCTCCGGCTCGACCGTGTAGTCGCCGATCCAGTACTTCGACCCGCCGACCCGCGTGCCGCCGAGCGGGTTCTGCGTGCCGTCAGCGAGGGTCGGTCCGGCGGTGCCGACGCGGTTGGTCTGGTTGTACCAGCGGTGGGACCAGATGGCGTCGTCCCCGAGGACGCCGCCGCCGACCTCCTCGCCCATGCCGGAGTGCACGGCCTGGAAGTGGTCGATGTAGCCGTCGGCCTCGTCGAACTCGCCGTCGCCGTCGTGGTCGTAGCGGTCCCAGACGTCGAACTGCGAGAGGTACTCGTCGATCTCCTCGGCGGTCTTGCCCGTGGCCAACTGCTTGTCGTACCAGGTGTTGACCGTGTCGTTGACGAAGTCCCAGGTGACGCGGTCACCGAGGTCGTTGTCGCCGTAGGAGGCGCCGGTGCCGGGCACCTGGACCCAGTCCTCGACCTCGCCGGTGACGGTGTACCGGCCCGAGGACAGCTCCTCGTAGAAGTTCGCGACCGAGTTGACCCCGTCCGCGGAGCTGTAGAGCAGCTGGTCGAAGTAGGGCTGCGAGAAGTCCTCGGCCCAGATCGTGGTGTTGTCCACGCTCCGGTCCGGGCGGGGGATCTGGTTGTGCGGCAGGTCGCTGAACTCGCCGAGCACGGTCCAGATCGCGTCGCTGTCCTCCTGGGCCAGCTCGACGTACTGGCCGCGGGCGACCTCGACGACCTTGTTGTCGCCCTGGGGCGTGGCCTGGCCGGAGACGACCTGCTCGAGGGCCTCCTGGCGCAGCTCGCGCTGCTTGTCGCCGAGGGGGTTGGGCAGGTCGTGCGCCCGGGCGGGGGCCGCGCCGGGGTCCTCCTGGGGTGGTGCCGCGTTCGCGGTCGTGGGCAGGGCGACCGCGACCAGCGCGGCGCCCACGACCAGGGGAAGAGCTCTCTTCTTCAAGGACCGTCTCCCGTGTCGGACGAGGACCGCCGACCACCGGTGGGGAACCACCGGCGGTCACTCTCTGGCAGCCCGGGGAGACGTTAGGTAGCGGCGGTAAATAAGTCGACAATCCGTAACCGAACGGTGACCAACGAGACGAGGTAGTCCGCTCCACGACGTCGTGACCTGCGGTAACGGCGCCAGCGCATCTCGACGCTCCTTGCGCTCAGTGATGCGCAGACTTCCGCTTTGCGGAGAGCTCAAGTCTCGCTAGGTTGTGGCGCACGGCACAGATCACCGCGGATCGCCGGCCCGTCCGGGCGTTCCGGGGTGCGACGTGCGCCGTCAACCCCCGAGAGGACCGATGAAGCCAGTGAGGAACCTGCGACACCTGACGCGAGCGGTGCTGTTGGCCGCCCTGTCCGCACTCCTGTTCGTGGGGCTCGTCGGCCCCGCGAACGCGGCCCCCTCCACCGCCGGCCACACCAGCGCTGACTGCGCCCGGGTGCCGCTGAACAAGATCTCGATCCAGCTGTACACCTTCTCCGCCTACATCGGCTCCGGCCCCGGGGCCCAGCAGCGCCACGAGGAGGTCCTGCGCCGCCTCGCCGAGATGGGCTACCGCAACGTCGAGCCGTACACCCTGGGCGGCTGGACCGCCGAGCAGTACCGGGCGCTCCTGGACCGGTACGGCCTGAAGGCGTCGGCCCGCCACGTCGACGTGGGCTCGCAGTTCAGCGAGGTGAACATCGAGCAGATCCTCGAGGAGAACCGCGTTCTGGGCATCAAGTACTTCGGGTCCGGCAGCAGCGCGGGGGCCCCGTGGATCCCGCAGCAGCAGCGGCTGACGACCGAGGCCGACTGGGTCGCCTACGCCGAGTACCTGGACGCCGTCGGCGAGCAGGCGCGCAAGGCCGGGCAGACGCTGATGATCCACAACCACGACTTCGAGTTCACGACCGTCTTCGGCGACCGCACCGCGTTCGACATCCTGATGCAGCACACCCAGGCCAGGAACGTCGTCTCGCAGCTCGACCTGTACTGGGTCTCCTTCGCCGGCCTCGACCCGATCGAGGACGTCATCGACGTGTACGGCAACCGGATCCAGCTGTTCCACGTCAAGGACCTCAACCCGGCGCTGAACGACCGGATCGAGATCGTGGGCCGCGGCACCATCGACTTCCCGTCGATCTTCGCGGCCGCCGGCGGCAGCACGAAGTACTACGTCGTCGAGCACGACCCGCGCAACGACGGGACGTTCGACCCGTTCGTGGCCGCCGAGGAGGGTTTCGCGTACCTCACCTGCACGAACGGCTGACGCCCGGCACCTGACGAGGGGCGGTCCCGGATCCCCGGGGCCGCCCCTCCGCGCGTCCCAGCGCCAGCCAGGAGACGACGGCGGTCGTCGCGCACACCGCCAGCCCGAGGACCGCGATCGCCGCATACCCCCCGGGGGCCGGCGCGGCGCCGAGCAGGGTGGCGGTCACCGCGCTGCCGAGCGCGAAGCCGACGTAGCGCAGGACCTGGTTCAGGCTCATCGCGCTGCCGGTCTCCGACGGCGGCACCGCGGCGACCACGAGCGCGGGGAACGCCGCGAAGGACGCGCCCACCCCGAGCCCGGCGACGGCCATGAGGGCGAACAGCTGCCACAGCTCGGTGCGGGTCAGCCCGAACAGCACGAACGCGCCGGCCTGCACGACCGCGGCGACCGGGAGCACCAGCTGCTGCCGCCCACGGTCGGCCAGCAGCCGGGCGAGCCGGCCGCCGAGCACGCTGGCCGCCGAGAACGGCAGCAGCACCAGCCCGGCCACGACCAGCGAGGCGCCGAAGCCCGGGCCGGGGGAGGCCGGCGTCTGCGCCAGGACGGGCACCGAGGCGAGCAGCAGGTAGTTCGACAGGCCGACCAGCAGCGCCGCGACGTGGGCGGTGAGCGCGAGCCGCCCGCGGGCCAGCCGCAGGTCGACCAGCGGCACCGGCGTCCGGGCCTCCCAGCGCACCCAGCAGGCCAGCGCCGCGGCCGCGCCGCCGGCCAGCAGCCACGGCGCCGGGGAGGTCCACCCCTCCGTCTCCGCCTCGCCGAGCGCGACGAGCAGCCCGGCCAGCCCGGCGCCCAGCAGGAGCGCGCCGACGACGTCGAGCGGCCGTCGTGCGGTGGCCGCGGCCGGCGGCAGGACCGCGGCCGCGGCCAGGAGCGCGGCGAGGCTGACCGCGGCGCCGGCCCAGAAGGCGGCGTGCACCCCGCCGAGCTCGGCCACCAGCCCGGCCAGCGGGTAGCCGAGGCCGACGCCGGCGACGACGGTGAGCGACAGCGCGGCGATCGTCGACCGGGAGCGCTCACCGGTCAGCGCCTCGCGGGCGGTGGCGATGGCCAGCGGCGTCAGCCCGAGCCCGAGGCCCTGCAGCGCCCGCCCGGCGACCAGCCACCCCAGCCCCAGGGGGAGGGCCGCCAGCACGCCACCGGCGGTCACCACGGCCAGCACGGCGAGGACGACGCGGCGCCGGTGCGGCCCGTCGCCGAGCCGGCCCACCACCGGCGTGGCCACCGCGCCGACCAGCAGCGTGGCGGTCAGCGACCACTGGGCGTCGGGCAGCGGGGCGTCCGTCGCGGCGGCGATCGCGGGGACCAGCGGCGCGCCCAGGCTGCTGATGACGGCGACGACCGTCCCCACGAAGAGCAGCACGGGCACGAGGGCGCGCGGCGAGCGGGATGGGGTCATGACCTCCAGGGTCCCAGGTGGTTGGTACGTGCAACGGGTGACGCCGGTCGCGCTGCCGGCGCCGTCCCCCCTTGTCCGGGGCCGTGCAGGCCCCGACCATCCATCCCCTGCGACACGCACACCCGGACGGTCGACGGGGCGATGAGCCATGGACCTGCACCACGCGGTCACGCACGGGAAGCACTACCGGCGGCGGACGCGCCGGCGCGGGATCGCGCTGGGCCTCGGGGCGGTGATTCTGGCCGCGGTCGTGGTCGGGGCGCTCCTGTGGTCCGGGGGCTCCGGGTCCCCCGAGCCGCAGGCGGGCGCGGCGGCGACGTCGGCCGGCGTGGGCGAGCACGCGCCCGGCGCGCACGCCGGGGACGCCGCTGCGCCGTCGGGCCCCGCCGCGTCGTCCGGGGCGCCCGCGCCGGCGGCGAGCGCCGCTGAGCCCGGGATCGGCCCCGCGGTCCCGGTCGGCTCGTCGCCGCACCACCTCGCGGTCACCCCCGACGGCCGCTCCGCCTACGTCGCCGACCCCGTCCTCGGCGCCGTCCTCCGCATCGACCCCGACACCGCGGAGGTGACGGCGACCATCCCGGTGCCGCAGGCGCCGCCGCAGATGGTCACCACCTCCCCGGACGGGAGCCGGGTCTTCGTCTCCGCCTACGACGAGGAGTTCACCACCGACGCCGTGGTCTCCATCGACACCGCCACCGACACGGTGGCCGGCGCCGTGCCGGTGGGCCGTGGGCCGTACGCCATGGCGACCGACCCCGGCGGCCGGCTGCTGTACGTGCCCTACTACGACGAGGACCACCTCGACGTCCTCGACGCCGGCACCGGGGCGCTGGTGGACCGGGTGGACGTCGCGCCGTCCCCGCACTGGGTCGCCTTCGTGCCCGGCCGCGAGGCCGCCTACGTCACCAACCACTTCTCCGACGTGGTGACCGTCCTGTCCCTCGAGGACCACCGGGTGCTGGCGACCGTCCCCGTCAGCGACGGGCCGCACGCCCTGGAGACCTCGCCGGACGGGACGCGGATCGCGGTGGTCGGCTACATCAGCGACGACGTCACGCTCATCGACCCGGCGACGGACACCGTGGTGGCCACCGTGCCCGGGGTCGGCGCCGGGCCGCAGGACGTCACCTGGGCCCCCGACGGCCGCCACCTCTACACCGCCAACGTGGAGGACGGCACCGTGGCCGTGGTCGACGCCGCCACCGGTGCCGTCACCGCGCGGATCCCCACCGGGACCGACCCGACGAGCGTCACCGTGACCCCGGACGGGCGCCGGCTGCTCGTCACCAACTCCGGCGACGGCACGGTCCGCGTGCTCGACGTCGCCGGCACCTGACCGCGCCCGGGCGACGCCGCCGGCGGACGGCACCGCGCGGTGCCGTATCACCGGCAGGTCACGGTCCCGTCCCGGCCGGGGCCGCGATCTCGACGTTCCCCCTATGGTCCGTCGGCATGTGGCACACATCACACGGGGTGCTCCGGGAGCCGGTGGCGCCGTGCTGACCGTCGACCGGCTGCAGGTGAGCTACGGCGGCGTCGTCCAGGCCGTCAGGGGCGTGTCGATGGAGGTCCCCGACGGCTCGGTCGTCGCCGTGCTCGGGAGCAACGGCGCGGGCAAGACCACGCTGCTGCGTACCGTCTCCGGGACCCTGCGGCTGCACCGCGGCCGGGTCGACGCCGGCACGGTGCGCTTCGAGGACACCGACCTCACCCGCCGCGACCCCGGCCAGATCGTGCGCCGGGGCGTGGTCCAGGTCCCGGAGGGGCGGCGGATCTTCGGCCGGCTCACCGTGGAGGAGAACCTGCGCGCCGGCGGCATGGGCAACCGCGACCGCGCCGCCAAGGCCCGCGCCGTCACCCGCGTGCACGACCTGTTCCCGGTGCTGCGCGACCGCGCCGGGCAGCGCGCCGGGCTGCTGTCCGGCGGGGAGCAGCAGATGCTCGCCATCGGCCGCGCGCTCATGGCCAGCCCGCGGCTGCTGCTGCTCGACGAGCCGTCCCTGGGCCTCGCGCCCCGCGTCATCGGCCAGATCGGCGAGGTGATCGCCGAGATCAACCGCCAGGGGACGTCGGTGCTGCTGGTCGAGCAGAACGCGACGATGGCCCTCGGCGTCGCCGACCGCGCCTACGTCCTCGACGTCGGCGAGGTGTCCCTGTCCGGCGACGCCCGCGAGCTCGCCGCCACCGACGAGGTGCAGCGGCTCTACCTCGGCCACACCGGCGCCGAGCCCGCCGCGGAGCGCGTCGAGCGGGCGCCCCGCCGCACCCTGTCGCGGTGGACGGCGTGACCGCGGCGACCACCCGGGACGACGTCCCGCCGGTCGAGGTCGACGGCGTCAGCGTCTCCTTCGGCGCGATCAAGGCGCTCAACGACGTCTCGTTCACCGTCGCCCCGGGCGCCATCCACGCCGTCATCGGGCCCAACGGCGCCGGCAAGTCGACGCTGTTCAACGTCCTCTCCGGCGTCTACCGCGCGAGCGCGGGGGAGGTCCGGTTCGGCCAGGCCCGCCTGAGCGCGATGCGGCCGTTCCAGATCGCCGGCGTCGGCGTGGCCCGCGCGTTCCAGAACATCGCGCTGTCGGGCACGCAGACGGTGGCCGAGAACCTCATGCTCGGCCGCCACCACCTCACCAAGGCGGGCTTCCTCTCCTCCGGGCTGCGGCTGCCGCGGGCCACCCGGGAGGGGCGGGTCCACGGCGAGCGCATCCGCGAGATCGCCGAGTTCCTCGACCTCGGCGCCAAGCTGCACACGCCCGTCGGCGTGCTGTCCTACGGCGACCAGAAGCGGGTCGAGGTGGCCCGGGCGCTGTGCATCGAGCCCCGGCTGCTGCTGCTCGACGAGCCGGTCGCCGGGATGAACGCCCAGGAGACCGACCGGATGGCCGACGCGATCCGGGAGATCCGCTCGGCGCTGGGGATCTCGGTCATCCTCGTCGAGCACGACATGGGGATGGTCATGTCGCTGGCCGACCGGGTGACCGTCCTCGACTTCGGCCGCCGCATCGCCGACGGCACCCCGGCGCAGGTCCAGTCCGACCCCGAGGTCATCCGCGCCTACCTCGGCTCGGGCACCGAGGTCGGCCCCGCCGAGGCCGCCGCCCAGCACACCGCCGCCCAGCACACCGCCGCCCAGCACCCCGCCGCCCAGCATCCCGCCGAGGGCGCCGCCGCCCGGGGCGCCACCGCCACCGACGCCCCGGGGAGCCGGCCGTGACCCAGTTCCTGTCCCTGCTGCTCAACGGCATCTCGCTGGGCGCCATCTACGCGCTCATCGCGCTCGGCTTCGTGATCATCTTCAAGGCCAGCGAGGTGGTCAGCTTCACCCACGGGTCGCTGCTGCTGCTCGGCGCCTACACGATCGCCCGGCTGTCGGGCCCGATCGGCTTCCTGCCCGCGGTGCTCGTCGGCGTCGGGTTCACGGCGCTGGCGGCGTTCCTCGTCGAGCGGCTGGTCATCAACCAGCTCCGCGGCGCCCCGGTGATCAGCCTGGCGATCGTCACCATCGGCGTCGACATCGTCATCCTGACCGAGCTCATCCGGCAGATCGGCCCGGACATCCTCAACGTCCCGCACCCGTGGGGCAGCGACTCGGTCCGCATCGGCAGCGTCGGCATCAGCGAGAACCGGCTGATCGCCATGGGCGTGGCCGCCGTCCTCATCGTCGCGTTCTTCGTCGCCTTCAAGTACTCCAGCTGGGGCGTGGCGATGCGCGCCTCGGCCGAGGACGGCGAGGCCGCTGCGCTGATGGGCATCCGGCAGGGCCGGGTGTCGGCGCTGGCCTGGATCGTCGCCGGGGTGCTCGCCGCGGTGGCGGCGCTGTTCCTCGTCGGCGCCCCGACCCCGGGCGTGAGCGCGGCGGCCTACACGGTCGCGCTGCGCGCGTTCCCCGCGGCGATCCTCGGCGGCCTGGACTCCACCGGCGGCGCGCTGGTCGGCGGGCTGCTCATCGGGATCACCGAGGCCCTCGCGGCCGGCTACCAGGAGCAGCTGTCCTTCCTCGGCCGCGGCTTCGGCGAGGTCGCGCCCTACGTCGTGATGATCGTCGTGCTGCTCGTCCGCCCCTCCGGCCTGTTCGGGACCAAGGAGCTGACACGTGTCTGACACCCTCTCCGCCCCCACCGGGGCGCGCGGCCGGACGGCGGCGGCGGACACCTCCCGGCCCGGCCGCTCCCCGCTGCTGCGCTGGCTCCGGCCGGTGCTGCTCGTGGCGGCCCTCGTCGTGCTGCTGGTGCTCCCGCTGTACGTCGAGGAGTTCTGGCTGCGGACCGGCTTCGCCGTCGCCGGCGCGATCGTCGGCGCGATCGGGCTGAACCTCCTGGTCGGCACCAGCGGTCAACTGTCGCTGGCGCACGCGTTCTTCCTCGCGGTCGGCGCGATCACCTACACCTACGTCTCCGGCGAGTCCGGCGGCCTGGGCACCCGGGCGGCGCTGCGCGGCCTGGAGCTGCCGCCGATCGTCGGGATGGTGCTCGGCGTGCTGCTCGCCGGCCTGGCCGGCCTGCTGTTCAGCCCGATCGCGGCCCGGCTGCGCGGCATCTACCTCGGCGTCGCCTCGCTCGGGCTGGTGTTCATCGGCGTCCACGTGCTCAACACCTGGACGCCGGTCACCGGCGGGTTCAACGGCCGCTCGGTGCCGGAGTTCTCGCTGTTCGGGTTCAGCTTCGGCAACAGCGACCCGACGCTGTTCGTCCTCGGCGTGCCCTACCGGGAGGCCGAGCGGCTCTGGTACCTCGGCATCGTCCTGGCGCTGGCCGCCTACGTCTTCGCCCGCAACCTGCTGCGCAGCCGGCCCGGCCGGGCGCTGGAGACGCTGCGCGACAGCGAGGTCGCCGCCTCGGTCATGGGCGTCAACGTGCAGGCGTACAAGGCGCGGGTGTTCATGGTCAGCTCCATGTACGCCGGGCTGTCCGGGGTGATGTACGCGCTGTCGATCGGCAGCATCGCGCCGGAGTCCTTCGGCCTGACCGTGTCGGTGCTGTACCTGGCGATGATCGTGCTCGGCGGGCTCGGGTCGGTGGGCGGCGCGGCGCTGGGCGCGGCGTTCGTCACCGCCCTGCCGCTGGTGTTCCAGCAGTTCGCCGACGTGCTGCCGCTCGTCAGCGCGCCCGGCGAGGGCGGCATCGCCGCCGGCACCGCCGCCCGCTACCTGTTCGGCCTGGCGATCGTCCTCGTCGTCCTCTTCGAGCCCGGCGGCCTGGTCGGGATCGCCCACCGCTTCCGCCGCCGGGGACGCAGACCCGGCCGCGGATCCCCGAGCGCCACAGCGGGCTCGGGTGCGCGCAGCACCGACCCCGATCCGTCCGACCCACCAGCGCGAGGGAGCACCAGATGAGAGCAGCAGTGCGTCTGCGGGGGGCCACCGTCCTGGCCGCCGTCACCGTCGTCGTCGTCAGCGGCTGCAGCACCAGGGCGCCGGACGGCGGCGGCGGCGGGGGAGGCGAGGGCGGCGGCGACGTCGCCACCGACGTCGGGGTGGAGGGCACCACCATCCGGCTCGGGGTGCTCACCGACCTGACCGGCGTCTTCGCCGCGCTCGGCCAGGACATCACCAACGGCAACACCCTGTACTGGCAGGACAACCAGGTCTGCGACACCTACGACGTCGAGCTCGACGTCCAGGACACCGGCTACGTGCCGCAGACCGGCGTGCAGCTCTACAGCGCGATGGAGCCGAACATCCTCGCGATGCAGCAGACGATCGGGTCGCCGATCAACACCGCGCTGGCCGGGGACTACGAGAGCGACCAGATCGTCAACTTCCCGTCGGCCTGGGCGCGCACGCTCACCGAGATCCCCGGCACCGGCGTCCTCGGCGCCACCTACGACGTCGAGATCGCCAACGGCTACCAGTACCTGTTCGACCAGGGGCTGCTGCAGGACGGCGCCACGGTCGGGCACATCTACTTCGAGGGCGAGTACGGGGAGAACGGCCTGGCCGGCAGCGAGGCCGTCGCGGAGGCCCGCGGCCTGGAGGTGATCCCGGCGCAGATCAAGTCCACCGACCAGGACATGTCCGCGCAGGTCACCCAGTTCGCCTCGGCCGGCGTCGACGCGATCGTGCTCACCGTCGCGCCGACGCAGACCGCCTCGGTGGCCGCGGTGGCGCAGGCCCAGGGCCTCGACGTCCCGATCCTGGGCAGCAACCCGGTGTTCGCGCCGGGCCTGCTGCAGGGGGCCTCGGCGCAGTGGCTCAGGGACCACCTCTACGTGGCCTCGCCGGTCACCGCGTGGGACGCCCAGCCCGAGCTGCTCGAGCAGTACGAGGCGGCCTACCCGAACGTCACGCCGAGCCTCGGCGCGATCTTCGGCTACGCGATGGGCGACGTGATGAACCAGGTGCTCGACGCCGCCTGCGAGAGCGGCGACCTGACCCGCGAGGGCGTCGTCGCGGCGTTCGGCGAGCTGGAGGACGTCGACACCGGCGGCCTGCTGGTGCCCATCAACGGGTTCGAGACCGGCGTCTCGCCGAGCACGCAGAGCCTCATCCTGCGGCCGGCCGACGTCCCCGGCGGCGCCGAGGTCTACCAGGAGGGGTTCGAGGGCGAGCTGGCCGCCCAGCTCGGGGGCTGATCGGCGGCCCCCTCCGCCCCGGCCGGGGCGGAGGGGCCTCCCGGCCTACAGGCCCAGCCGCCTGGCGATGACCTCGTTCATGATCTCGGTGGTGCCGCCGCCGATGCCGAGGACCCGGGCGTCGCGGTAGTGGCGCTCCACCTCGGACTCCCGCATGTAGCCCAGCCCGCCGAAGACCTGCACCGCCTGGTCGACGACGGAGTCGCAGGCGGCCACGGCGGTGTTCTTGGCCATCGACACCTCGGTCACGACGTCCTCGCCGGCCAGCCAGCGCTGCATCACCGCGCGGGTGTAGGTGCGGGCGACGTCGACCTCCCGGGCCATCTCGGCGAGCTTGTGCCGGATGACCTGGCGGGAGGACAGCGGCCGGCCGAACGTCGACCGCTGCCGCACCCAGTCCAGCGCCAGGTCCAGGCAGCGCGCCGCGGTGGCGTAGGCCTGCACCGCCAGGCTCAGCCGCTCGGACTGGAACTGCCGCATGATCTGGACGAACCCGCTGCCCTCCGGCCCGACCAGGTTCGCCGCCGGCACCCGGACGCCGGTGAAGGACAGCTCCGCGGTGTCCGAGCAGCGCCAGCCCATCTTGTCCAGCCGCCGGCCGACGGTGAACCCCGGCGTGCCCTTGTCGACGACCAGCAGCGAGATGCCGGCGTGGCCCGGACCGCCGGTGCGGACGGCGGTGGTGACGAAGTCCGCCCGCACGCCGCTGGTGATGTAGGTCTTCGCGCCGTCGACGACGTACTCGTCGCCGTCGCGCACCGCCCGCGTCCGCAGCGACGCGACGTCGGAGCCGGCGTCGGGCTCGGTGACGCCGAGGGACCCGATGAGCTCCCCGGCGAGCGTCGGGCGGACGTAGCGGTCGACCAGGGCGGGGGAGCCGTCCGCGACGACGTGCGGCAGCGCGATGCCGTGGGTGAACAGGCTCGCCGCGACCCCGGTCGACCCGCCGCCGAGCAGCAGCTCCTCGGTGACGATCGCCGAGTCGATCGCGTCCCCGCCCCCGCCGCCGACCTCCTCCGGGAAGGCGACGCCGAGCAGCCCGGCGGCGGCCGCCCGGCGGTGCAGCTCCCGCGGCAGCTCGCCGGCGGTCTCCCACTCCTCGACGTGCGGCGCCACCTCGCGGGCGACGAAGTCGCGGGCCAGCCGCCGCAGCGCGACCCGCTCGGGGGTGGTCCAGGGGTCGGCGAGCGCGGCCGTCGTCACCGCTGCACGGCCTCCTCGGCGCCGCCGTACTCCTTGCGCAGCGTCGTCTTGAGCACCTTGCCGGTGGCGTTGCGCGGCAGCTCGGGCACGAACTCCACCCGGGTCGGGCACTTGAAGTGGGCCAGCCGCTCCCGGGCGTAGCCCAGCAGCCCCTCCGCGTCGGCCTCGGCGCCGTCGGCGAGGGCGACGACGGCGACCGGCGTCTCGCCCCAGCGCGGGTCGGGCACCCCGACGACGGCGACCTCGCGCACCGCCGGGTGCCGGTAGAGCACCTGCTCGACCTCGATCGGGTACACGTTCTCGCCGCCCGAGATGATCATGTCCTTCTTGCGGTCGACCAGGGTGACGAAGCCCTCGGCGTCCATCCGGCCCAGGTCGCCGGTGTGGAACCAGCCGTTGCGGAACGCCTCCGCCGTCGCCTCGGGCAGCCCCCAGTAGCCGGCGAACACGTTGGGCCCGCGGACCACCAGCTCGCCGACGACGTCGGTGGCGACGTCCCGGTCGTCCTCGTCGACGATCCGCGCCTCGACGTGCATGAGCGCCCGGCCGATCGAGCCGGCCTTCTCCTTGACGTGGTCGGCGTCGAGGATCGACACCGCCGGCGCGGTCTCGGTCATGCCGAAGCCCTCCTGGAAGGGCAGGCCCTTGCCCTGGAAGAACTCGATGACCGGCAGCGGGCACGGCGCGCCGCCGGTGACGGCCAGCTCCAGCGCCGACAGGTCGTGCCGGTCGAAGTCCGGGACCGCGGTCAGCGCGGCCCACATGGCCGGGACGAGGAACTGCACGGTCGCCCGCGACCGCGCCATCGCCTCGAGGGTCTGCGACGGGTCGAACGACGGCAGGACGACGTTGGTGCCGCCCAGGTAGAGCAGCGGCAGCGTGTGCACGCCCAGCCCGCCGATGTGGAACATCGGCGCGACCGTCACGGTCACGTCGCTCTCCCTGAGCCCGCGGCCGAACGACAGGACGTTGACGACGTTCCAGAAGTGGTTGTCGTGGGTGAGCATCGCCCCCTTGGGGCGCCCGGTCGTGCCGGAGGTGTACATCAGGCAGGACAGGTCGCCGCCGGAGACGTCGGTGCCCAGCGCCCGGGGCTCGCCGGAGGCCAGCAGCGGCTCGAAGGCGAGCTCGCCGTCGCCGGCCTCGCCGTCGGCCACCACCCGGTGGCGCACGCGGACCCCCTCGGCGCCCAGCGCGGCGCGGGCGACCGGCGCCAGGGGCCCGGACCACACGAAGACGTCGGCGCCGGAGTCGGCGAGCAGGTAGCTGACCTCCGGCGGCGCCAGGCGCAGGTTCATCGGCACGAAGACCGCGCCGAGCTTGGCGGTGGCGAACATCGTCTCGAGGAAGGCGGGGCTGTTGAGCAGCAGCCCGGCCACCCGGTCGCCCTGCCGGACGCCGAGGTCGCGCAGCGCGCGGGCGAGGGAGTCGGTGCGCCGGTCGAAGTCCGTGTAGGTGAGCCGCCGCTCCCCGAACACCAGGGCGGTGCGGTCCCCGGAGAGGAACGCCCGCCGCGTCGGCCAGCTGCCGATGCCCCTGTCCATGTCTGCCCTCTCCCGCGCTGCTGTGGCCTGGGTCACGGAGTCTGTCGAGGACCTGACGCGGTCGTCAACTGCCCGTGGCGTGTGTCAGGCTGCCCGGGCCCGAGGACGCGGAGGTGGGGCGATGACCGGCACGCAGGCCAGTCCGCAGCAGGACCAGCTCCCCGTGACCGACCGGGGACGGCGCACCCGGGCCGCGCTGCTGCAGGCCGGCCGGGAGCTGTTCGAGGAGCGCGGGTTCGCCGACGTCCGGATCGACGCGGTGTCCGAGCGGGCCGGCGTCTCGCACGGGACCTTCTACACCTGGTTCGACTCCAAGGAGTCGCTGCTGCGCGCGATCGTCGCGGTCGTGGTGGAGGACCTGTTCACCGCCACCGCGGTGGGCCCGCGGCTGCCGGCCGACGCCCCCTACGAGCGGATCGAGGCGGTCAACCGGCTGTACCTGACCGCCGTCACCCGGCACGCCCGGATCCTGCGCGTCCTGGACTCGCTGGCCGACACCCGCGAGGAGTTCCGGCGGCTGCGGGTCGACGTCCGGGAGGCCTTCGTGCGGCGCGGCATGGAGGGCCTGGAGCGGCTGCAGGAGCTGGGGCTGGCCGACGCCTCCCTGCCGCCGCGGGCCACGGCCAGCGCGCTCGGCGCGATGGTCGAGTCGTTCGCGCACCTGTGGCAGGACCCGGTGGAGGACCTCGACGAGGACGCCGCCGTCGAGGTGCTCACCCGGCTGTGGGCCGGCGCCATCGGCCTGCCCCGCTCGGCCTGGCCCGACCGCGGCACCGGCCGACCGGGCTGAGCTCAGGACACCCAGGACGGGCGGCGCTTCTCCAGCAGCGCGGCGATGCCCTCCCGCGCCTCGGCCGAGCCGAACCGCTCCGCCGACAGCGCCGCCGTCCGGGCGAGGTCCTCCCGCAGGTCGGCGCCGGGCAGCTCGCGCAGCAGCCGCTTGGTGACGGCGAGCGCCTCCGGCGCGCCGAGCGCCAGCTGCGCCACGAACCCGTCGACCGTGGCGTCGAGCTCGCCGTCGGCCACCGCGCGGTCGAGCAGGCCGGCCTCCCGCGCCCGGACGCCGTCGAAGGGCTCGCCGGTGAGGAACAGCTCGCGCGCCGCCCGCGGGTCCATCCGCCGCAGGCAGGGGACGGCGATGACCGCCGGCGCGACCCCGATGCGGACCTCGCTGAAGCCGAACGTCGCGCCGGCCGGGCCGACGGCGAGGTCGCAGGCCGCGATCAGCCCGAGCCCCCCGGCGCGGGCGGCGCCGTTGACCCGCGCCACCACGGGCTTCGGCCCATCCATGAGCAGGGTGAGGACCTCCGGCAGGCCGACCGGCCCGGGACCGCCGCCGGCCCGCTGCTCCTTGAGGTCGGCGCCGGAGCAGAACACCGGCCCGGCGCCGGTGAGCACCAGCACCCGCACCGCGTCGTCGGCGAGCGCGTCCTGCAGCGCGGCGTGCAGCTGCTCGAGCAGGGCCCGGGACAGCGCGTTGCGGTTGCGCGGGGAGTCCAGGGTCACCACCGCCGCCGGTCCGCGGCGGGCGGTGGTGACCAGGGGCGCGTCAGCCACGGAACTCGTCGCGCAGCTCGTGCTTCTGGATCTTGCCGGTGGCGGTCTTCGGCAGCCCGGTGCGGACCTCGATCCGCTTGGGCACCTGGAAGCCGGCCAGGTGCGCCCGGCAGTGGGCGAGCAGTCGTTCGGCCAGCGCGGCGGGGTCGGCGTCCGGGTCGGCCGGGACGACGACGCCGGTGACCGCCTCGCCCCAGCGGTCGTCGGGGACGCCGATCACCGCGGCCTCGACGATCTCCGGGGACGCGAGCAGCACCCGCTCCACCTCGACGGAGGAGACGTTCTCGCCGCCGGTCTTGACCATGTCCTTGACCCGGTCGGTGAACCACACGACGCCCTCGTCGTCGAGGTGGCCGACGTCGCCGCTGTGGAACCAGCCGTGCGCGAACGCGGCGGTGTTGGCCGCAGGGTTGTTCCAGTAGCCGCTCATCACGTGCGGGCCGCGGTAGACGATCTCGCCGGTCTCCCCGGGCGGCAGCAGCCGGCCCGCCGGGTCCATGACCCGGGTGTCGACGGTGACCGTGGACGGCCCCCACGACGCCGCCTTGGTCTCCTGGTGCGACGGCCACTGGAACACCGTCGCCGGCACGCACTCGGTCTGGCCGGAGCCCAGCAGCACTCTCGCGTTGGGGAACGCGGCGGCGATCGCGGTGATCCGCTCCTGCGGCATGGGGGCCATCGCGTAGATGCACAGCTGCACCGAGGACAGGTCCCGCGTCCGGATGCCCGGCGACGCCAGCAGCGCGGCGTACATCATCGGCAGCAGCATCAGGTGGGTGGCCCGGCGGCGCTCGACCACCTCGAGGAAGGCCTCGGGGTCGAAGCCGCCGGGCAGCACCGCGGTGCCGCCGGTGAGCAGGACCGGCAGCAGCAGGGTGTCCAGCGCGGTGGTGTGGAACAGCGGCAGCACGATCGGCAGCACGGAGAACTCGTCGCCGCGCCGGTGGCCGATCTGCAGCGCGTTGCTCAGCACGCCGACGTGCACCGCCAGGTGGCTGGTCAGCACGCCCTTGGGCCGCGCGGTGGTGCCCGAGGTGTACAGGCAGTGCACGGTGTCGCGGTCGTCGACGAGCACCCGCACCGGCGTCGGGTCGGCGGCGACGTCGTCCCAGCGCAGCACCTCCCGCCCGGCGACCTGCGCAGGCGGCGTGTCGCCGGTGACGACCACCCGGGTGACGGCGGGCAGCCCGGGCAGCACGGCCTCCAGCAGCGGCAGGAACACCGGGTCGGCGACGACGGTCGCGGTGCCGGAGTCGGCGAGGATCCATCCGACGTCCTCCGGCGCCAGCATCAGGTTGACCGGCAGCGCGACCAGCCCGGCCTTCGCGCAGCCGAAGAAGCTCGCGGCGAACCGCCACGAGTTGCCGAGCAGGAAGGCGACCGGCTCCTGGTGGCCCACGCCGGCGTCGAGCAGGCCGCGGCCGAAGGCCTCGGCGGCGGCGTCGAGGCGGGCGTAGGTGACCTCCTCCTCGCCGTCGACGATGGCGGTGCGGCCGGCGAACAGCTGCGCGGAACGGGTGAGCATGTCGCCCACCGAGAACCGGGTGGCGAGGTTGAGCTCCAGGGGGTCGATCCCGGACAGGTCAGGACGCACCGCGGTCTCCTCCGCTCTCGGGGGCTGTGGGGGTGACGACCGCGAGGACCGCGCCCGTCTCCACCTGCGCGCCCACGTCGGCGTGCAGGGAGGTGACCACCCCGTCGGCCGGTGCGACCACGGGGTGCTCCATCTTCATGGCCTCGAGGACCAGCACCAGCTGCCCGGCGCGGACCTCGTCGCCCTCGGCCACGGCCACCCGCGTGACGGCGCCGGGCATGCCGGCGGTCAGCGAGCCGGGCGCGACCGCGGCGGACGGCTCGGGGAACCGCGGCAGCTCGGTGAACGCCGTCGCGCCGTCGGGGCCGTCGACCCAGCTGCGGTCGCCGTCCACGTGCACCTCGTGGGTGCCGCGCAGCCCGCCGGTCTCGACGACGAGCCGGACCCGGCCGGGGCCGGTCACCGCCGTGCCGAGGACGGCGAGGTCCACCGGCTCGCCGTCCACGTCGGCGGTGACGCCGCCGCGGTGCAGCCGGTAGCGCACGGTGCCGGCGTCGAAGGCGGTGGTCTGCGGCACCGTCGGGTTGTTGCGCCAGCCCGAGGGCAGGCCGGCCAGCACCGGCGCGGCCGCCCGCCGCAGCGCCGCTCCCGCGAGCGCGGCGACGACGGCGTGCACGCGGCGCCCGGCGTCGTCGACCAGCGGCGCGGCGAGGACGTCGAGGCCGTGCCGGTCCAGGAAGCCGGTGTCGGTCTCCCCGGCGAGGAACGCCTCGGACCGCAGCACCCGCACGAGCAGGTCGCGGTTGGTGGCGACGCCGTGCAGCCGGGCCCGGGCGAGGGCGCCGGCCAGCGCGAGCGCCGCCGACGTGCGGTCCGGCGCCCAGGCGACGACCTTGGCCAGCATCGGGTCGTAGTGCACGCCGACGTCGTCGCCCGCGCGGAAGCCGCTGTCCAGCCGGATCCCCGGCCCGGGCGGCGTGCGGAACTCGGCGTCGGCGGCGAGCGCGAACCCGGCCAGCCGGCCCGACTGCGGCAGCCAGTCGCGCGCCGGGTCCTCGGCGTACAGGCGCACCTCGATCGCGGCGCCGGACAGCGTCGGCGAGACCGCCTCCGGGGGCAGCGGGCGCCCGGCGGCGACGTCGAACTGCAGCCGGACCAGGTCCAGGCCGGTGACCGCCTCGGTGACCGGGTGCTCGACCTGCAGCCGGGTGTTCATCTCGAGGAACCAGAACTCGCCGCCCTCGTCGAGCAGGAACTCCACGGTGCCCGCGCCGACGTAGCCGATCGCCCGCGCGGCGGCCACGGCGGCGTCCTGCAGCCGCTGCCGCAGCTCCGGCCCGACGGCGGGGGAGGGCGCCTCCTCGACCACCTTCTGGTGCCGGCGCTGGATGGAGCACTCCCGCTCGAACAGCGCCACGGTGTGCCCGTGCCGGTCGCCGAACACCTGCACCTCGACGTGCCGCGGGCGCTCGACCAGCCGCTCGAGGAACACCGTGCCGTCGCCGAACGCCGACGCCGCCTCGCGGCCGGCGCCCTCGACGGCCTCGGCGAGCTCCTCCGGCCCGCGGACGGTGCGCATGCCGCGCCCGCCGCCGCCGAAGGAGGCCTTGACCAGCAGCGGCCAGCCCACCTCCCCGGCGGCCTTCTCCAGCGTGTCCCCGGACAGGCCGGTGGCGTCCACGCTCGGCAGCACCGGCACCCCGGCCCGGGCCATGAGCTCCTTGGCGGCGAGCTTGCTGCCCATCGCCTCCACGGCGTCCGGGTCCGGCCCGACGAACACCAGCCCGGCGCCCTGCACGGCGCGGGCGAAGTCCGCGTTCTCGGAGAGGAAGCCGTAGCCGGGGTGCACGCAGTCGGCGCCGGCGCGCAGCGCGGCGGCCACCACGAGGTCGGCGCGCAGGTAGGTCTCGGCGGGCGTGTTCCCGGGCAGCCGGACCGCGACGTCGGCCTCGGCCACGAACGGCGCCCCGGCGTCGGCGTCGGAGTGCACGGCGACCGTGCGCAGGCCCATCGCGCGGGCGGTGGCGAACACGCGCCGGGCGATCTCGCCGCGGTTGGCGACCAGCACGCACGTGAGGGCGCGGCTCACAGCCGGAACACCCCCCATCCGTCGTGCAGTCCTCTCACCGGCGCGTTGTGGACCGCCGACAGGGCGAGCCCGAGGACGGTGCGGGTGTCGCGGGGGTCGATGATCCCGTCGTCGTAGAGCCGGCCGGAGAGGAACAGCGCCAGCGACTCGGCCTCGATCTGCTGCTCCACCGCCGCGCGCATCGCGGCCGCGGCCTCCTCGTCGTAGTCGCGGCCGCGGGCCCGGGCGCTGGCCCGGCCGACGATGTCCAGCACGCCGGCCAGCTGTGCCGGGCCCATGACCGCGCTCCTGGCGTTGGGCCAGGTGAACAGGAAGCGGGGCTCGTAGGCGCGGCCGCACATGCCGTAGTTGCCGGCGCCGTAGGAGGCGCCGATGTTGACGGTGAGGTGCGGGACGGTGCTGTTGGAGACGGCGTTGATCATCTGCGAGCCGGCCTTGATGATCCCGTCCTGCTCGTACTCGGTGCCGACCATGTAGCCGGTGGTGTTCTGCAGGAACAGCAGCGGGGTGTCGGTCTGGTTGGCCAGCTGGATGAACTGCGCGGCCTTCTCCGCGTCCTGCCGGAACAGCACGCCGCGGGCGTTGGCCAGCACGCCGACCGGGTAGCCGTGGATGCTCGCCCACCCGGTGACCAGCGAGGTGCCGTAGAGCGGCTTGTGCTCGTCGAACCGGCTGCCGTCGACGACCCGGGCGAGGACGTCGCGCGGGTCCAGCGGCTGCCGCAGGTCGGCGGGGGCGAGGTCGAGCAGCTCCTCGGGGTCGTGCAGCGGCGGGTCGGCCGGCCGGGAGGGGCCGGGGCCCTGCTTGCGCCAGTTGAGGTTCCGCACGATCCGCCGGCCGATCCGGATGGCGTCGACCTCGTCGACGGCGAGGTGGTCGGCGCTGCCGGAGACCCGCGCGTGCATCGCCGCGCCGCCGAGGGACTCCTCGTCGGCGTCCTCGCCGGTGGCCATCTTCACCAGCGGCGGCCCGGCGAGGAACACCTTGCTGCGGTCCTCGATCATCACGACGTGGTCGCTCATCCCGGGCACGTAGGCGCCGCCGGCGGTGCTGTTGCCGAAGACCAGCGCGACGGTCGGGATGCCCGCGGCCGAGAGCTGGGTGAGGTCGCGGAAGCCGCGGCCGCCGGGGATGAAGATCTCCGACTGGGTGGGCAGGTCGGCGCCGCCGGACTCCACGAGGCTGACGAACGGCAGCCGGTTGACCCGCGCGATGTCGTGCGCCCGGGCGGACTTGCGCAGCGTGTACGGGTTGGACGTGCCGCCGCGCACGGTCGGGTCGTTGGCCGACACCACCACCTCGACGCCCTCGACGACGCCGATGCCCGTGACCGTGCTCGCCCCGACCGGGAAGTCGGTGCCCCACGCGGCGTAGGGGGACAGCTCCAGGAACGGGCTGTCGCGGTCCAGCAGCAGCTCGATCCGCTCGCGCGCGGTGAGCTTGCCGCGCTGCCGGTGCCGGGCCAGCGCCTTCTCGCCGCCGCCGGCGGTGGCCAGCCGGAGCTGCTCCTCCAGCTCGGCCAGCCGCTCGAGCATCGCGGCGCGGTTGCCCGCGGCGCGGTCGTCCAGGACCGTCATCCGTCTCCCTCCGGGGGCAGCAGGCGCTCGGGGACGTCGACCACGCGGGAGCGCAGCCACTCGCCCACGGCCTTGGCCTGCGGGTCGAACCGGGTCCCGGCGGCGACGCCGTCGCCGAGCAGCCCCGGCAGCTGGAACAGCAGCGCCCGCAACCCGGGCAGCAGCTCGCGGGTGACCGGCAGCGCGGCGGCCTCGGGGAGCAGCGCGCGCAGCCGGTCGGGGGTCAGGAAGGCGGCCAGCCAGACGTAGCCGTCGTCGTCGCGGGCCCAGACCCCGAGGGTGGCCGCGCCGCCCTTGTCGCCGCTGCGGGCGCCGGCGACCCGGCCCAGCGGCACGCGGCGGGTCGGGCCGTCGTCGGCCCAGGCGGGCGGCCCGGGCGGCTCCGGGACGTCGGCGGCCCCTGCGGCGGGGACGGCCGACGGCAGGGTCTCGGTGGTCCCGTCGGGCAGCCCGACCACCTGCGGCACCTCACCGGCCGGCACCCACGCGGCGGAGTAGACGCCGTACGGGGTCGGGCTCGGCGGCGCGGAGGTGGCGTGGAAGCCGGGGATGCTGGCCAGGCCCAGCTCGATCACCGGCACGGTGAACGCCTTGCCCACCCGGCGTCGGTCGCGGTCCTTGACCGTGACGTGCAGCAGCGCCGCGGCCTCCTCCTGCACGCCGGCGTCGGGGGAGTCGGTGCGGGCCAGGGTGACGGTGACGTCCTCGACGCCGGCCAGCGCCGGGGCCAGCTGGCGGCGCAGCAGCTCCGCCTTGCGCTCGACCTCCAGCCCGGTCAGCGGCAGCGTCATCGCGTTGCGGAAGCCGCCGAGCCGGTTGACCGCCACCTTGAGCAGCCCCGCAGGTGGCAGCCCGCGCGCGCCGGAGACCTCCACCCGGTCGGGGCCGGCCTGCCGCAGCCGCAGCGTGTCGAAGCGGGTGACGACGTCCGGCCCGCCGTAGCGGCTGCCGGTGAGCTCGTAGAGCAGCTGCTCGGTGACCGTCCCGACCGTCACCGCGCCGCCGGTGCCGGGGTGCTTGGTGATCACCGACGTGCCGTCGGCGGCGATCTCGGCCAGCGGGAAGCCGGCGTGGTCCAGTGCCGCGGGGTCGGCGTCGAGCAGCTCGGCGAAGAAGCTGTAGTTGCCGCCGGTGGCCTGCGCGCCGCACTCGAGCACGTGCCCGGCCACGGTCGCGCCGGCCAGCGCGTCCCAGTCGTCCGCACCCCAGCCGTGGTGCCAGGCCGCGGGCCCGACGACGAGGCTCGCGTCGGTGACCCGCCCGGTGACGACGACGTCGGCGCCGGCCTGCAGCGCCCGCACGATGCCGCGGCAGCCGAGGTAGGCGTTGGCGGTGAGCGCGTCGTCCACGTCGTGGTCGCCGGGCGGGCGGTCGCCGGCGCGCAGCCGGCCGCGGAGGTCGCCGAGGCGGGGGAGCAGGTCGTCCCCGCTCACGGTGGCGACCCGCACCGGGAGCCCGAGCCGCTCCCCGAGCGCGGTGACCGCGGCGGCCAGGCCCCGCGGGTTCAGCCCGCCGGCGTTGGCCACGACCCGGACGCCGCGCTCCAGCGCGGTGCCCAGGCACTCCTCCAGCTGGGACAGGAAGCTGCGCGCCCACCCGGCGGACGGGTCCTCGGCCTTCTGCCGGCCGAGGATGAGCATGGTCAGCTCGGCCAGGTAGTCGCCGGTGAGGACGTCGACCTCACCGCCGTCGAGCATCTCGCGCATGGCCGCGTGCCGGTCGCCGTAGAACCCGGACACGTTGGCCACCCGCAGCGGCGCCGTCACCGCAGCGGCTCCCGCCCGGCGCCGGGCGGGCCGGCGAAGGCCTGCGCGATGCCCGCCCACTCCCGCGCGGCCGGCCCGGTCACCTCGAGGTCCAGGTCGTCGCGGTGCCGGCGCTGGGTGACCAGCAGGCAGAAGTCGAGCGCGGTCCCGCGGACGACGTCGGCGGCGTCGCCGGGCCCCCAGGTCCAGGACTCCCCGCCGGGGCCGGTCAGCTCCACCCGCACCGGGCGGTCGGGCACCGGCAGGCCGCGGACGGCGTAGGCGAACGGCCGCGCGCGCACGCCGATCTCGGCGACCGACCGCAGCCGCGCGGTCGGCTCCCGGGTCTGGCCGAGCGCGTCCACGACGTCCTGCCCGTGCGCCCAGGTCTCCATCAGCCGGGCCGTGACGAACGACGCCGGACTCATCGGCGGCCCGAACCACGGCACCCGGACGCCGGGGTCGGCGGCCCGCAGCGCCGCGGCGAGCGCCGCCCGTCCCGACCGCCAGGCGGCGAGCACGTCGGCCGGGGGATCGGCGCGGCCCTCGCGGGTCAGCCGCTCCACGTAGTCGCCGGCGCCCTCCCCGAGGCCGGCCACCAGCGCGGCGAACCCGGCGGGGTCGGTGACGGCGAGCAGCGCGTCCCGGTCGAAGAACCGCAGGTGGTTGACGGTGTCGCGGACGTCCCAGCCGGCCGCGGGGGTCGGGGTCAGCCAGGCGGCGTCGTCGAGCGGGGCGACGCGCGCGTCGAGGTCGGCGGACTCGGCGTCGAGGTCGTCGACCAGCGCCTGCAGCAGCGGGGCGCCGCTCACGCGTCGAACCCGTCCATCCGGGCCAGCACCTGCAGCATCACCTCGTCGGCGCCGCCGCCGATCGAGGCCAGCCGGCTGTCCCGGAAGAACCGGGAGGTCCAGGTCTCCTCCATGTAGCCCATGCCGCCGTGGAACTGCAGGCAGGCGTCGGCCACCTCGCGCAGCAGCCGGCCGGCGGTCAGCTTGGCCACCGTGGCCGCCCGGGTGGTGTCCTCGCCGTCCACGTAGGCCTGCGCGCACGCGTAGTTGTGCGACTGCAGCAGGTCGACCTGCGCCGACAGCTCGGTCAGCCGGAAGACGACGTACTGGTTGGCCGCGAGCGGCCGGCCGAACGCCTGCCGCTGCCGGAGGTGCTCGCGGGTGCGCTCCAGCGCGTGCCGGCAGCTGCCCACCGCGCCGTAGGCGGCGAACATCCGCTCGACGACGAACTGCGCCATCTGCTGCTGGAAGCCGCGGCCGACCGTGCCGATCGTGTTCGACACCGGCACCCGCACGTCGTCGAAGAACAGCTCGGCGGTGTCGGAGGAGCGGTTGCCGAGCTTGTCCAGCTTCCGGGAGACGGAGAACCCGGGGGTGTCGGTGGGGACGACGATCTGGCTCATCCCGCGGTGGCCGCCCTCGTCGGAGGTGCGCGCCAGCAGGCACAGCCAGTCGGCCTGGGTGCCGTTGGTGATGTAGAGCTTGCTGCCGTTGACCACCCACTCGTCGCCGTCCCGCACCGCGCGGGTGCGCAGCCCGGCGACGTCGGAGCCGGCGCCGGGCTCGGTGACGGCGATCGAGCAGACCGCGGTGCCGCGGATCGCGGGTTCCAGGTAGCGGCGCTTGAGCTCGTCGCTGCCGAACTCGTGCAGCGACGGCGTGGCCATCATCGTCTGCACGCCGATCGCCATCGGGACGCCGGCGCAGCCGGACCGGTGCAGCTCCTCGCAGAGGATGACGCTGAACAGGTGGTCGGCGCCCTGCCCGCCGTACTCGGGGTCGTACTCCAGGCCCAGCAGGCCGAGCTCGCCGAGCTTCGGGAACAGCTCGTGCGCCGGGAAGGTGCCGGCCCGCTCCCACTCGTCGACGTGCGGGGCGATCTCCCGCTCGACGACGTCGCGCACCGTCTTCCGGAACGCGGCGTGCTCGCTGGTGAAGCGCATGGGGACCCCCGGCGGAGGCGGCGCGGCGCGGGCCGCGACCGGACTTGACGACGGCGTCAGGTCTATCAGGATGGTGTGACCTGCACAACGATCGGTCGGGCCGACGGGAGGACGCGCGATGAGGCTGGGGCTGTCGCTGGGCTACTGGGGCGCCGGCCCGCCGCCGGGTCAGGCGGAGCTGGTCGCGCTCGCCGAGGACCTCGGCTTCGACTCGGTGTGGACGGCGGAGGCCTACGGGTCCGACGCGCTCACCCCGCTGGCGTGGCTGGGCAGCCGGACGACGCGGCTGCGGCTGGGCACCGGCGTCGTCCAGGTGTCGGCGCGCACCCCGACCGCCACCGCCATGGCCGCGCTCACGCTGGACCACCTCTCCGGCGGCCGCTTCGTCCTCGGCCTGGGCGTCTCCGGACCCCAGGTGGTCGAGGGCTGGTACGGCCAGCCCTATCCCCGACCGCTGGCACGGACGCGCGAGTACGTGGCGGTGCTCCGGCAGGCCTTCGCCCGCGAGGTGGTCCGCCTCGACGGCGAGCAGTACCGCATCCCGTTCCCCGGCGGCACGGGGCTGGGCAAGGCGCTGCGGCCGACCGTCCACCCGCTGCGCGCGGACCTCCCGATGCTGCTCGCCGCGGAGGGCCCGAAGAACGTCGCGCTGGCCGCGGAGGTCGCCGACGGCTGGATCCCGCTGTTCTACTCGCCGCACGACGACGCCCACTACCGCGCGGCGCTGGCCGAGGGCTTCGCCCGCCCCGGCGCCCGCCGGACCGCGGACGACTTCGAGGTGGCGTGCACGGTGCCGGTGGAGGTCGACGACGACGTCGACGCCGCGGCCGACCGGGTGCGCCCGATGCTCGCGCTCTACGTCGGCGGCATGGGCGCCCGCGGGGTGAACTTCCACTACGAGGTCTTCGCCCGGATGGGGTTCGAGGCTGAGTGCGCCCGCATCCAGGAGCTCTACCTGTCCGGCGCCAAGGCCGAGGCGGTCGCGGCCGTGCCGCTGGCGATGGTGGAGAAGGTGGCCCTCGTCGGGCCGCGGGCCAAGATCGCCGACGACCTCGCGGCGTGGGAGGCGTCGCCGGTCACCACGATGCTCGTCTCCGGACCGCCGGAGACGCTGCGGACGATGGCCGAGCTGGTGGGCTGAGTGCCGGGAGGCCGGGTGGCGGTCCGCCGCCCGGGTGCCACGATGCGGGGCGTGGCAGCGACCGGCGGCACCGCGTTCGTCCTCGGCGGCGGGGGAGTGCTCGGCGCGGCCGAGGTCGGCATGCTGGGGGCGCTGCTCGAGCGCGGCGTCCGGCCCGACCTGGTCGTGGGCACCTCGGTGGGCGCGATCAACGGCGCGCTCGTCGCCGCCGACCCGACGCCGGCCGCGGTGGACCGGCTGCGCGCGGTGTGGGAGGAGCTGGCCTCCCGGCGGGTGTTCGCCGGGTCGGTGCTCGGCCGGGTCGGCACGCTGGTCCGGACCCGCACGCACCTGCACCCGCGCGAGCCGCTGCGGGAGATGCTCGAGGACGCCCTGCCGGTGTCGACGTTCGAGGAGCTCCCCGTCCCGTTCCAGTGCGTCGCGGCGAGCATCGAGCGGGCGGCCGAGCACTGGTTCACCGACGGCGACCTGGTCGACGCGGTGCTCGCCTCCTGCGCCGTCCCCGGGCTGCTGCCGCCGGTGGAGGTCGACGGCGAGCACTACCTCGACGGCGGCCTGGTGCACAGCATCCCGGTCGGCCGCGCGGTGACGCTGGGCGCCGGCACCGTCTACGTGCTGCACGTCGGGCGGATCGACCGGCCGCTGTCCCCGCCGGCCCGGCCGTGGGAGGTCGCCACGGTCGCCTTCGAGATCGCCCGCCGGCATCGGTTCACCACCGACCTCGCCACGCTGCCGGAGGGGGTCACGGTGCACGTGCTGCCCGCCGGGGACCCGGACCCGCCGGGGGCGGCCAACCTGCGCTACCGCGACTTCTCCGGCGTACCGGCCCGCATCGAACGGGCCCGCGCCGCGGCGGGGGAGTACCTGGACCGGGTCGCCGCCGGCCCGGGCGGGGGAGTCTGAGGTGCTGCCCCCGCGCCGCGTCCGCCGGGTCGCCGGCCCGCTCCTGGTCGGCGTGCTCGCGCTCGCCGTCCTCCTGCTGCCGGTGCTCGCCGTCGTGGCGGTGCTCGTCTCGTTCTTCCTGCCCGGGCGGCTGCGCGCGCTGCGGCTGCTGTGCTTCGGGCTGGTCTACCTCGGCCTCGAGGTGGCCGGGCTGGCCGCCGCGGCGGTGCTGTGGGTGGCCGCCGGCTTCGGCCGCCGGCTGGACTCCCCGCGCTCCCGGGCGGCGCACTACACGGTGCTGCGGGTGCTGCTCGACGTGCTCATGCGGACCGCGCAGCGGCTGTTCGCGCTGCGGCTGGTCACCGACGGGGAGTCCTGGTCGCCGCTGGACGACGGCGTGCCCGGCTCGACCAACGCCATGGTGGTCCTCTCCCGGCACGCCGGCCCCGGCGACTCGTTCCTGCTGGTGCACACGCTGATGAACCGCGACCACCTGCGCCAGCCGCGGATCGTGCTCAAGGACGTGCTGCAGCTGGACCCGCTGGTCGACGTCTACCTCAACCGGCTGCCCAACTCCTTCGTCTCCGCCGACCCGACGGCCGGGCGGAGCCCGGAGGAGGCCATCGGCGACCTCGCCCGCGACCTGGGCGAGGAGGACGCGCTGCTGATCTTCCCCGAGGGCGCGAACTACACGCCGCGGCGCAAGGTGCGGGCCGTCCAGCGGCTGCGCGAGCGCGGGCTGCTGGCGGCCGTGCGGCGGGCGGAGGCGATGCGGAACCTGCTGCCCCCGCGCCCCGGCGGCGTCGTCGCGGCGCTGCAGGCGGCCCCGCACGCCGACGTCGTCCTCGTCGCGCACACCGGGCTGGAGCACCTGAGCACGGTCCGGGACGTGTGGCGGGGGCTGCCCATCGACAAGACGCTGCACCTGCGGTGGTGGTTCATCCCGGCCGCGGAGGTGCCGCGCGGCGAGGCGGAGCTGACCGACTGGCTCTACCGCTGGTGGGAGACCATCGACGACTGGATCAGCACGACCTCGGCGACGGTCAGATGACCGATGCCCCGCCGTCCGCGGGGCAACGAGCGTGGGAGGCGGACCCCGCACCCCCGAGGAGGTCGTCGTGACCGGTGCCCCTCCCGTCCCCACCGTCGTGCTGGTGCACGGCGCGTTCGCCGACAGCTCCGGGTGGAACGGCGTGATCGCGCGCCTGTTCGCGGCCGGCGTCCGCGCGCAGGCGGTGGCCAACCCCCTGCGCGGGATCCCCGCCGACACCGAGTACGTCGCGGCCGCCCTGCAGCAGGTCCCGGGCCCGGTGCTCGCCGTCGGCCACTCCTACGGGGGCGCGGTGGTCACCAACGCCGCCGCCCGCGCGGACGACGTGGTCGGCCTCGTCTACGTCGCGGCGTTCGCGCCCGACGAGGGCGAGCTCCTCGCCGACGTCGAGGGCGGGTCGGTCGACAGCGTCCTGATGGGCGCGCTCGAGGAGCGCTCCTACCCGACCCCCGAGGGGCCGCGGACGGAGTGGGTGATCCGCGCCGACCGCTTCCACGACGCCTTCGCCGCGGACCTCCCGTCCGCGGTGACCGCCGTGATGGCCGCGACCCAGCGGCCGGTGTCGGTGCTCGGCTTCACCGTGCCGAGCGGGACCCCGGCCTGGCGCACCCTGCCGTCGTGGGCCGTGGTGCCGACCGGCGACCGGGCCGCCGGCACCGACGTGCTGCGCGCCATGGCCCGGCGGGCCGGCGCGGACGTCGTCGAGACCGAGGGCTCGCACGCGGTCATGATCTCGCAGCCGCAGGTGGTGGCCGACGTCATCCTGCGGGCGCTGGACTCGCTCGCCCGCGGCGTGACCCCGCCGGTGCCGGCCGGCGTCTGACCGCGGCCGCCGGCCCCCGCCGGTCAGCCGCCGAAGCGCTCGAGCCGGACCGCGGACGGGTCGTGGCCGAGGTCGACCAGCGCCGTGGCGACGTCCTCCACGAAGTAGGTCGGGCCGCAGACGAAGGTGCGCGGCCGCGCCTCCGGGCCGAAGGCGTGCTCCTCCAGCAGCGCGCGGTCCACCCGGCGGGTCGGGCCCGTCCACCCGGGCGGCGCGGCGCGGGTGAGGGTGACCGTGGTCTCCGGCCCGAGCGAGCCGCGGCCGAGGAGGTCCTCGGCGCTGCGCGCGGAGTACAGGAGGCGGACCGGCGTCGTCCCGCCGGTGCGGCGGCGGTGCTCCAGCATCGACAGGAACGGGGCCACGCCCGCGCCCCCGGCCACCAGCTGCACCGGCCGGCGCTCGCCGCGCTCGGAGTCCGCGCGCGCCGACCACACGAAGTACCCGCCGATGGGGCCGCGCAGCTCCAGCACGTCGCCCGCGCGCAGCTCGTCGGTCAGGTAGGGCGACACCTCGCCGTCGGGCAGCCGCTCCACGAGCAGGGAGACGGCCGGCTCCTCGGGCGCGGAGGCGATCGAGTAGCTGCGCTGCACCGTGTAGCCGTCCTCAGCGGTGAGGCGGAGGTCGACGTGCTGGCCCGGGAGGTGCCCGGTCCAGCCGGGCACCTCGAAGGACAGCCGCCGCACCCGGGCCGTCTCGGCGACGCCGCCGGTCAGCGTCGCCGGCAGCCAGGTCAGTCGCCGCTGTACCGCTGTTCCAGCCACGGGTCACCGCGGTCGTGGTAGCCGAAGGTCTCCCAGAAGCCGGGCTCGTCGACCCGGCTCAGCGCGAAGCCGCGCAGCCACTTGGCGCTCTTCCAGAAGTACAGGTGGGGCACCAGCAGCCGGGCCGGCCCGCCGTGCTCCGGGGGCAGCGGCTCGCCCTCGTAGGTGTCCACCACCCAGGCGCGGCCGCCGGTGACGTCGGCGAGCGGCAGGTTCGTGGTGTACCCGCCGTCGCAGAACGCCAGCACGAAGGCGGCCGCCGGCGGGAGGTCGGCCAGCAGCGTGTCGACGGCGACGCCCTCCCAGCGGGTGCCGAACTTCGACCACTTGGTGACGCAGTGGATGTCGACCGAGACGGACTCGCGGGGCAGCGCCCGGAACTCGTCCCAGGTCCAGCGGCGCACGCCGTCGACCTCCCCCTGGACGGTGAGGTCCCACTCGGCCAGGGGCGTGCGCGGGGTCGGCCCGGCGGAGAGCACGGGGAAGGCGTCGCCGACGTCGTACTGCCCGGGTGGCAGCCGGTCGGCCGGGGTCGCGGCCGAGGCGCGGTGGCCGAACCCGCGGGAGATCAGGGACATGGCGGCTCCTCCCGACGACGTCCCGACTGTGCCGGGGCGGCCGCCCGGCGGCATCGGTCGATCGACCGCCGTCACCGCTCGGACGGCGGTCGCGGGGTCGGCACCCCGGCCAGCGCGTCGCGCAGCGCGGCGCGGGCGGTGACGCCGAGCTTGGGGAACGCGCGGTAGAGGTGCGCCCCGACGGTGCGGGGGGAGAGGAACAGGCGGGTGCCGATCTGCTTGTTCGACAGCCCGGAGGCGGCGAGCATCGCGATCTCGTACTCCTGCGCGGTCAGCGAGGCCGGGCCCCGCCCGCCGTCCGTGCGGCGCGCGGACGGCCCGGTGGCCCGCAGCTCCGCCGACGCGCGCGCGGCCCACGGGGTCGCGCCGAGCCGCTCGAGGACCTCCAGCGCCGCCGCCAGCTGCCCGCGGGCGGCGCCGGGCGCCCGCGCCCGCCGCAGGTGCTCCCCGTGCGCCAGCCGCACCCGGGCGAGCTCGAAGGGGTGCTCCTGCGCCCCGGGGACGGCGAGCGCGGCCTCGAAGCACCCCCGCGCCTCCTCCTCCGGCGCGACCAGCGCGGCCGCCCCCGCCAGCAGCAGCGCGGGCCCCGGCGCGGCGGCGGAGACGGGCGCGCGCCGCAGGGCGGCGACGTGGGCGGCGGCCTGGGCCCGCCGGCCGGTCCGCACCGCCGCCTCGACCACGTCCAGCGCGGCGGACAGCGCGACCGGCGCGTGCGGTGCGAGCCGGCCCGCCGGGCCGAGCGCCGCGAGGTGCCGGGCGGCGTCGTCGTAGTCGCCGCAGCCGAGGGCGGCCAGGCCCCGCGCGTGGGCGGCCAGGTGCACGGCCAGCCCGGCCCCGTGCGCGGCCGCGGCCGCGGCCAGGTCACCGGCGCGGGACCGGACGGCCTCCTCGTCGCCGCGCGCGGCGGCGAGCAGCGCCAGGACGTGGACGGCGGGCAGGGCGAGCAGCCGGTACCCGAGCCGCCCGGCCTCGCGGACCGCCTCCGCGGCGGTGTGCCCGGCCTCGTCCCAGCGGCCGGCGGCGAACCCGTCCTGCGCCAGCAGCACCCGGGCGGCGAGGGCGGCGGCGCGGCTCCCGCCTCCTCCGGCGGCGATCCGCCGGAGGGCCGGGCGGCAGGCGGCGAGCCGGCCGGCGGGGGCGGCGGCGGCCGCGACCCGGACGACCGACACCGGGTCGGCGTCGGTCTGCACCGCGGTGACCAGGTCGTCGAGCCGGCCGAGGTCGGCGCGGGTGGCCCGGGCGGGGTCCGCGAGCGTGCGGGCGGCCACGGCCAGCACGGGCGGGACGTCGGTCCCCAGCCGGGCGAGGGCGTCGTCGAACGGGCGCCAGAGGTCCTCCCGGCCGGCGAGGTGGCAGGCGAGCAGCAGAGTCGGGAGGGCGTCCGCGACCGCGGCCGGGCCGGGTCCCTCGTCGAGCGCGGTCGCGGCGCTGCGGGCGAGCACGAGGTGCGCGGTGCCGACGTCGCCCCCGGCGTGCAGCAGGTGCGCGGCGGCGGCCGCGGCGACCGCCGGGGAGCGGCCGGCGCGCGGGTCGGCGGCCCGCGCCCGCGCGAGCATCCCGGGCACGGCCGGCAGGTCGCCGGTCGTGTCCACCGTCGCGGCGGCGGCCGCGGCCAGCCGGCGGGCGCGGGCGGGCCCGGGCGGGGTGAGGTCCGCGGCCCGGAGCAGGAGGGCGACCGCGCCGGCCCCGTCCCCGCGCTGCCGGGCCCGGCCGGCCGCCCGCTCGAGCAGGCCGGCCGCCTCGCCGTCCGGCCCGAGGGTGGCCTGCGCCAGGTGCCCGGCGCAGCGCTCCGGGTCCCCGGCCAGCGCCCGCGCCAGCGCGGCGTGCGCCCGCCGGCGGTCACCGCTGCTCGCCAGCTCCACGGCGGCCGCGCCGGTGAGCGGGTGCCGCAGCGCCACGCGCCCGGCGGCCAGGTCGACGCGGACCAGCCGCGCGCGCTCGGCCGGGGCGAGGTCGTCCAGCCAGCCGTCGTCGCTCCACCGGCCGTCGGCCAGGGCGGCCGCGCGCAGCGCGCGCAGGTCGCCGGTGCCCTCGAGCGCGGCCAGCAGGAGCAGCGCGCGCGTGGGGGCCGGCAGGGCGCCGACCGGCCGGGCGAAGACGGCGTGCAGCCGCGTCCCGGGCGGGAGGGGCACCGGCCCGCCGTCGTCGCCGGTCAGGACGGCGGGCAGCTCGAGCAGCGCCAGCGGGTTGCCCCGCGCCGCGTCGAGGACCCGCCGGCGCACGCCCGCGGGCAGGGCGGGGGCGCGGGTGCGCAGCAGCTCCGCCGACGCGGCCTCGTCCAGCGGGCCGAGCTCGAGGCGGGGCAGCCCGGTGTCCGGCAGCGGGTCGCCGCCGGTCCGCGCGGCGGCCAGGAACCCGCAGCGGCGGCCGGGGAGCCGGCGGGCGACGAGGCCGAGCACCCGCGCGCTGGACCGGTCCAGCTCCGGCAGGTCGTCGACGACCAGGAGGACCGGCCGCCCCCGCGCCGCGCGGTCGACCAGGGCCAGGACCGCGGACGCCACGGCCAGCGGGCCGGGCGGCGCCCCGGGCCGGACGCCGAGGACGGCCGCGAGGGCGCCGCCGGGCGGGCCCTCGGGCCCGTCGAGCAGCGGCAGGAGGAGCTGGGACAGGCCGGCGTGGCCGACCTCGGTCTCGGACCCCACCCCCGCGGCCCGCAGCACCAGCGCCCCGGTCGCGGCCGCCGTCCCCGCCGCCGCGTCGAGCACCGCGGTCCTCCCGACGCCGGGGTCGCCGGTCACGACGAGCGCGTCGCCCCGGTCGGCGGCCCGCGCGAGGAACGCCCGGACGACGCCGTCCTCGGTCTCCCGGCCGACCAGCCCGCTGCCTCCGGTCGTGGTGTCGCCCACGGGGGCCTCCCTCGACTCGCCGCCCGGACGGTCGCTCCGTGCCGGCGTCGTGGCTCGCCCCGTGGAGGTGCGAGTCTCCCGCAGCGGGCGCGGCGGCGGCAGGGGTGCGCGACCGGCGGGGACGGTCGGATGACCGATGCGCGGCCCGGCGCCCGGCGCGACAGTGGCCGCCACGGCGGCGCCCGCGGCCGGGGGAGGGGACGGCGATGGACCTGTCCGAGCACCTGCCCGACGGGACCGGCGGAGCGCCCTCCGGGGTCGACGAGCGCCGGCTGGACGGCAACGCGGCGGCCGGCGTCCTGGCCGAGGTGCTCACCGCCGAGGCGACCGCGGCGGTCTCCACCTGCACCTACTGCGGCGGCCGCGCCCCGCTGGGCGCGCACCTGGTCTACGCCGACGCGCCCGCCCTCGTGCTCCGCTGCCCCACCTGCATGCAGGTCGTCCTGCGCTGCGGCTCGGACGCCTCCGGCACCCGCCTGGAGATGAGCGGCATCCGGCTCCTGTGGTGGTCCCCGCAGCCGACCGGCGGGACCGGCACCGGCACCGGCAGCTGAGCCCCGTCGAGGAGAGGTCCGGGGAGATGGCGACTCCCGCGCTGCTGCCCACCGAGGGCCGGATGCCGGCGCTCGACGGGGCGACCGGGTGGCTGAACACCGAGCCGCTGACGACCGAGGCGCTGCGCGGCCGCGTCGTCCTCGTCGACTTCTGCACCTTCACGTGCATCAACTGGCTGCGGACCCTGCCGTACGTGCGGGCGTGGGCCGACCGGTACCGGGACGACGGGCTGGTCGTCCTCGGCGTGCACACGCCGGAGTTCTCCTTCGAGCGGGACGCCGGCGCCGTGCGCCGGGCGCTCGAGGCCCTGCGCGTCACCCACCCGGTCGCGCTGGACGGCGGGTACGCGATCTGGCACGCCTTCGCCAACCACTACTGGCCGGCGCTGTACTTCGTCGACGTCACCGGGCGCATCCGCCACCACTGGTTCGGGGAGGGGGACGAGACGCGGTCGGAGACGGTGCTGCAGCAGCTGCTGGCCGAGGCCGGCGCCGACGTCCTCGGCCGCGACCCGGTCACGGTCGTCGGCGAGGGCGTCGAGGCCCCCGCCGACTGGGCCGCCCTGGGCTCACCGGAGGAGTACCTCGGCCACGGCCGGTCGACGGCCTTCGCGTCCCCGCAGGGCACGGCCCCCGACCGGTCGCACGCGTACGAGGTCCCTGCGCGGCTGCGGCCCGGCTCCTGGGCGGCGGCCGGGCGGTGGACCGTGGGCGCCGAGGCCGCGGTGCTCGACGAGCCCGGCGGGCGGCTGGCCTGCCGCTTCCGCGCCCGCGACCTGCACCTGGTGATGGGGCCGGTCGCCCCGGGAGTCTCCGTGCCCTTCCGGGTGCGCCTGGACGGGCGCCCGCCGGGGGAGGCGGCCGGCGGCGACGTGGACGCGCGGGGGCACGGCGTGGCCACCGGCCGGCGGCTCCACCAGCTGGTCCGGCAGCCGGGCCCGGTCGACGACCGGCTGTTCGAGATCGAGTTCACCGCCCCGGGCGTCGCCGCGTACGTCCTCACCTTCGGCTAGACCGACGCGCCTCCAGGAGGGAGCCGGCCATGACGACCGCGACAGCAGGGACCGTCCGCCCGTTCCGCGTGGAGGTGCCCGACGAGGCGCTCGCCGAGCTGCGGCGGCGCGTCGCGGCGACGGTCTGGCCGGAGCGGGAGACGGTCCCGGACGCCTCCCAGGGCGTCCCGCTCGCGACCATGCGGGCCCTCGCGGAGCACTGGGCCACCGCCTACGACTGGCGCGCCTGCGAGGCGCGGCTCAACGCCCTGCCCCAGTTCGTCACCGAGATCGACGGGCTGGAGATCCACTTCCTGCACGTCCGCTCCCGGCACGAGGACGCCCTGCCGCTGGTCGTCAACCACGGGTGGCCCGGCTCGGTGGTCGAGCAGCTGAAGATCGTCGGCCCGCTCGTGGACCCGACCGCGCACGGCGGCGACGCCGCCGACGCCTTCGACGTCGTCGTCCCCTCGATGCCCGGCTACGGCTTCTCCGGCAAGCCGACGAGCACCGGCTGGGGCCCCGAGCGCATGGCCCGCGCCTGGGCCACGCTCATGCAGCGCCTGGGCTACGAGCGCTGGGTCGCGCAGGGCGGCGACTGGGGCGCGTTCGTCGTCGACCAGATGGGTCTGCAGGCACCGCCCGGGCTGCTCGCGATCCACACCAACATGCCGGCCACCGTGCCGGCCGACGTCAACGCGGCGGCCCTGGCCGGCGAGCCGCCGCCGCCCGGCCTGTCCGACGAGGAGCGCCGCGCCTACGGCCAGCTGCTCCGGACGTTCGGGCAGGTCGAGTACGCCCGCTACATGGCCGCCCGCCCGCAGACCCTCTACGGCATCGTGGACTCGCCCGTCGGCCTGGCCGCCTGGCTGCTCGACCACAACGACGCCGACGGCCAGCCCGCCGCGGCCGTCGTGGCCGCCCTCGACCGGACGGCGAGCAGCACCGGCGAGCTCACCCGCGACGAGGTCCTCGACAACGTGACGCTCTACTGGCTGACCGGCACCGGCGTCTCCGCCTCCCGGCTGTACTGGGAGTACCGCGGCGGCTTCTTCGACGCCAAGGGCGTGCAGGTCCCGGTCGCCGTCAGCGTCTTCCCGGGCGAGCAGTACGAGGCGCCGCGCAGCTGGGCCGAGCGCGCCTACCCGCGGCTGATCCACTACAACCGGCTGCCCCGCGGCGGGCACTTCGCGGCGTGGGAGGAGCCGCACCTGCTCGTCGACGAGCTGCGGACCGCGTTCCGGCCGCTGCGCCGGCCCCCGGTGCCCGGCCCGCGCCCGTCGAGCACGGACACCGCGGTGACGCGGTGACGGGTACCGGCCCCTCCCTGTGGACCGGGGCGCTGGCCGGGTACGCGGCCAGCCGCACCATGGACGCCGCCACCGGCTGGTTCCACGGCCGGCAGAGCGCGGAGTCCCGGCGGCGGGAGGAGGAGATCGCGCCGGGCGGCACGCTCGTGCAGCTGGGCAGGCAGCTCGGCGGCGTGGCGGGGCGCGACCTCGACGACGCGGCGGCCGGCCGGGTCGGGCTCGCCGTGCACCGCACCCTCGGCGTGACCTACGGCGTGCTCGCCGCGGCGCTGGTCCGCCGCGGCTGGCCCCCGCTGGCCGCCGGGCCGGCCGTCGGCGCCGCCGCGTTCGTGCTGGTCGACGAGGGGACGGCGCTGCCGACGATGACCGCCTACCCGCTGGTCAGCCACGCCCGGGGCGTGGTCGGCCACTCGACGGTCGGACTGGTCATCGGCCTCCTGCTCTGGCTGACCGGCCGCTCCTGACGCCGCACGCCCGAGGGGCTCCTCCGGCCGCCGGTCCCGCGGGAGGATGGTCGACGCGCGGGGGCCGGGTGCGCCGGGAGGCGCCGTGCGGGAGTTCGCGGAGCTGCAACGGGACCTGGCGCCGGCCTGCGCGGCGAACGCGCCGGGCTCCCGGATCCCGCACGTGCTGGTGACCCTGCCCTCGTTCAGCATCGGCGAGTCGCTGCTGTCGCACTACGCCGACCGCCTGCCGGCCCTGGAGCACCGGTACCTGGTCACCGTCCTGCTGCTGCCCCGCGTCCCCGGCTGCGAGCTGGTCTTCGTCAGCAGCGCCCCGCCGCCGCCGGCGCTGGTCGACCACTACCTCTCCCTGGTGCCGCGCGCCGCCCGGGCCTCGGTGCGCCGGCGGCTGTGGGTGCTCGTCGTCCCGGACACCTCCTACCGCCCGGTCGCCGCGAAGCTGCGCGACCGGCCGGACCTGGTCGAGGAGCTGCGCCGGCACATCGGCGGCCGGCCGGCGTTCCTCGAGCCGTGGAACGTCACCGCCGACGAGGTGGAGATCGCCCGGCGGCTGGACGTGCCCGTCGACGGCACCGCGCCCGAGCTGTGGCCGCTGGGGTTCAAGAGCGCCGGGCGGCGGCTGCTCGCCGGCGCCGGGGTGCCGGTGCCGGCCGGGTGCGAGGACGTGCACACCGTCGAGGACGTCGACCGCGCCGTCGACGACGTGCTGCGGCGCCGACCCGGCGCGGCCGGCGTGGTGCTCAAGCTCGACGACAGCGGCGCCGGCGACGGCAACGTGGTGCTGCGCCGGGACGGCCTGCCCGGCTCCGCGGGCCACCTGCGCGACGCGGTCCGCCGGCTGCCCGACTGGTACCTCACCGCGCTGACCCTCGGCGGCGTCGTCGAGGAGCTGGTGACCGGGGACCGGTTCGCCAGCCCCAGCGTGCAGGGCGAGATCACCCCGGACGGACGCGTGACCGTGCTGTCCACCCACGAGCAGGTGCTCGGCGGCGACAGCGGCCAGGTGTACCTCGGCTGCCGGTTCCCGGCCGAGCCGCACTACGCCGCGGAGCTGGGGAGCCACGGGCGGGCGGCGGGGGAGGCGCTGGCCCGCTGCGGCGCCCGCGGCCGGTACGGCGTGGACTTCGTCGCCACGTCCGGCCCGGGCGGGTGGACGCTGCAGGGGCTGGAGATCAACCTCCGCAAGGGCGGGACGACGCACCCGTACACGGTGCTGCGCAACCTCGTGCCCGGCCGCTACGACCCCGACCGCGGCCGGTGGACCGCCGACGACGGCACCGTCCACTGCTACTGCGCGACCGACAACCTCGTCGACCCCGCCTGGACCGGGCTGCCGCCGCGCGAGGTCGTCGACGCGGTGGACCGGGAGGGGCTGCGCTTCGACCGGCGCACCCGCACCGGCGTCGTCCTGCACATGCTGTCCGGGCTGGCGGTCGACGGCCGGTTCGGGCTGACCGCGATCGCGCCGACCCCCGCCGCGGCGCACGAGCTGCTCGAGCGCACCCACGCGTGCGTCGACCGGCTGGCCCGGCGGCCGGTGGCCGCCGGGCCGTGACGAGCGCGCCGTGACGAGCGCGCCCTGACGAGCGCTCAGACGGTCTCGGGCACCCGGAGGTGGGCCAGGACCAGCTCGAACTCGGCGACGTCGGTGATCTCGGCGCCGCTCTCCCGGCTCGCCCGCTCCCGGATGGCCGCACCGGCCTCCCGGTTGCGCTCCAGGGCCGCGCGGTCCGCGTAGGTCACGGTGGTGGCGGCCGCGCCCTCCCGGCGGTCGAGCAGGACGCTGGCGCTGCAGAAACCGTCCAGCTCCTCGAGGCGCGGCAGCACGCCCATCCGGAAGGTGTCCAGGAGCTCGTCGGCCCGCTCGGGGTCCGAACGCAGCCAGGTGACCCGCGCGCAGGCGCCGGCCGGGGCCTCGTGCAGCCGGTGGAGCGCGGCGATCTCCCAGGTCCGCACCTCCGCCGCGCCGCCGAGGACCGCAGCGAGCCGGTCGCGCATCGGCCGCACCCGGTCGGCCGTGGCGCTCATCGCCTCCTCCGTCTGCCACGCGGTCGCGACGATGCAGCGGCCGGTGTCGCGGTCGACGAGGAAGGACAGGCCGACGCAGCCGTCCATGTCCTGGACCGCCGGCATCACCTCGTCGCGCATGTAGGCGACCGCGTCGTCGATCGCCTGGGTCGTGCCGTGGATGGTGGTCGTCCGTGCGTACACGTCACCGCTCCTCTCGTGCGCGCGGCGACGCCCGGTGCGGCACCGCCGCACGGGCGAGCGTCCCCGCGGTCGCCGCGCGTGGCAACGGGCACGTGCGCGTCCCGGGGGTCAGCGCCGCGGGCGCCGCCCGATCCTCGACCCCAGCCAGGTCAGCGGGTCGTACCGGCGGTCCACCACCCGCTCCTTGAGCGGGATGATGCCGTTGTCGGTGAGGTGGATGCCCTCGGGGCACACCTCGGAGCAGCACTTGGTGATGTTGCAGTAGCCGAGGCCGAACTCCTCCCGGGCGGCGTCCCGGCGGTCGACGACGTCGAGCGGGTGCATGTCCAGCTCGGCCAGCCGGATGAGGAAGCGCGGCCCGGCGAAGGCGGCCTTGTTCTCCTCGTGGTCGCGGATGACGTGGCAGGTGTCCTGGCACAGCCAGCACTCGATGCACTTGCGGAACTCCTGCGGCCGCTCGACGTCGACCTGCTGCATCCGGTGGTTGCCGTCGGGGTCGCGCGGGCGCGGGGTGAACGCCGGGACCTGCGCGGCCTTCTCGTAGTTGAAGGAGACGTCGGTGACCAGGTCGCGGATCACCGGGAACGTGCGCAGCGGGGTGACGGTCACCGGCTCGTCCTCGGCGAAGGTGCTCATCCGGGTCAGGCACATCAGCCGCGGGCGGCCGTTGACCTCCGCGCTGCACGAGCCGCACTTGCCCGCCTTGCAGTTCCACCGGACGGCGAGGTCGCCGGCCTGCGTGGCCTGCAGCCGGTGGATGACGTCGAGGACCACCTCGCCCTCGTTCACCCGGACGGTGAAGGTCTGCAGCTCCCCACCGGAGGCGTCGCCCCGCCAGATCCGGAAGGTGGCGTCGTAGCCGCCTCCGCCGCCGCTCCCGGCGCCGCCCCCGCGACCCTCGTCCACCGCGCCGAGGCTCGGCTCCGCAGGCTCGGTCACGTCCCCTCCTCGCTGGCGCTCGTCGGGTACGTGCCCGGCGGTGCCGTGTCCCCGCGTGACCTCGCGAGCTCGGTCACGTCTCCTCCTCGCTGGCGCTCGTCGGGTACGTGCCCGGCGGTGCCGTGTCCCCGCGTGACCTCGCGAGCTCGGTCACGTCCCCTCCTCGAAGACCTCGGCGAGCTCCGGCGGCATCTGCGGCAGCGGCTGCCGGGCCACGGTCACCCCGCCGTCCGCCGTCCGGGTGCAGACCAGGTTGGTGCGCCCCCACTCCGGGTCGGTCGCGGGGAAGTCGTCGCGGGTGTGCCCGCCGCGGCTCTCCTCGCGGGCGAGCGCGGCGCGGGCGATGCACTCGCTGACCAGCAGCAGGTGCGGCAGGTCCAGCGCCAGGTGCCAGCCGGGGTTGTACTGCCGGTGCCCCTCGACCGACAGCGCCGCGACCCGCTCCCGCAGCGCGGCGATGCGGGCCAGCGCCTGCTCCATCTCCGGCGCGGTGCGGATGATCCCGACCAGGTCGTGCATCGTCTGCTGCAGGTCCAGCTGCACGGTGTACGGGTTCTCGCCCCCCTCCCGCTCGAACGGCGCCAGCGCCGCCCGGGCGGCGTCGGCCAGCGCCTCCTCGGCGAGCGCGACCACGCCGGCCCGCTTGGCCGCGTGCTCGGCCGCGGCGGCGCCGGCGCGGCGGCCGAACACCAGCAGGTCCGACAGCGAGTTGCCGCCCAGCCGGTTGGACCCGTGCATGCCGCCGGCGACCTCGCCCGCCGCGAACAGCCCGGGCACGGACGCCGCGGCGGTGTCCGGGTCCACCTCGACGCCGCCCATCACGTAGTGGCAGGTGGGGCCGACCTCCATCGCCTCGGCGGTGATGTCGACGTCCGCCAGCTCCTTGAACTGGTGGTACATCGACGGCAGCCGGCGGCGGACGTACTCGGCCGGGCGGCGGGTGGCGATGTCGAGGAAGACGCCGCCGTGCGGGGAGCCGCGGCCGGCCTTGACCTCGCTGTTGATGGCGCGGGCGACCTCGTCGCGGGGCAGCAGCTCGGGCGGGCGCCGGTTGTTCTTCTTGTCGTCGTACCAGCGGTCGGCCTCGTCCTCGGTCTCCGCCGTCTCCTTGCGGAAGTAGTCCGGGATGTAGTCGAACATGAACCGGTTGCCGGCCGAGTTGCGCAGCACCCCGCCGTCGCCGCGGACGCTCTCGGTGACCAGGATCCCGCGCACCGACGGCGGCCAGACCATCCCGGTCGGGTGGAACTGGACGAACTCCATGTTCACCAGCCCGGCACCGGCCTGCAGCGCCAGCGAGTGCCCGTCGCCGGTGTACTCCCACGAGTTCGAGGTGACCTTGTAGGCCTTGCCGATGCCGCCGGTGGCCAGGACCACCGACGGCGCCTCCCAGGCCACGAACCGGCCCGACTCGCGCCAGTAGCCGAACGCCCCGGTGACGCCCTCGTCGTCGGTGAGCAGCCGGGTGACCGTGCACTCCATGAACACGTCGACGCCGAGGGCGACGGTGCGCTGCTGCAGGGTGCGGATGAGCTCCAGGCCGGTGCGGTCGCCGACGTGCGCGAGCCGGGCGTAGCGGTGGCCGCCGAAGTCGCGCTGGCTGATCAGCCCGTCGGGGGTGCGGTCGAACAGCGCGCCCCAGTCCTCGAGCTCCCGCACCCGGTCGGGCGCCTCCTGCGCGTGGATCTGGGCCATCCGCCAGTGGTTGAGCATCTTCCCGCCGCGCATGGTGTCCCGGAAGTGCACCCGCCAGCCGTCCTCCGGCCAGGCGTTGCCCATCGCCGCGGCGATGCCGCCCTCGGCCATGACCGTGTGCGCCTTGCCGAGCAGGGACTTGCAGACGACGGCGGTGCGCGCCCCGGCCTCGTGCGCCGCGATCGCCGCGCGCAGTCCGGCGCCGCCGGCCCCCACCACCACGACGTCGTAGGCGTGCCGCTCGAGCTCCATCAGAAGAACCTCACGTCCCGGATCGTGTCGGTGGCGAGCAGGAGGACGTAGAGGTCGGCCAGCGCGACGCTGGCCATCGACGCCCACGCCCACTGCATGTGGCGGGCGTTGAGCCGGGAGACCAGCGTCCAGGCGCGGTAGCGCAGCGGGTGCCGGGAGAAGTTGTTCAGCCGCCCGCCGACGACGTGCCGGCACGAGTGGCAGGACAGCGAGTAGAGGGCCAGCAGCGTCGCGTTGACCAGCAGCACGAGCGTGCCCAGGCCCATGTGGCCCCACTCGCCGGTCTCGTCGCGGAAGGCGAGGACGGCGTCGTAGAAGAGGACGACGTTGATGAGCAGCGCCGCGTAGAGGAAGTAGCGGTGCACGTTCTGCCCGACCAGCGGGAACCGCGTCTCACCCGTGTAGCGCCGGTGCGGCTCGGCCACCGCGCAGGCCGGCGGCGACAGCCAGAACGACCGGTAGTAGGCCTTCCGGTAGTAGTAGCAGGTCAGCCGGATGCCCAGCGGGAAGACCAGGATGTAGATCGCCGGGGAGATCCACGTCGGGCCGGTGAACAGCTCCGGGAAGGTGTCGCCCTCGCACCGGGTCGACAGGCACGGCGAGTAGAACGGCGAGATGTAGGGCTCGGAGAAGTAGTGGGCGTTCTGGAACGCCCGGACGGTCGCGTAGACGACGAACGCGAGCAGCGCCGCCACCGTGATCGCCGGCTGCAGCCACCAGCGGTCGGTGCGCAGCGTGCGCGCCGCGATCGTCGCGCGGCGCGGGGCCGGCCCGCCGTCGCCGCGTCCGGCCGAGGTCGCCCCCGTCCCGCGCGGCGAGGTGGTGGTCACCGGCGGGTGCGGCCGGACCCGCCCAGGCCCTCGTCGTCGCCGTCGCCGTAGACGACCGCGAACGGCTCCCGGGGCGTGGCGACCCGGGCGCCGCACAGGAGGGCCAGGTCGTCGCGCAGCCGGGCGACGTCGACCCTGAGCCGGCGGGCGTCCACGGTGTCACCGAAGTGCCCCGTCAGCGGTGCGCACGCCTCCTCCAGCGCGTCCACCGCGCGGCGGGCCGCCGCCACGTCCTGCTCCAGGGACATCGCCGCCTCCAGACCCTGCTGGCGTCGCCGGGAAGCCGAGGGGGGAAGTGCACCACCGACGCCGGGCCGGGGAAAGGGGGCGCTGCGCCGTCCGGGGTCAGGACGCGCGGTCGCGCACCCCGCGCAGGAGGCCCGCCCACTGCCGGAGGACGTCCCACCGGTCGGGCGGCGGCACGGGCGCGGGGCGGGCGAGCAGGTCGAGCTCCGCCCGGAGCGCGGACCGCTGCCGCCCGAGCTCCGCCAGCTCGGCCAGGAGGGCGGCACGGCGCGCGACGGCCTCCCGGTCGAGGCGCTCCCGGGTGGCGGCCGCCTCGGCGTCGGCGCGCCGCCGCTCCTCGCGCCCGGTGGCCAGCATCGCCACGATGCCGGCCCGCGCCCGGACCGCGGCGGCGGCCGCGTCCTCCTCGGCACGCTGCCGCACCCGGTCGGCGTCCGCGGCGGCGCGGCGCTCGGCCGCCCGGACGTCGTCCAGCCGCGCCGCGGCCTCGGCCCGGGTAGCGGCGGCCGACCGCTCGGCCTCGTCGAGGAGCTGGGCGGCCCGCGCGGCGCACTCCGCCTCGTACGCGGCCGCCGCGGCCGCCGTCCGGTCGGCCTCGGCCTCGGCGTCCGCGAGGGTCCGCTGGGCGCGGGCGACGACCCGCTCCGCCTGCTCGGAGGCGGCGGCCCAGGCGGCCTCCGCCTCGGCGCGCATGCCCTCGGCCTCGTCGGCCGCGGCGGCGAGCACCGACCCGATCCGCCGGGACACCTGGAGGAACTCCCCACCGCCGGACGAGTGGCCGAGCAGCGCCCGGGCCTCGTCGAGCGCGGCGCGGGTGCTCAGCAGGCGGGTGACGAGGTGCTCGCGCTCGCGGTCGGCGGTGGCGAGCTGGTCCTCGGCCCACTGCACGTAGGTGTCGACCTGGAAGCGGTCGTAGCCGGCCACGGCGCGGCCGAACATCGGGCCGGCCTTGAGGACGGTGGACAGGTCCCCGGAGACGTTGGGCCGGCGCCGCTCCAGACCCGTCGAGCGGAGCTCCTCGTCGACCTGCAGCTCGGCGGTCATCCCGCTGCCTCCCTCCGTCCGGGTCCGTTCCGGTTCCCGGGACGGTAGAGCGGCCGGCCGCGGCGTCGTCCGTACGTCCGAGGTGGGATCACCCGGGAGGCGACCCCGGCGCGCCTGATCGGGTGCCGCCGGCTCCGGGGGTGTCTCAGCGTGACGTCGCCCTCCCGGGTGGAAGACCGCGGACGGGCGTCGCCGGGGCGCGCGGTCGGGCACGCTCGGCCCATGGCAGACGTCCCGACCCCGCCGGACCCGGGGAGCATGACCGTCCCGCCGCTGTTCGGCTGGGAGTCCATCGTCGTCGGCCTGCTGCTGCTCGTGGCCGTCGTCGTGGTCCTGGCCGTGGTCGGCGCGGCGCGGTCGGGCGCCGGCGGCCGGGCGGATTTCCAGTCGTGGCTGGACGCCCGGTCCGCGCGGTCCGCCGGCCCGCACGACGGCACCCCGGGGGTACCCCGGCGCGGCTGACCGCGCCGGGGCCGCTCACGGCGCCGGGGGCGCCTCCTCCGCGGGCTCGGGTGCGGGCGCCGGCTCCTCCGCGGGGGCCGGTTCTTCTGCGGGGGCCGGTTCTTCCGCGGGGGCCGGTTCTTCCGTGGGCGCCGGTTCGGGCGCCGGCGGAGGTTCGTCGGCGGGCGCCGGCTCGGGTGCCGGCTCGGGTGCCGGTTCGGGCTCGGGCGCCGGTTCGGGTGCGGGTGCCGGCTCAGGCGCCGGTGCCGGCTCCGGTTGGGGTGCCGCCTCGGGTTCCGGCTCCGGCTCAGGCTCGGGCTGGGGTGCGGGAGCCGGTGGCGGCTCGGGCGCCGGTACCGGTTCCGGTGCGGGCTCGGGCGCTGGCGCCGGCTGGGTCTCAGGTGCCGGTGGCGGCTCGGGCGCCGGCACTGGTTCCGGCTGGGGTGCCGCCTCGGGTCCCGGCGCGGGCGCGGGCTGTGGCACCGGTGCGGGTGCGGGCGCCGGCTCGGGTGCGGGCGCCGGCTCGGGAACCGGAGGCGCTTCCGGGCCAGGTGCCTGTTCCGGCTGGGGCGCCGGCGGGGGCGGGACCTCGGGCTGCGGCACCGGTGGCTGGTCGTCTGCCGGTGCCGGCGACTCGTCGGCCTCGGGTAGCGGCTCCGGCGCGGGACCGGGCGCCGGCTGCGGCTCGGGCTGGGGCGCCGGCCCTGACGGGGCTTCCGGCGCGGCTGGCGGTGCCGCCTCCGGCTGCGGTGCCGCCTCCGGGACAGGTGCCGGCTCCGGGACAGGTGCCGGCTCCGGGACAGGGGCCGGCGCAGGCGCCGTCTCGGACTCGGGTGCCGGTTCCGCCCCGGGTGGAGGTGCGGGCGCGGGTTGGGGCGCGGGTGCCTGCTCCGGTGAGGGTGCGGGCGCCGGTCCAGGCGCGGGCTCCGGCTGGGGCGCGGGCTCCGGCTGGGGCGCCGGCTCGGGTGCGGGTTCCGGCGCAGGCACAGGCGCGGCATCCGGCTGGGGTGCGGCCTCGGGACCAGGAGCCGGCTGCGGCTCGGGCGTCGGCTCAGGCTCCGGCTCCGGGGCGGCTGGGGTCTCGGGTGTGGCCTCCGGCTCGGGCTGCGTCCCCGGTGCGGACTGCGGCTCCGGCTCGGGAGCCGGCGCAGGGGCCTCGACGGGCGGCGACTCCGGCTCACCCGCCTGGTCCGCTCCCGGATCCGTTTCGGTCGCCACGTCGGGCGCCGCCTCGTCCTGGGTCGGCGTCTCCGGCTCCGGGGCGGGCTCGCCCTGGGTCGGCGTCTCCGGCTCGGACGGGGTCCCGGGCTCGGGTCCGGTCGCGGGGTCGGGCTCGGACGGCGTCTCGGGGCCGGACGGCGTCCCCGGCTCGGGCGCCGGCTCGCCGTCGGTCGACGACCCGCTGTCGGTCGAGGGCCCGGACTCCGCCTCGGGCTCCGGCGGCGACGGGACGGACCCGGGAGCCGGCTCGGTCTCCGGCTCGGGGAGCTCGTCGGACCCGGTCGGGAGCTCGGCGTCGTCCTCGCCCCCGGACCCGGACCCGGACCCGGACCCGGACCCGGACCCGGACCCATCCTCGACGTCCGGCTCCGGTGCGGCCGGGGGTGCGGTCTCGTCGACGGGAGCCGGCGCCGGCGCGACTCCGGTGTCGGGCGCGTCCGCCTCGGGCAGCGGAGCGGGCGGCGGCGGGGGCGCGACCTCGGTGGTGGGAGCCGCCGAGACCGGCGGCGGGGCCTCGGCGCCACCCGCCGCGGGCGGCGGCGCCTCACCGGTGGCGGCCGGGACGTCCAGAGCCCGCGGGGGTCCGGCATCCGCCTCCTCCGGCGCGGGCGCCGCCTCGCTCGACGGGGCCGCGGCGGGCGGGGGTGGGCTCGACGGGGCGGAGGGGCTCTCCCAGATCTGGCTGAAGGCGCGCACGATCCCGCCCGTGGCGGGGGTGCCCTGCAGGGCCTGCGCCAGCGAGGCGACACCCGTCGTGACGAGCAGGACCGCGGCTCCCGTCGCGGTGCGCGCGGCACGGCCGGGGAGCCGGGCCCACCACACCGTCCGCTCCGGGGACCGCACCCCGGCCCGCCGGGGCGCGGCCGGGCGCCGGCCGCTGACCCACCGCGCGACCAGCGCCGAGAGCACCCCGCCCAGGAGCAGCAGGGCGATGCCGAGGACCAGCCACACCGTCGCGGAGGAGGCGGGGTCCGCGGCGGTGTCCGAGGTGGTGACCGAGTTCGTCACGACGTCGGCGGTGCCGGCCACGATCGCCGAGAACAGCAGCGCTCCAGCGACGGTGACGGCGTCCTCGGTGCGGCGGGGGAGGCGGCGGGACGCCACCCGGGACGCGTCGCGGTCGTGGCTGACGACGGGGCGGCGCCGGGGCCGGCGAGGGCGGACGAGGACAGGCCGCGCGCCGCCGCCTCGGGCGCCGGCGGGACGCCGTCGTCGTGCACGCATGGAGCCTCCAGGTGGTGCGGTGCCTGGTCGTCCGGAACCCGTGCCGCGCCAGCATGGTGGGGCGCTCACGACGGGCGCAACACGTCTCCGACCTCCGACGGGGGTCGGGACGGCGCCCGTCAGGCCATGTCGACCGCGATCTTGAGCTGCCCCGGCCGGGGGGCGATCGCGGCCCCGAAGGCCGCCTCCACGTCGGCGACCGGGTGGACGTGCGTGACGTAGCCGTCGCGCAGCGCCGGGTGCGCGGCCAGGTACGCGCCGGCGTCGGTCAGCACCCGGCGGCGCTCCAGGGTGACGCCCGAGCGGAGGGTCAGGTTCTTCCGCAGGAAGGTCATCATGTCGAACGGGTAGACCGGGTCGTCCGGGACGCCGAAGTAGAAGACCTGGCCGCCGGGCGCGACGGCGTCCAGCGCCGGCTTGAGCGTCGTCACCTGGTGGCCCACGGCCTCGACGACGACGGCGGGACGGTCGGCGTCGGACAGCGTGCCCGCCCACCGCTCGGCGCGTGCCGTCACCGTCTCGTCGACGCCGAAGGCGGACGCGGCGTCGCTGCGGTCCACCGGGTCGACGCCGGTCACGCGCGCCGCGCCGCGCGCCTTGAGCACGTGGCTGAACAGCAGGCCGATCGGGCCCTGGCCGATCACCGCCACCGACTGCCCGGACACGTCGCCGAGCTGTTCGGCGGCGTACAGCACGCAGGCCAGCGGCTGCAGCATGACCGCGGTCGTGGGCGGCAGGGCGGTGTCGTAGCCGGCCAGGCCCTCGCCGTCGGTGACGACGAGCTCCGCGATGCCGTCGAACATCGAGGCCCAGCCGACGACGAGGTCGCCGGGGGAGTGGTCGGGGTGCCGGCTGGCGACGACCTCCCCGACGATCTCGTGCATCGGGAAGCCCGGCGCCCGGGTGGCGCCCCAGCCGTCCTCGGCGGCCGGGTGCGGCCACACGCCGCCGCGGAAGTTGGGCAGGTCGCTGCCGCAGATGGCGCCGGCGCGGGTGGCCAGCAGCACGTGCCCGGGTGCCAGCGCGCCGGCGTGCGGGGCCGGGACCTCCACCTCCTCGAACCGGAACGGACCGCGCAGCGTCTGTGCCCACATGGGTGTCCTCCGTCCTGCCGGGTGCCCCGGCGCCGGGGCGGCGCCCCTCAGCCTGCAGGATCGCCGCGGCCCAGCGCCTCGGCCAGCGCGGCGGTCCGCGCCCGGAGGAACTCGCGTGAGACGGGCGCCCACGGCTCGACGCCGTCGAACAGGTGGTAGGCCCCGGGGACCACGTGCAGGGTGCACCCGGTCCCGGACTGCCGGAGCCGCTGCGCGTAGGCGACGTCCTCGTCGTGGAACAGGTCGCACGTGCCGACGCCGATCCACGCCGGCGGCAGGCCGGAGAGGTCCGGGTGGCGCGCCGGCGCCGCGAGCGGGGGGACGTCGTCCGTCCGCCAGGCCGGGCCGAGGTACGACCGCCAGCCGAACCGGTTGCTGTTCGCGTTCCAGAGGCGCACGCAGCGCTGGTCGACGTCCGTGCGCGCCGCGGTCCGGTCGTCGAGCATCGGGTAGGAGAGCAGCTGCAGGACCGGGCGGACCTCGTCCCGTTCCCGCGCGAGCAGCGCGAGCGCGGCCGCCAGTCCGCCGCCGGCGCTCGCCCCGCCGACGGCGATCCGCTCGGGGTCGACGAACGGGCGGCCGGCGAGCCAGCGGAGGGCCGCGAGGCAGTCGTGCAGCGCCGTGGGGAACGGGTGCTCGGGAGCGAGCCGGTACTCGACCGACGCGACGGCGATGCCCAGCCGGTCGGCGAAGCGGCGGCAGGCGCGGTCGTCCTGGCGCGCGGCGCCGATGACCAGCCCGCCGCTGTGCATCCACAGGAGCGCGGGGGTGCGCGGCGGACCCGACGACGGCCGGAACAGGCGCACCGACACCCCCGGCGCGACCGGCGCCTCGACCGCGCCCCACCGTCGCCGGGTGGTGGCGAGCGCCCTCGTCAGCAGCCGGACGGCGCGCAGGCTGCGCGGGCCGACCACGGTGCGCGGGACCAGCGGTGCGGCCCGCAGGTCGCGGTGGAAGGACGGCGTGGGCACGGGTGCTCCTCCCGGACGCGGTCGCACGCGGCCGGGCCGGGCCGGGTGCGGTCCCGCCCACGATGCCGGTGCCGGACCGGGACGACCAGGCCGCGACGCCGACGCGCCGGGACCCACCGGTCAGGCGGGGGTCCGGGCGAGGTCGTTCCACCGGTCGAGCAGCCGGTCGAGGTGGCCGACCGCGTCCGCGACGCGCTGCCGGGCCGCGGGCGTGTCCTTGACCTGCCGCGCGCGCCGTGCGGCGCCGAACTCCAGCCGCGCCAGGTGGAGCTGGAGCCGCAGGTCCTCCTCGGGGCCGGTGTGCAGGACGTCCACGACGACCTCCCCTGCGTGTCCGGACCGGACCGGTGGTCCGCGTCGAGCCCTCGTCGTCGACCGACCGCGCGTCTCCGGCAGCGGCCGGTCACCAGTGGGACTCCCGGCGACGCCGGGACTCACCGCCCTCACATCACCAGGTGCGCGGCCTCGCCGGTGGACTGCTCGACGTCGTCCGTCGCTGTCCGCAGCAGCCGGTGCGCCAGGTCGGACAGCGCGCGGGCGACCGCGATCTCGTCGCCGATCACGGGGACGTCCCGGTCGGCCGGGTCCAGCCGGGCGAACCCGATGCCGGTCAGTGCCGCGGTCTCGCCGGGCTGCAGGTGGGCGACGGCGCGGGTGCGGCCGTCGTGCTCGCCGATGTCGATGCGCACCGTCCAGGTCTTCACCGCGTCCACGTCGGCCTCCTCTCGGTGGCGGGGCTCCGAGGGTCCTCCTCCGGGCGGGCGGCCGACGCGGCCGGAAGGCCGGAGTGCCCGGGACCTGTGGCCCCGGGTCCCGCCGCCCGGCGCGGCGTCGTCCGTACGTCCCGCCCCGTGCCGACCTCCGGCCCTGGGGAGGCGGCCCCGACGTCCCCAGCCTCGGGGGTGTGACCGTGGTCCGGACCCGCCCGCCGTCGACGGCCGGGCGGCGGGCGAACGCCGTCGCCGCCGTGGTGGCCGACGGCGTCCTCCTGCTGGTGGTCCACGTCTGGCCGGGGTGGGAGGTCGTCCCCTTCCTCACCGGCGAGACGACGCGGGTGCTGCCCTTCGTCGACGCCGCGCTCGTCGCCGGGATCGCGGTCGCCCTGCTGCAGCTGGTGCGTCCCGGGGGCGCATCGGTGCCGGCGGGGACGCTGGTGACGACGGCGTTCGGCCTGGCCGCCACGGTGCGCGGGCTGCAGGTCTTCCCGTTCGACGTCGGCCCGGGCTGGGAGGTCGTCGTGCGCGTCGTGCTGTGGCTCGGCATCGCCGGTGGCGTCGTCGGGGCGCTGGTCGCCCTGCTCGCGCTGCTCCGCCTGCGCGGGGCGCGGCGGTAGTCCGCCGCCCGGGCCCGTCCGGCGGCCGATGCGGGTCTCGGTGTCCCGTGCGGCGACGGCGGCCGACGCCGGCCGCGCGGTCGCCGCCGTGGCCGCCGCCCGGGACGGGGTGCGGCCGGCGCGGTCGCACGCGGGCCGGGGAGCCCGGCAGGGACCGAAGGACGCCGCAGCCGGGACCTCCGGCCCGGGGGTGACCGTGCCGCAGGTGTGACGGTCGACCCCGACGTGGCGACCAGGGAGGACCGATGACCGACAGCACCACCCGGGACGGCGACGGGACGGCGTTCGGCCCGCCCGTGGAACGCGACGGCGCCACGGTGATCACCGCGACGCGGTCGACCAGCCACACCGCGAGCGCCGGCGACGGCCGCACCGGGCGACGACCCGCCGCCGAGATGGCCGGGGCGCGGCCGCTGGGCGCGTTCGAGGTGCGCGACGGCCGGGTGCGCTGGCACCCCGTGGTCGACGTCACCCGCGTGGTCACCACCGCCGAGGTCGTGCTCGGCGCGGTGGCCGTGGCGTCCCGCCTCGCGGGGCGGCCGAGCCCGGCCGTCGCGAAGGTGACGATGGGCCCCGGCGGCTGGGTGAGCATGAAGGGCGGCGCGATGGCCGTCCGCCCGGCCCGCCGCCTGTGGCGGCGCACCCACCCCACGGTGGGTGTCCGGCGGCCGTGGTGGGCCCGGCTGCTGGCCGCCACCGCGCTCGAGCGGCTGGTCGGCTGATCGCCGTGGAGGTCCGCAACCGGGTCGTGGACCCGGCCGTGCACGCGCGTGCGCCGCGGACCGGGTGGTGCTGCTGGAGCCGGCCGTGACCTCCCGGGCTCCGGCCGGGCCGTCAGGCCCTCCGGTCCGTGACCGGACCCCGGGAGCCTCGGGCGTGGCTGCTCACCCGTCCGGTGCGCGCCGTGCCCGCCGCCCGTCCCGTCCGCCCGGGCGAGGTCCCGCATGAGCACGTCCACGTCTGACCGGCCGCACACGGCGGCCCGGCCGCCGGTCGCCTTCAGCCGCCGCGTCGCCGCCGCGGGCCTGCCGGCCGGACCGGCGATCCCCGCGTCGGTCACCGAGGACGACCTCGCCGGCCTGCCGTCCGCCGCCGTCCGGTACCTGGAGGCGATGGGCGTGGTCGGCCGGCCGCGCACCTGGTCGCTGCGGGCGCACTGGACCGGCCGCTTCCGCCTCGGCCCCGACCGCCCGTGGATGCCGTGCGACGCCTGGCAGTACAACGCCGCCGAGGAGGTCGCGCGGCTCTACCGGATGCGGCTGCTGGTCGGCGGCGTCGTGCCGATGTGGGGCTGGGACACCTACCGCCACGGCACCGGGCGGATGCTCGGCAAGGCCCTCGGCCTGGTCACCGTGGCCGACGGCTCGGGACCGGAGTTCGACCGCGGGGAGCTGGTCACCTGGCTCAACGACGCCGTCCTGCTGGCCCCGGCGGTGCTGCTGCACCCCCGGACCCGGTGGGAGGACCGCGGCGAGGACCGGTTCGCCGTCTCGGTGACCGACGCCGGCCGCACCGTGAGCGCCGTGGTGGCCCTCGACGGGTCCGGCCGGCCGCTGGACTTCCGGACCGGTGACCGCTGGGCCGACCTGCCCGGCGGTCCGGTGCGGACGCCGTGGAGCACGCCGGTGCGCGGCTGGACGGTCGTCGGCGGCCGTCCCCGCATGACCGGCGGCTCCGCGGTGTGGCACCTGCCCGAGGGGGAGTACGTCTACGGCGAGATGACACCGGTCGGCCTCGACCTCGACGTCCCGCCGGGGCGGTGAGGCCCGTGCTGCGCACCCTCCTGCTGGCCGGCGCCGGGGCCGCCGGCCTCGAGCACCTGCACCGGCACCGCGACTGGGGTGCGACGCCCGGCGAGGTGGCCCGCGCCCTCCCGGGCGACGAGCTCGTCCCCGGGCCGGCCGAGCAGACCACCCTGGGGGTGTCCGTCGCCGCGCCCGCCGAGGAGGTCTGGGCGTGGCTGGTCCAGGTGGGGCGGGGCCGCGGCGGCACGTACAGCGGCCGGGGACGAAGGTCCCCGGACGCGGGGACGTCGGCCCGCGGACCCACGCGGGCGGACGGCGCAGGGTCGGAACGGGCCCGGCGGGTGACCGGGCAGGGAACGGAGGCGGACGGTGACGACGGAGCAGGGGACCAGCGACGCGACGGGGCCCGGCCGCGTGGTCGTCGGTGTGGACGGGTCGCCGGGGGCGCGCACCGCGCTCGGCTGGGGCCTCGCCGCGGCCGCCCGCACGGGAGCGCGCCTCGAGGTGGCCAGCGCCTACCCGGTGGGCTTCCACTGGACCGACCCGTTCCTGCTCGACACCCAGCGGCTCGACGCCATCCGCACGGACACCGAGGAGCGGGTCCGCGCGCTGGTCGAGGAGGTCCGCCGCGACCCGGCCGTGGCCGCCGTCCCCGGCACCGCCGAGGTGCAGGCCGACGTCGTGGTGGCGGCGGGTGCGCCGGCCGAGCACCTGGTCGCCCTGGCGGAGGGCGCGGACCTCCTGGTGCTCGGCAGCCGCGGCCGGGGCCGCGTCCGCAGCGCGCTGCTGGGCTCGGTGGCCCTGCACTGCGTGGCCCACGCGCCGTGCCCGGTCGTCGTCGTGCACCCGGGAGCGGTCGAGCCCCCGCCGCGGGTCGTCGTCGGCGTGGACGACTCGGCGACGTCCCGTGCCGTCCTCGCCCGCGCCGCCCGCGAGGCCGAGCGCCTCGGCGCGCGGCTCGAGGTGGTCGCCGCCTACCAGCCGGCGTCCTACTGGAGCGACCTGTACGCGATCACCGCACCGCCGGCCTCCGAGACCGAGGAGCACGCCCGCGCCCGCGTGACGGCGTTCGTCGCCGACGTGCTCGGGTCGGTGGCGGGGACCGACCTCCGGGTGGTGCAGGGGTCCCCGGGGGAGGCGCTGGTGCAGCACGCGGACGGCGCCGCGCTGCTCGTCGTCGGGAGCCGCAGCCGCAGCCGCCTGGGCGGGATGGTCCTCGGCTCCGTGGCCCTGCACTGCGCGGTGCACGCGCCCTGCCCGGTCATGGTGGTGCACCCCGGGCGGGTCGCGCAGCAGGCGGCCCCCGCGGAGCCCGCCGTCACGAGCGCGGTGCCGGAGCCCTCGGTCTGACGGTCGCCGCGTCCGGAACCGGTCCGAGAGAGGGAGCAGCGATGCGGAGACGAGAGGTGGCACGGGCCCGCCGTGGGCACGTGGCCGGCCGACGCACGGCCGGCCGACGCACGGCCGGCAGGCGCACGGCCGGCGGCCGCGCGGTCGGCCCCGTGGCGGTCCGGGCGCTGGCGGTCGGCGCGGTGGCGCTCGGCTCGGCGGCAGTGGGCGGTCTGGCGGTCGGCTCGCTCGCCGTGGGACGGCTCGCGGTGGGACGGCTGGCCGTAGGCCGCGTGGCCGTGGGACGCGCGGACCTGCGCACCGTGCGGGTGGCGCGGCTGGAGGTCGACGAGCTCGTCGTCGGCCGCGTGTCGGGCCTCCCGACGACGCCGGGCGCGGTCGAGGCAGACGCGGTCGACCCGGCCGCGGCCGGGAACGGCGGCGGACGGCTCGGGACCTGACTCCTCAGCCGTGCAGGGCACGACCGTTCCGGGGGGGGGGGGGGGGGGGGGGGGGGGGGGGGGGGGGGGGGGGGGGGGGGGGGGGGGCGGGGGGTGGTGGGGGGGGGGGGGGGGGGGGGGGGGGGGGGGGGGGG
>NZ_JBJGZC010000022.1:0-73940 GCF_054050315.1 Geodermatophilus sp. SYSU D00867 | reverse complement strand
CCCCCCCCCCCCCCCCCCCCCCCCCCCCCCCCCCCCCCCCCCCCCCCCCCCCCCCCCCCCCCCCCCCCCCCCCCCCCCCCCCCCCCCCCCCGCCGCCCCCCCGCCCCCCCCCCCCCCCCCCCCCCCCCCCCCCCCCCCCCGCCGGCGGCCCCCCGCGCCCGTGTCCGGTCACATCGACGCGATGAGCTTCTCCACGCGCTCGTCGACGCTCTTGAACGGGTCCTTGCACAGCACGGTGCGCTGGGCCTGGTCGTTGAGCTTGAGGTGCACCCAGTCGACGGTGAAGTCGCGCCGCTTCTCCTGGGCCTTGCGGATGAACTCCCCGCGCAGCTTGGCCCGGGTGGTCTGCGGCGGCACGTTCTTGGCCTCGAACACCCGCGGCTCGTGCGCCACCCGCTCCACCTGGCCGTTGCGCTCGAGCAGGTAGTACAGCCCGCGCCGGCGGGAGATGTCGTGGTAGGCCAGGTCCATCTGGGCCACCCGCGGCGAGGACAGCGACAGGCCCCGCTTGCCCCGGTACCGCTCGATCAGCGACAGCTTGGTGGCCCAGTCGATCTCCCGGTCGATGAGCGAGAGGTCCTCGGTGTCGACGGCCTTGAGCACCCGCCCCCACAGCTCCAGCATCTGCCGGTGCACCGGGCCGAAGCCCTCCCGGTCGACGAACTCCGCGGCGCGCGAGTGGTACTCCCCCTGGATCTCCAGCGCGCTCATCTCCCGGCCGTTGGCCAGGCGCACCTTCCGGCGGCCGGTGACGTCGTGGCTGATCTCCCGGATGGCGCGGATCGGGTTCTCCAGCGCCATGTCCCGGATCGGCACGCCGGCCTCGATCATCCGCAGCACCAGGTCGGTGATGGTGACCTTGAGCAGCGTCGTCGTCTCGTTCATGTTCGAGTCGCCGACGATCACGTGCAGCCGCCGGTAGCGCTCGGCGTCGGCGTGCGGCTCGTCGCGGGTGTTGATGATCGGCCGCGAGCGGGTGGTCGCCGAGGACACGCCCTCCCAGATGTGCTCGGCGCGCTGGCTGACGCAGTAGATCGCCCCGCGCGGGGTCTGCAGCACCTTGCCCGCGCCGACGATCAGCTGCCGGCTGACCAGGAACGGGATGAGCACGTCGGCCAGCCGGGAGAACTCCCCGTGCCGGCCGACGCAGTAGTTCTCGTGGCAGCCGTAGCTGTTGCCCGCCGAGTCGGTGTTGTTCTTGAACAGGTAGATGTCGCCGGTGACGCCCTCCTCGGCCAGCCGCTGCTCGGCGTCGACCAGCAGGCCCTCGAGGATCCGCTCACCGGCCTTGTCGTGGACGACGAGCTCGGTGAGGTCGTCGCACTCGGCGGTGGCGTACTCCGGGTGGCTGCCGACGTCGAGGTACAGCCGCGAGCCGTTGCGCAGGAACACGTTGGAGCTGCGCCCCCACGACACGACCCGCCGGAACAGGTAGCGGGCCACCTCGTCCGGGGACAGCCGCCGCTGCCCGCGGAAGGTGCACGTGACGCCGTACTCGGTCTCGATCCCGAAGATCCGTCGGTCCACGGACCGAGCCTAGGCGCCGGATGCGACTCCGGCCGGTTCCCGGGCGTCCCTTCGACGGCGCCGGTCAGCTGCCCCCGTCGGTGCCGCCGCCGACGCCGTCGGCCGGGCCCGGCTGGGGGCCGCTGCCCTCACCCGACCCGCCGGTGCCGCCGGCGGTGTCCGGCGCGGCGGGGTCGCCGAGGCCGGCCGGGGTGCCCGGCTGCGGCGCGCTGGGGACGTGCGCGTGAGTGGTGCCCTCGGGGGCGGCCTCGCCGGCGCTGCGGTCGCCGAGCAGGGTGCCCAGCGCCGCGCCGACGACCCGGCGGAAGGCCCGCTTGGGCCGGCGGCGGTCCAGGACGGCGACCTCGAGCTGGCCGGCCGGCAGCAGGCCGCCGTCGCCGTTGCCCGACATCGCGGGGCTGGACGCCGACAGCGCGCGGACGCCGGTCATCAGCGCGTCGCGCAGCGCCATGCCGGAGCGGAAGTCCTCCCGCAGGCGGCCGGTGACGGCCTCGGCCTGCCCGCCCATGACCACGAAGTCCGGCTCGTCGACCACCGACCCGTCGAAGGTCAGCCGGTACAGCTGGTCCTGCTCGGCGGTCTCGCCGACCTCGGCGACGCAGAGCTCCACCTCGTAGGGCTTCATCTGCTCGGTGAAGATCGCCCCGAGGGTCTGCGCGTAGGCGTTGGCGATGACCCGGCCGGTGACGTCGCGGCGGTTGTAGGAGTAGCCGCGGACGTCGGCCAGGCGCACGCCGGCCACCCGCAGGCTCTCGAACTCGCTGTACCGGCCGACCGCGGCGAAACCGATCCGGTCGTAGATCTCGCCGACCTTGTGCAGCGTGGAGCTGGGGTTCTCGGCGATGAACAGCACGCCGTCGGCGTAGGTGAGGACGGCGACGCTGCGGCCGCGGGAGATGCCCTTGCGGGCGTACTCCGAGCGGTCGCGCATGAGCTGCTCGGGCGAGGCGTAGTACGGCATGGTCATGGCGCTCAGCCCTGCCCCTCGGCGGCGGCCCGCTCGTCGACGATGGTCTTCGCGACGGCGGCGACCTCGTCGTCGGTCAGGCGGACGGCGCCCTCGGCGTCGACGCGGTAGACGATCGGGTACAGCCGGCGCACCGGGTCGGGGCCGCCGGTGGCCGAGTCGTCGTCGGCGGCGTCGTAGAGGGCCTCGACCAGGCTGCGGGTGGCGTCCTCGCCGCTCAGCCCCGGCCGCCAGGTCTTCTTCAGCGAGTTCCGGGCGAACAGCGAGCCGGAGCCGACGGCGGCGTAGCCGCGCTCCTCGTAGTTCCCGCCGGTGACGTCGTAGCTGAAGATCCGGCCCGGGCTGGCGCCGGGAGCGGCGTCGAGGTCGAAGCCGGCGAACAGCGGGACGACGGCCAGGCCCTGCAGCGCGGCGCCGAGGTTGCCGCGGATCATCTGGGCCAGCCGGTTGGCCTTGCCGTCGAGGCTGAGGGTCAGCCCCTCGATCTTCTCGTAGTGCTCGAGCTCGACCTGGTAGAGCCGGACCATCTCGATCGCGATGCCCGCGGCGCCGGCGATGCCGATCACCGACCAGGTGTCGGCCGGGTACACCTTCTCGATGTCGCGGCTGGAGATCAGGTTGCCCATGGTGGCCCGGCGGTCGCCGCCCATGAGGACGCCGCCGTCGTAGGTGACGGAGACGATCGTGGTGCCGTGCGGGGTGAGGTCGCCGGCGTGCACCGACGGCAGCGGGCGCCGCCCGGGCAGCAGGTCGGGGGCGGCCTGGGCGAGGAAGTCGGTGAACGAGGAACCCACCCGGTCCAGGTAGGCGGGCGGGAAGCCGCTCCGGCCGGTGTGCGACTGGGTCAACCCGTCCACCCTCTCCGCACCCCTCGCGGGGTGCTCCTCGACGTGCCGCGGACGTGCCGCGGCGGCTCGTCGCCGACCCTACCGGCGCGACTGCCGGGCCACCCGGGGCGCCGGATGCCCTCCGGAGGGGCAGGACTCACCTGGCAGTCGGTCCCTCCAGGGAGGCGACCAAGGCAGCGACGCGGGCACGCACCACGTCCCGGGTGGGGCATCCAGCGCCGCGGCGGCGGGTCTCGAGCATGCCGGGGTCGGACGGTCGGCGCGGTCTCCCCGGCCCGCGCTGGGAAGGCACCGGAGGATCGGCCGGAGCCGGGGCGGCGCGATGACGCTCGACGTACCCGGCTGCAGCCCGCAACGCCGCCGGGTCGTCCTTGAACTGGCCGAGCCCGCCGTTGCAGTGGAAGCACAACAACTGGCGCACCCTGCCGGTGTCGTGATCGTGGTCGACGTGCGCGGCCGGTGCCGTGCGGCAGATGGCGCACAGCCCGCCCTGCGCCGCCAGCATCGCGTCGGCCTCCTCGGCGGTGATGCCGTACCGCCGCTGGAGGTGGTAGGTCCGCGACCCGCCCACCTTGTCTCTGGAGGCCTTGCCGCGGACGTTGTGGCAGGGCTTGCAGTACGAGTGCACACCGCTCGAGTTGGCGGTGGTCGTGGGGAACTCCGAGATCGGCTTGACGGTGTCGCAGTCCGGACACCACTTGGCCCCGGCCGGCACGTCCCGACCAACCGGAGAGCGGCGGCTCGGTGGACCGAGCCGCCGCCGTCTGGACTCCTGGGACCTCGCCCTCGCGTGGTCACGGCAGTAGAACGCGAGACCGTTCGCTCGTCGCCTGTCGCGGGTGAACCGGTCGAGCGGGCGGGATTCGCCGCAGTCTGGACACCACTTCGGCTCGACCATTCAGGCCGCCGTTCCTGCTAGCCGAGAACGGCTTTCACTGGCCTCCTTTTTGTACATACGAGCGAACGAACTCCTCGGCGTTCTCCTCGAGGACGTCGTCGATCTCGTCGAGGATGGCGTCGACGTCCTCGGACATCTCCTTGTGCCGCTCGGCGACCTCGGTGTCGACCGAGGCCTCGACCTCGTCGCTCTCCTCGCGCGTGCGCGTGGCCCGCTGCTGCCCGCCGGTGTCCCTGGTGGCCATGTGCCCTCCCCTGGTGCGCGCCGAGTGCGTGCTGCTGCCGAAACTACCCGCAGGTACCGACACCCGGCGGCCTCAGCGAGCCGCGCCCAGCCGCGCCAGCAGCGACGCGCGGATCGCAGGGCGCGAGCCGAACACGAGCAGGAACACCGCCTCGCGCGCCGTCCGCTCGGCCACGGAGCCGGCGCGCGCGGCGCCGCTGCCCGTCGCCACCACCAGCGCCCCGGCCGCCCGGTGCGCCAGGGCCGCCGCGGCGGCCCGCGCCTCCGGGAGCTCGCACGGGCCGGCCGCGTCGAGCCGGGCGCGCGCGGCGGCCAGGTCGTCGTCCAGGGGGGAGGGGCCGACCAGCCGGGCGCACCGCCTGACCAGCCCCAGCGCCAGCGAGCCGTTGAGCCGCAGCCCGGCCGCGTCGCCCGCGCGGACCTCGGCCAGCGGGGTCGCACCCAGCAGCCGGCCGGCGGGCACCCGGTGGCCGCGCAGGTGCAGCTCGACCGTCGCGCTGGCCTGCACCGCCACCAGCGGCTGCGGCACCGCCGCGAGCGTCGGCCCCTCCACCGCGTCGGCCAGCACGAACGCGACGTCGTCGCCGTCGCGGGCGGCCACCAGCAGCACGTCGACCAGACCCCAGCCGGTCACCCACGGCACCGCGCCGTCGAGCACGAGGTCGCCGCCGTCCCGGCGCAGCGTCACGGGCGGGGCGTCCGGGCGGGTCGCGGCCTGCAGCGCGATCCCGGCCCGCCGCCGCCCGGCGCACAGGCCGGCCAGCAGCTCCGGGTGCGCCCCGGAGGCGGCCAGCCGCCCGACGACGCCGTGGTGCTGCAGCCACACGAACGCGGTGGCGAGGTCGCCGGCGGCCAGCTCCTCGACCACGGCCGCCAGCGTCGCGCCGTCGCCGTCCAGGCCGCCGGCCTCCGCGGGCCCCACCAGGCCGTAGAGCCCGGCGGCGGCGAGCGCGTCGAGGTGGCCGCGCGGGAGCACGCCGGTGGCGTCGACGTCGGCGGCCGCGGGCGCGAGCAGGTCCTCGGCCAGCGCCCGGGCGACCTGGACCGGGGCGGCCACTAGGAGCCGGTGATGGTGTCGACCAGCTCCTGCGCGCTCGCCGTGGACTCGAACAGCAGGCCCACGTGGTCGCGGGTGCCGCGCAGCGGCTCCATCGTCGGGATGCGCACCAGGTTCTCCCGGCCGAGGTCGAACACCACCGAGTCCCACGACGCCGCGGCCACCTGCGCCGGGAAGCGCCGCAGGCACTCGCCGCGGAAGAAGGCGCGGGTGTCGGCCGGCGGGGTGACCATCGCCCGGGTCACCTCGTCGTCGTTGAGCAGCCGCTGCATCGAGCCGCGGGCCACCAGCCGGTGGTAGAGCCCCTTCTCGGGGCGGACGTCGGAGTACTGCAGGTCCACCAGCTGCAGCCGCGAGTCGCCCCAGGACAGCCCGTCGCGGGAGCGGTAGCCCTCCAGCAGCCGCAGCTTGGCCGGCCAGTCCAGCCGGTCGGCCAGGCGCATCGGGTCGGTGCCGAGGTCGTCGAGGACCTCGGCCCAGCGGCGCAGCACGTCGGTGGTCTGCCCGTCGGCCTCCCCGTTCCGGTCGACGAAGCGCTCGGCGTGGTCGAGGTGGACGCGCTGCAGGTCGAGCGCGGTCATCCGCCGCCCGTCGCGCAGCCGCACCTGCGTGGCCAGCGACGGGTCGTGGCTGACCGCCTGCAGCGTGGCGACCGGCTCCTCGAGCGAGAGGTCCTCGCGCAGCGCCCGCGCCTCGATCATCGCCAGCACCAGCGACGTCGTCCCGACCTTGAGGTAGGTCGACAGCTCGGCGAGGTTGGCGTCGCCGATGATCACGTGCAGGCGGCGGTACTCGTCGGGGTTGGCGTGCGGCTCGTCGCGGGTGTTGATGATCGGCCGCTTGAGCGTCGTCTCCAGGCCCACCTCGACCTCGAAGAAGTCCGCCCGGGAGGAGATCTGGAAGCCCTGGGTGCGGCCCTCGGTGCCGATGCCCACGCGGCCGGCGCCGGCGAACACCTGCCGGGTCACGAAGAACGGGATCAGGCCGCGGATGATGTCGATGAACGGCGTCCGCCGGTCCATCAGGTAGTTCTCGTGCGCGCCGTAGCTGGCGCCCTTGCCGTCGGTGTTGTTCTTGTACAGCTGGATCGGCTGGGTGCCGGGGATGCGCGCGGCCCGGCGGGCCGCCTCGGCCATCACCCGCTCCCCCGCCTTGTCCCAGAGGACGACGTCGCGCGGGTTGGTGACCTCCGGCGTCGAGTACTCCGGGTGCGCGTGGTCGACGTAGAGCCGGGCGCCGTTGGTGAGGATGACGTTGGCCATCCCCGAGTCCTCGTCGAGGTCGGTGTGGTCCAGCGCCTGCGCCGGGGACAGGTCGAAGCCGCGGGCGTCGCGCAGCGGCGACTCCTCCTCGAAGTCCCAGCGCGGGCGGCGGCGGGTCGGGGCGTCGGCGACGGCCCAGGCGTTGACCACCTGGCTGGACAGGGTGGTCGGGTTGGCGGTGGGCTGACCGGGCACCGAGATGCCGTACTCCACCTCGGTGCCCATGACCCGCCGGACGCTCATGCCCCGAGCCTAGGCCGCGGTCGCCGGACGCGAGGATGACCGGGTGACACCGCCACCCCTGGGCCTGCTGCTCGACGTCGACGGCCCGGTCGCCAGCCCGGTGACCCGGACGGTCGCCCCGGCGCTGCTGGAGGACCTGCGGGCGCTGCTGGCCGCGGGCGTCCCCGTGGTGCTCAACACCGGCCGGTCGGCGGAGTTCGTCGGCGAGCGCGTCCTGGCGCCGCTGGCCGCGGCCGGCCTGCCGGGCGGGGCCCGGCTGCACGCGGTCTGCGAGAAGGGCGGCGTCTGGACGTCGGCAGGCCCGGACGGGGCGGGCGAGGTCCACGTCGACCCCGCCCTCGCCGTCCCCGACGTGTGCCGCGCCCTGCTCGCCGACCTGGTGGGCGACGGCTACGGCGACGCGGTGTTCCTCGACGACACCAAGCGGACGATGGCCACGGTGGAGGCGCGCACCGACGTCCCCGCCGCCGTCTACGCCGAGCGGCAGCGGGCCTTCGACGCCGACCTGTTCGCCGCCCTGGTGACCGCGGGACTCGGCGTGCGGCTGGGCGACCGCGACCACCCCGACGCGGCGGGCCGGACGGCGTGGCGGATCGACCCGTCGGTGATCGCGACCGACGTGGAGTCGGTGCTCGCGGGCAAGGCCCGCGGAGCCCGACGCGCGCTGGAGCTGCTGCGGGCCGACGGGCCCCTCCCCCGGCTCTGGCACACCGTCGGGGACTCCGCCACCGACTACGCGATGGCCGACCACCTGCACGGCCTCGGGTTCGACGTCGTCCACGTCGACGTCGGCCCCCGGGCGCCGCTCCACCGGCCGTATCCGGTGCGCACGGTGCCGGGTGCCGCCTACGAGGCCGCCGGCGGGGCGCACCTGCGCGCGCTGGCCGCCCGGCTGGGCTGACCGCGCCGGTGGCCCGGCTCCCGCGACGGGGAGCCGGGCCACCGGCGGCCGGGCCGGACTACAGGTACTGGCCGGTGTTGGTCGCGGTGTCGATGGCGCGGCCGGAGTCGCTGCCCTTGCCGCTGATCAGCGTGCGGATGTAGACGATCCGCTCGCCCTTCTTGCCCGAGATCCGCGCCCAGTCGTCGGGGTTGGTGGTGTTGGGCAGGTCCTCGTTCTCCTTGAACTCGTCGACGCAGGCCTGCATCAGGTGGCCGACCCGCAGGCCCGCCGTCCCCGTCTCCAGGTTCTCCTTGATGGCCATCTTCTTGGCCCGGTCGACGATGTTCTGCAGCATGGCGCCGGAGTTGAAGTCCTTGAAGTACAGGACCTCCTTGTCCCCGTTGGCGTAGGTGACCTCGAGGAAGCGGTTCTCCTCGCTCTCGGTGTACATCCGCTCGACGGTGCGCTGGATCATCGCCTGGATGGTGGCCTCGGCGCTGCCGCCGTTCTCGGCGAGGTCGTCGGCGTGGATGGGCAGCGTCGGCGTCAGGTACTTGCTGAAGATGTCGCGCGCGGCCTCGGCGTCGGGCCGCTCGATCTTGATCTTCACGTCCAGCCGGCCGGGCCGCAGGATCGCCGGGTCGATCATGTCCTCGCGGTTGGAGGCGCCGATGACGATGACGTTCTCCAGGCCCTCGACGCCGTCGATCTCGCTGAGCAGCTGCGGGACGATCGTCGACTCGACGTCGGAGGACACGCCCGACCCGCGGGTGCGGAAGATCGAGTCCATCTCGTCGAAGAACACGATGACCGGGGTGCCCTCGCTGGCCTTCTCCCGGGCCCGCTGGAACACCAGCCGGATGTGCCGCTCGGTCTCCCCGACGTACTTGTTGAGCAGCTCCGGGCCCTTGATGTTGAGGAAGTAGGACTTGGCCTGCCCCTCCCCCTTCACCGCGGAGACCTTCTTGGCCAGCGAGTTGGCCACCGCCTTGGCGATGAGCGTCTTGCCGCAGCCGGGCGGGCCGTAGAGCAGGATGCCCTTCGGCGGGCGCAGCTCGTACTCGCGGAACAGGTCCGCGTGCAGGAACGGCAGCTCGACGGCGTCGCGGATCTGCTCGATCTGCCGGGCCAGGCCGCCGATGTCGGAGTAGTCGATGTCGGGGACCTCCTCGAGGACGAGCTCCTCGACCTCGCTCTTGGGGATCCGCTCGTACACGTAGCCCGACCGCGACTCCAGCAGCAGCGAGTCGCCGACCCGCAGCGGCTGGCCGGTGAGCGAGTCGGCCAGGTAGACCACCCGCTCCTCGTCGGTGTGGCCGATGACCAGGGCCCGCGGCGTCACGCCGTCGATCGGCTCCAGCAGCTCCTTGAGCATGACGACGTCGCCCTGCTTCTCGTAGCCGAGCGCCTCGACGACGTTCATCGCCTCGTTGAGCATGACCTCCTGGCCGGGCCGCAGCTCCTCGGCCTCGACGGCCGGGGACACCGAGACGCGCAGCTTGCGGCCGCCGGTGAAGACGTCGACCGTGCCGTCGTCGTGCCGCCCGAGGTAGACCCCGTAGCCCGACGGCGGCTGACCGAGCCGGTCGATCTCCTCCTTGAGCGTGAGCAGCTGCTCGCGGGCCTCGCGCAGGGTGCCGGCGAGCTTGTCGTTGCGCTCGGAGAGGAAGGCCGCGCGGCCCTCCGCCTCGGCGATCCGCTCCTCGAGCGCCCGCACCTGCCGGGGGCTGTCGGCCACCTTGCGGCGCAGGAGACCGATCTCCTCCTCGAGGTAGGAGATCTGGGAGAGCAGGGCGGAGACGTCACGTTCGCGCCGCGCTCGGAACTCGTCGGGACCGCTGACAGGACCGGGGCCCATCGCGCACCTCCGCACATCGGGGGGAGCCAGGAGGCAAATCTATACACGCCTGCCGACACCGTGCCGGGCACTCGCCGGGGCGCGACTCCCCCCGGCGGGGCTACTTCTGGGGGCGCCGCTGGCGGACCGGAGCGACCACGCCCTCGGCCAGCCGGCGGGCGGTCACGAGGAACGCGGTGTGCGCGACCATGCGGTGCTCGGGGCGCACCGCGAGGCCGACGGCGTGCCACGGGCGGACCAGCGACTCCCACGCGTAGGGCTCGGTCCACACGCCCTGCGCGCGCAGCGCCTCCACGTAGGTGGACAGCTGGGTGACCGTCGCCACGTAGCCGACGAGGACGCCGCCGGGCCGCAGCGCCGCGGCCACGGTGGGCAGCACCGCCCACGGCTCGAGCATGTCCAGGACCACCCGGTCGACGACCTCGTCGGCGGGGTGGTCGGCGAGGTCGCCCAGGCGCAGGTCCCAGGTGTCCGGCACGCCGCCGAAGAAGGCGCCGACGTTGCCGCGGGCGACGTCGGCGAAGTCCTCGCGCCGCTCGTAGCTGGTGACCCGGCCCGACGCGCCGACGGCGCGCAGCAGCGAGCAGGTGAGCGCGCCCGACCCGGCGCCGGCCTCGAGGACCCGCATCCCGGGCCCGATGTCCCCGCTGCCGACGATCTGCGCGGCGTCCTTGGGGTAGATGACCTGGGCGCCGCGCGGCATGGACAGCACGAAGTCGGCCAGCAGGGGCCGGAACGCCAGGTAGCCGGTGTTGGCCGTGGAGTGCACGACCGAGCCCTCCGGCGCGCCGATGAGGTCGTCGTGGGCGATGGCGCCGCGGTGGGTGTGGAACTGCTTGCCGGGCTCGAGGACGACGGTGTGCAGCCGGCCCTTGGGGTCGGTGAGCTGCACCCGGTCGCCGGCGGCGAAGGCGCCCGGCACGCGGGCGGTGACGGCGGCCGGCTGCTCCTCGTCCGCGCTGGTGTCCGCGGGCAGCGGCCCGGCGGCGGGGGCGGCGCTCGTCGCGTTCTGGCTGGGCTCGGGCTGCGGTTCCACGGGCGGCCAGCCTAGGCCAGCGGCGGGACGGGTCCGTCCGGCGCGGGCGCTCGGAACTGTCGGAGGAGCGTCGTAGCGTCGGACGCATGACGGCAGTGGCGCAGGACCCGGCACGCAGCGGCACGGTCTTCCCCGGCACGGCGTCCGACGGCGGCGAGCGGGCCCCCGACGGGGCGAAGGCGCCGCGCCGGCCCTCGCTGTCGCCCAGCCGCGCGGCGGACTTCAAGACCTGCCCGCTGCTCTACCGCTTCCGCACCATCGACCGGCTGCCGGAGAGGAAGAGCGCCGCGGCGGTGCGCGGCACGCTGGTGCACGCGGTCCTGGAGCGGCTCTACGACCTGCCGCCGGCCGAGCGGACCGTCGAGGCGGCCCGCGGGCTGGTGGCGCCGGCGTGGGACGAGCTGCGCGCCGACCCCGAGGTCGAGGCGCTGTTCACCGCCGGCGAGGACGGGGCGGAGCCGCCGTCGCTGGAGGCCTGGCTGGACTCGGCCGGGAAGCTGGTGGAGACCTACTTCACCCTCGAGGACCCCACCCGCATCCAGCCGGAGGGGCGCGAGCAGCTGGTCGAGGTGACGCTGCCCGACGGGCTGCTGCTGCGCGGGTACGTCGACCGGCTCGACGTCGCCCGCAACGGCGCGCTGCGGGTCGTCGACTACAAGACCGGCTCGATGCCGCGCGAGGCGTTCGAGTCCAAGGCCCTGTTCCAGATGAAGTTCTACGCGCTGGTGCTGTGGCGCACCCGCGGCGTGGTGGCCTCCCAGCTCAAGCTCATCTACCTCGGCGACGGCGACGCGCTGACCTACGCCCCCGAGGAGGCCGAGCTCGTCCGCTTCGAGCGGACGCTGCTGGCGATCTGGGCGGCGATCGAGCGGGCGGTGGCCACCGGCGACTTCCGGCCCAACCGCACGCGGCTGTGCGACTGGTGCGACCACCAGGCGCTGTGCCCCTCCTTCGGCGGCACTCCCCCGCCCTTCCCCGCCGAGGCCGCCGCCCGGGCCGGCTGGGCGACGCTGCCGATCGTCGAGCGCGACTGACGCTCCCGCCCCGGCACCGGGCCGCTCCTGCCGGCCCGGCCCGTGGGGACGATCGCGGGACACCGGCGCGGGCAGGCCCCCGCCGGTCGTCGCTCCGCCGCCATGGCGCCGGCCGGCAGGTCGGTCCGGAAGTTGGGGATAACGGTCGACGGACGGGAGCGGCGCGGCGGAGCGAGACGCGCCGGTCCCCGTCGACCGGACGGCGCGCCCGGTCCTAGCGTCGGCGTCCCCGCCATCCAGGAGGCCGGCATGCGCGGCTACCGGGCCGACCACGCCTTCGACGGCGAGCGGGTGCTGCGCGACGGGGCCCTGGTGCTGGTCGACGACGGCCGGATCGTCGCCGTCGAGCCCGCCGGGGCCGCCCCGCCCGACGGCGTCCCCGTGACCGCGCTGCCCGGGACGACGCTGCTGCCGGGCCTGGTCGACACGCACGTGCACCTCTGCGGCGACAGCGGCCCCCGCGCCCTCGACCAGCTCCCCGAGCTGGAGCCGGCGCAGGTGGACGCGATCGTGGCCGCCGCCCTCCGGCAGCACCTGGCCGCCGGGGTCACGGCGGTGCGCGACCTCGGCGACGTCGGCTGGGCGGTGGTCGAGCGGGCACCGGCCGACGGCCCCACCGTGGTCGCGGCGGGCCCGCCGCTCACCTGCCCCGCCGGCCACTGCGCGGGCATGGGCGGCGAGGTCCGGGGCGCCGAGGCGTTGCGGGCCGCGGTCCGCGAGCGCGCCGAGCGGGGCGCGGACGTCGTCAAGCTGATGGCCAGCGGCGGGGCGATGACCGCGGGCACCGACATGGCCGCCTGCCAGTTCAGCGCCGCCGAGGTGCGCGCCGTCGTCGAGGAGGCGCACCGGCTGGGGCTGCCGGTCACCGCGCACGCGCACGCGCTGACCGCCGTCCGGCAGGTGCTGGGCGCCGGCGTCGACGGCATCGAGCACTGCTCGTGCCTGACCGCCACCGGCTGGGGCGTCCCGCCGGCGCTGGCGGAGCAGCTGGCCCGCGCGGGCACCGCCGTCTGCCCGACGCTGGGCCTGGCCGAGGGCGCGGTGCCGCCGCCCCGGGTGCAGGAGCTCATCGACCGGCTGGACATGACCGAGCAGGCGCGCGCCGCCGACGCGGCCCGCCTGCACCGCGCCGGCGTCCGGGTCGTCAGCGGCGTCGACTGCGGCATCGCCCCGGGCAAGCCGCACGGGCTCCTGCCGCGGGCCGTCGCCTCGCTCGCCGACGGCGGGGTGCCCGCTCCCGAGGCGCTGGCGACGGCGACCTCCGTGGCGGCCGCCGCCTGCGGCCTCGGCGGGCGCACCGGGCGGCTGGCGCCCGGCCTGGACGCCGACCTGCTGCTGGTCGACGGCGACCCCACCGTGGACGTGGCCGCGCTGGCGCGGGTGCGGGTAGTGGTCTCCCGCGGCCGGGAGGTCGTGCCGGCCGGCTGAGGGGTCAGCGGCGCGGCGCGGTGTCCCGCCCGAGCAGCAGCCCCTCCAGGTCGGCGAGCCCGACGCCGGCCAGCGTGTCGCGCAGCACCAGGCCCGGCGCGGGCTCCAGCGGCTGCAGCGCGGGCACGCCGAGGACGGTCGCGCCCGCGGCCAGCCCGGCGGCCACCCCGGCCGCGGAGTCCTCGACGACGACGCAGTCCGCCGGGTCCACGCCGAGCGCGGCGGCGGCCTGCAGGTAGGGCGCCGGGTCGGGCTTGCGGGCGGGCACCTCGTCGCCGCAGACGGTGAGGTCGAACGGCGGCACGTCCGGGAACGCGCCCTCGACGTGCGCGATGACCACGTCGGCCAGGCGGCGCGGCGTCGTCGTCACCAGGGCCGTGGGCAGCGCGGCGGCGCGCACCTCGGCCAGCAGCTCGCGTGCGCCGGGCCGCCAGTGCAGGTCGGTGGCGAGCAGGCCGGCGACGGTCTCCTCCACCCAGGCGACGTCCGCGCGGGTCTGCTCGGCGGTGCGCTCGATCCCGAGGTCGGCCTGCAGGATCCGCATCGACGTCGCCATGCTGGTGCCGACGGTGGCCTCGCGGGCGGCGGCGCTCAGCTCACCGCCCAGGCGCCGGGCGAGGGCGAACAGGGCGTGTCCCCAGTGCTGCTCGGACTCCACCAGCGTGCCGTCCATGTCGAAGAGCACCGCGCGCAGGGCGGATCGGGTGTCGGGTTCAGGGAGGATCACGGCAGGTCTCTCGGGCAGACGGCAGGGGTGCGACGGCCCGCGCCGGCCGACGTCCCCAGTGTCCCACCGCGCCGGACCGGACCGGCGCCCGCACGCGAGGCGGTCAGTCCTCGACGCGGAACCCGATCTTGAGCGTCACCTGGACGTGCGCGACGTCGCCGTCGACGACCTGGCCCCGCACCTCCTGGACCTCGAACCACTCGACGTGCCGGATGGTCTGCGACGCCTTGCCGATCGCGGTGCGGATCGCGTCGTCGATGCCGGTCGGGCTGCTGCCGACGACCTCGGTCAGCCGGTACACGTGGTTGGCCATGGCGGTCTCCTCCCCGGGACGGCGGCGCCGTCCCGGGGTGATCCTGGCCCGGCCGAGGCCGGGCGCGGGAGGGCTCAGGCCCGGCGGCGGGCCCGCCGCAGCACCACCGCGCCGACCCCGCCGGCCACGGCGACGCCGATCGCGAGCCCGGTGCCGTTGCCCTCGGCCGGCATCTGCGTCGAGGGCGGGCACGCCGCGTCGGCCTTGCGGGCGGCGAGGTCGGTGCTGCCCAGGTGCCACATCGGGCCGCCGCCGTTCTCGACGGTCACGGAGAACACGCCGTGCCGAACCCCGGGGGCGAAGGTGGTCGGCTGCGGCTCGCCGAGCGGGGCCGGCGTCACCTGGTTGGCCGGGCCGACCGGGATGTCCACCGTCTCCCCGGTGCGGTTGTCGTAGCCGAACACCGCCGTCCAGCTGCCGTCGGCGTGCCGGACGACGCAGTCGACCAGCGGCACCACGTCGGGCGGGTCGGCGCGGTTCGGCGCCGCCCCGGCGACGCCGGGGGTGAGGGCGACGGCCGCGCCGACCGCGGTGGCCGCGAGGCCCCGCGCCAGGCGGCCCCGTCGCGTCGTCGAGCGTCCCGTCGTGTCCATGCCGTCCCTCGTGTCGCTGGTGAGCTGCACCTGACACGGGCCCATCGGCAGACGCGGGGGCGGCGGGGAGCCGGATCCCGGGATCCCACCCGGGCGGGTGAGCCCTACTCGAAGCGCACCGGCTGCCCGGTGGCCTCGAGCACCGACATCCACAGGTCGCCGAGCGGGTCGACGTGGTTGCGGCGGCTGACCGCCAGCGGCATCGGGATGTGCACGAACCGCCGGCGGCGCCGGGCCACGATCACCTCGGTGCGCCCGGCCATCGCCGCGTGCACCGCGGCGTGCGCCAGCCGCAGGCAGTAGGCGCTGTCGTAGGGGTTGGCCGGCACGCTGCGGATGGCGTAGCTGGGGTCGAAGTAGCGGACGTTGTTCTCGACCTTCGCGTCGTCGAGGTGCTCGGTGATCAGCCGGCGCAGCAGCCGGCCGACGTCGCCGAGGCGGACGTTGCCCGAGGCGTCGCGGCCGGGCTCGTGCTCCTCGATGTGCTCCTGCCCGGCGCCCTCGGCCACCACGACGACGGCGTGGCCGCGGTCCTCGACCCGGCGGCGCAGGTGCTCGAGGAAGCCGCGCTCGCCGTGCAGCGTGAAGGGCACCTCGGGGATGAGCACGTAGTCGGCGTCGTCCTTGGCCAGCACCGAGTAGCAGGCGATGAAGCCCGAGTGGCGGCCCATGAGCTTGACCAGGCCCACGCCGCCGGGGGCCGAGCGGGCCTCCACGCTGGCGGCGTGGATCGACTTGGTGGCCTCGGCCATCGCGGTCTGGAAGCCGAAGCTCTGGTCGATGTAGGGGATGTCGTTGTCGATCGTCTTGGGCACGCCGACGACGGCGATCTTCAGGCCGCGCTCCTGGATGACCCGCACGACCTCCATCGCCCCGCGGATGGTGCCGTCGCCGCCGATGACGAACAGGATGTTGATCGCCAGCCGCTCCAGGGCGTCGACGATCTCCTCGGGGTCCTGCACGCCGCGCGAGGTGCCGAGGATGGTGCCGCCCTCGTCGTCGATGTGCTGGACCACCTCGGGCGAGAGGTCGACGACGTCCTCGCCGTAGTGCGGGATGAAGCCGCGGTAGCCGTTGCGGAACCCGACGATCCGGCGCACGCCGTAGTGGCGGCACAGCTCGAGGACCAGCCCGCGGATGACGTCGTTGAGGCCGGGGCACAGCCCGCCGCAGGTGACGATGCCGACCCGGGTCTTGGCCGGGTCGAAGTAGATGCGCTTGCGCGGCCCGCCGGGCTCCAGGCTGGGCAGCTGGTCGACCGGCACGCCCCGGGTGCCGGCCATCGACAGGGTGTCGTCGAAGAGGATCCGGTCGTCCTCCTCCACCGAGTGCTGCGTGGTCTCCCGCGCGGCCAGCCGCTCCGCCAGCGGCGAGTCGATGCGGCACGGACCCAACGTCCGCACGGCGAGGTCCTGGTGTCCGATCACGAGGGTCAACGCTCCCACACCGGGGCACCGCCGCTGCGCGCGGCACCCCGGTCGTCAGGACGTCATGTCGACTGGATCTCCTGGGCCCGCGGAACGGGCCGCGGCGCGCTCCGCTCAGTCGACGAGGTCGAGCGCCGCGCCGACCAGCGAGTCGACGTCGAGGCCGTGGTGGCGGTAGACGCTGTCGAGGTCGCCGCTCTGGCCGAACCGGGTGACGCCCAGGTGCGCCGCCGGCACCCCGCGGACCCCGGCGAGGAACGCGAGCGTGTGCGGGTGCCCGTCGAGCACGGTGACCAGCGGCGCGGCCCGGTCGGCGGGGAACGCGCCGTCGAGCACCCACGGCGCGGCGTCGTCCAGCCCGCGGCGGGCCTGCACGGCGCGGAACAGCAGGCCGGGGCTGGTCACCACGACGACGTCGGCGGGGAAGCCGAGCCCGTCCAGCCGCTCGGCGGCGGCCAGGGCCTCGGGGACGACGGCGCCCATCGCGGCCAGCGTCACCGCCGGGCGCGGCACCCGGCGCAGCGGGTAGGCGCCGGCCACCACCTGCCGGCGGCGCCGCTCCCGGGCGGCCGGGTCGGCGGGCACCGCGGCCAGCGCCTGGTCCACCGGGCGGGTGGACAGCCGCACGTACGCCGACTGCCCGCCGGGGCGGCCCATCTGGCCGAGCGCGGCCAGCAGGCACCACTCGGTGTCGAGGGCGAACGCCGGCTCGTAGGACAGGCAGCCGGGCTGCTCCAGCCCGATCGACGGGGTGGTCACCGACTGGTGCGCGCCGCCCTCGGGCGCCAGCGTCACCCCCGACGGCGTGCCGACCAGCAGCGACTGCCCGCCGGCGTAGATGGTGAACGACCACGGCTCCAGCGCCCGCTCGACGAACGGGTCGTAGAGGACGCCGACCGGCAGCAGCGGCTGGCCCCACCGCGACCAGGTGGCGCCGAGCTCGCCGATGGCGCCGACCAGGTTGGTCTCGGCGATGCCGAGCTCCACGTGCTGGCCCGAGGGCTTCTCCCGCCAGTGCAGGATCGTCTCGGCGTCGTCGGCGAACCAGTCGCGGCGGTCCTCGTGCGACCAGACGCCGACCTTGTTCACCCAGCCGCCGAGGTTGGTCGAGCTGGACACGTCGGGGCTGACGGTGACCACCCGCCGGCCCACCTCCGGGGCGGCGCGGTTGAGGTCGAGCAGCGTGCGGCCCAGCGCCGCCTGCGTCGTCGCGGTGCCCGACGGGGTGCGGCCCAGGTCGGCCGGCACCGGAGGGGCGACGGCGTCGTCGACCGGGGGCCGGGTCAGCCGCCGCGCCGCGGCGGCGAGCAGGTCGGCGGGGCGGCTGCCGGCCGGGAACCCGGCCCACGGCTGCGCCGGGTCGACGCCGACGCGGGCGGCGAGCTCGTGCAGCTGGGCCTCGGTGAGCAGCGCGGAGTGGTTCTGCGGGTGGCCCTCGGTGGCCAGCCCGTAGCCCTTGAGGGTGTAGGCGATGACCACGGTGGGGCGGGTGTCGTCGATCCGCGCGAACGCCTGCCGCAGCGCGGTGAGGTCGTGCCCGCCGAGGTTGCGCACGGCGGCGACCAGGTCGGCGTCGGCCACGTCGGCGACGAGCCCGGCGACCGCGGCCGCGCCGGGCCCGTCCCCGGGCAGCTCCCGGCGGACCTCCGCGGGCGTGCGGCGCAGCAGCCGCTGGTACTCGGCGTTGCTCATCCCGTCGATGCGGTCGCGCAGCGCGGCCCCGCCGGGCCGGGTGAACAGCTCCTCCAGCAGCGCGCCGTACTTGACGGTGAGCACCTGCCAGCCGGCCGCGGTGAACATGCCCTGCAGCCGGGTGGCGCCCATGGTCGGGACGACGCGGTCCAGCGACTGCCGGTTGAGGTCGACGATCCAGTTCACCTCGCCGAGCTCGGCGACCATCGGGTCGAGCACGGCCTCCCAGACCGCGCCCTCGTCCAGCTCGGCGTCGCCCACCAGCGACCACTGCCGGCCGGTGCCGCCGGCGCCGAACTGGGTGTTGACGTAGCGTCGGGCCAGCGCGCCCCAGATCGGCGCGGTGGCCCCGATGCCGACCGAGCCGGTCGAGTAGTCCGCCGGGACGGGGTCCTTCAGCCGCGACGGGTAGGACTGCAGGCCGCCGAACTCGCGCAGCGTGGTCAGCCACGAGGCGTCCAGCTGCCCGAGCAGGAACTCCAGCGCGTGCAGCACCGGGCTAGCGTGCGGCTTGACGCTCACCCGGTCGTCGGCGGCCAGCTGCTCCAGCCACAGCGCGGTCATGATCGTGACCATCGAGGCGCTGGACGCCTGGTGCCCGCCCACCTTGAGACCGCTCGGGTTGGGGCGCACCCGGTTGGCGTGGTCGACGATCGCCGTCGCCAGCCACAGCACGCGCTGCTCGATCTCGCGCAGCGCGGCGTCGTCCGAGCCGGTGGCGGGGGGCCGCGGGGCGGCGAGCGTCATGGTCACTCCTGTCGGGTGGGCGGACGACCAGCATCGCGCGGACGCGCGCTCCTGCCGGAGGGAGGTCCGGTGTGGCACCGTCGCTCCCCGTGACCACCCCGGACCGCCCCGCCCTGCTGCGCTCGCTCTACCGGGCGTTCACCGCCCGCGACCTGGACGCGGTGGTGGCCGCCATGGCGCCGGACGTGGACTGGCCCAACGGCTGGGAGGGCGGCCGGGTGCACGGGCACGACGGCGTGCGGGACTACTGGGAGCGGCAGTGGGCGCAGGTCCGCCCGCTGGTGCGGCCGACCGGCGTCGAGGAGCGCCCGGACGGCTCGGTCGCGGTCACCGTGGCGCTGACCGTGCGCGACCCGGGCGGCACCGTGCTCTCGCGGGAGACGGTGCGCCACGTCTACCGGTTCAGCGGCGACCTGGTGTCGCGGATGGACCTCGAGCAGGTGGGCGGGGAGGGGTAGACGCGGCCCCCGGCCGGGGCGGGCCGGGGGCCGCGCCCGCTCACGGCACGAGGATCGCGCGTCCCCGCACCTTCCCGGCCTCGAGGTCGCGGAGCGCGTCCACGGCCCGGTCCAGCGGGTACCGCTGGGTGTGCAGGGTGACCTTCCCGGCCTGGGCGAGCACCATCAGCTCGGCCAGGTCGGTGTAGGTGCCGACGATGTTGCCGACGACGTTCTTCTCCCCGGCGACGAAGTCCAGCGTCGGGATGCGCAGCTCGCCGCCGTACCCGATGACGTAGTACGAGCCGGCCGGGCGGGTCATGCGCCAGCCGTCCATCTCCGCGCCCTGCTCGGCGACGAAGTCGAAGACGACGTCCGCGCCCCCGCCGGTCAGCTCCTGGACGGCCTGCACCTGGCCGCCGTCGGCGACGACGGTCTCGTCCGCGCCGATCTGCCGGGCGAGCGCCAGGGCGTCGGGGTTGCGGTCGACGACGACGACCCGGGTGGCCGAGAGCGCGGCCAGGCACTGCACGCCGATGTGGCCGAGGCCGCCGGCGCCCAGGACGACCGCCGTCGTGCCCGGGTACAGCAGCGGCAGGGCCTTGCGCACCGCGTGGTAGGCGGTGATGCCGGCGTCGGCGAGCGCGGCGACGCCGGCCGGGTCGGTCGACGGGTCGAGCTTGACGCACGCGCGGGCGGTGGTGCGCAGGTACTCGGCCATCCCCCCGTCGTCGTTGCTCAGCCCGGGGAAGAACGCGTTCTCGCACTGCATGTCCCGGCCGGCGCGGCAGGCCGCGCACAGGCCGCAGCTGGGCTGCGGGTGCAGGATCACCGTGTCGCCGACGGCGACGTTGGTGACCCCCTCCCCCACGGCGTGCACCCAGCCGGCGTTCTCGTGCCCGATCACGTAGGGCAGGTCGGGGTTCTGCAGGTCGGCCCACTGGCCCTCGAGGATGTGCAGGTCGGTGCGGCACACCCCGGCGCCGCCGATCTTCACGATCACGTCGAGGGGGCCCCGGAGCTGCGGTTCGGGGATCTCGTCGATCGAGGGGTCGGCGTGGTACTCGTGCACGCGGACGGCCTTCATCTAGCGCACCTCCAGCGGGAGCGGGGGACGGTCGTACTGCTCGCCGTCCCTGGTGTACATCCGTCGGCCTCCGTCGGCTCCGGGCGTGAGCTGGGTCACGTGCTCGCCGCCGACGCTAGCGCGGGACGCGACCGCCGCGAGCGGGCCCGGCGTCTCACCTGGAGACGCCGCGCCCGCCGCCGCGGCGGGTGCCTCCCCGTGGCACGGGACACCGGCGTCCTGCCGTCCGGAGGTGCCCGTGGACGAGCTGGTCCGGCCCACCGGAGCCGCTGCCCGACCCCGTGCCGGCCGGCCGGGGCAGCGCCCCGCGGGTGCGCGCGTCGTGGCGGCGCAGCCAGGGCTACGGCGTGCCGTCCGACGAGGTCGTGCCCGTGTTCACCGGCACGCCGGACACCGGCCCCCCGCTGTACGAGTGCGCGCACCGGGTGCTCACCGACCTGCAGACGACGATCGCCGACAAGCCGGTGGGCCTGATGCTCGCCGACCCCGCCGGGTTCGTGCTGGCCCGGATCGGCGACGACACCTCGGGACGTCGCCCCGCGGCTGGAGCTGTGGACCCCCGAGCTGCGCGACGGCGACACGTGCGTGATCGTCCCCGGGCTGCACCGGCTGCCGGCGTGGGCCGCGGGCGAGCTGGCGCAGGGGCTGGCCACGGTCCGCCGCGCCGGGCGCCCGCAGCCCGCGGTGCTCACCGCGCCGGAGTACCGCGCGGCAGGAGCGGCACCGGGACGTGTCGTTCACCCCGCGCGCGGCCCGGGCGCTGGCCGCCTGCGGCTGGCCGGGCAACGTCGCCCAGCTGCGGCGGGTGGTGCGGGAGGCGGTGGCCCGCGCCGACGTCGTCGACGTGCGCCACCTGGCGCCGGAGGTGCTCGACGGCGGCGCGCGGGCGCTGTCCCGCCTGGAGCGGCTCGAGCGCGACGAGATCGTGCGGTGCCTGACCGAGCCGGGCACCACGATGACCCGCGTCGCCGAGGAGCTCGGCATCGGCCGGGCGACCCTCTACCGCAAGATCGCCCAGTACGAGATCACCGTCCCCCAGCGCTGACCCCGCGACGTGCCGGAACGGCCCCGGTGCAGCACCGGGACGGCCCCGTCCCGGGGCTCGTCCCGAGCGTGCGAGCGCTGAGGAGGACGGGGGCCTTCGTCAGTCGTCGTCGGTGCGGTAGCCCAGGTTGGGGGCGAGCCAGCGCTCGGCCTCGGCGAGCGTCCAGCCCTTGCGGCGGGCGTAGTCCTCGACCTGGTCGCGGCCCAGCCGGCCCAGGTTGAAGTACCGCGCCTCCGGGTGCGAGAAGTACAGCCCGCTGACCGCGGCGCCCGGCCACATCGCCATGGACTCGGTCAGCTGCAGCCCGATCGAGGCCTCGACGTCGAGCAGGTCCCAGATCGTCTGCTTCTCGGTGTGCTCGGGGCAGGCCGGGTAGCCGGGCGCGGGGCGGATGCCGCGGTAGCGCTCGGCGATCAGGGCGTCGTTGTCCAGCCGCTCGTCGGCCGCGTAGCCCCAGAACTCCCGGCGCACCCGCTCGTGCAGCCGCTCGGCGAACGCCTCGGCCAGCCGGTCGGCGAGCGCCTCGAGCATGATCGCCGAGTAGTCGTCGTGGGCGGCCTTGAACGCCGCGACCCGCTCGGCCGAGCCGAGGCCCGCGGTGACGGCGAAGGCGCCGACGTGGTCGCGCAGCCCGGTCTCCTTCGGCGCCACGAAGTCGGCGAGCGACCTGCGCGGGGTGCCGTCGCGGCCCTCGGTCTGCTGCCGCAGCTGGTGCAGCACCGCGCGCACCCGCGTGCGGGACTCGTCGGTGTAGACCTCGATGTCCTCGCCGTCGACCCGGGCCGCCGGGAACAGCCCGAACACGCCGGAGGCGGTGAGCCAGCGCTCGGCGACGATCCGGTCGAGCATCGCCTGCGCGTCGGCGTACAGCCGCCGCGCGGCGTCGCCGGTGGCCGGGTTGTTCAGCAGGTCGGGGAACCGGCCGCGCATCTCCCAGGCGGTGAAGAACGGCTGCCAGTCGACGTAGCCGCGCAGCTCCTCCAGCGGGTAGTCGCGCAGCACGCGGGTGTAGCCGACCTCGGCGTGCGCGTGGTCGCAGGAGGGCCCGGTGCACACGTCGCGGGTCTGCTGCAGCAGCATCCGCGGCCGCGGCGGGGTGTAGACCGACCAGTCCAGCGCCGGGGCGGCGGCGCGGGCGGCGGCCAGCGGCAGCAGCGTCCGGGTGTCGGTGCGCGCGGCGTGCCGCTCGCGCAGCGTCTCGTACTCGGTCTCGGTGGCCGCCAGCAGGCCGGGGCGCTGCTCGTCCGACAGCAGCGCCGCGACGACGGGCACCGACCGCGACGCGTCCTTCACCCAGATGACCGGGCCGTGGTAGCGCGGGGCGACCTTGACCGCGGTGTGCGCCCGCGACGTCGTGGCCCCGCCGATGAGCAGCGGCACCTCGAAGCCCTGCCGCTCCATCTCGCCGGCCAGGTTGACCATCTCGTCCAGCGAGGGCGTGATCAGCCCGGACAGGCCGATGACGTCGGCGCCGACCTCCTTGGCGGTGTCGAGCACCTTCTGCGCCGGCACCATGACGCCGAGGTCGACGACGTCGTAGTTGTTGCACTGCAGCACGACGCCCACGATGTTCTTGCCGATGTCGTGGACGTCGCCCTTCACCGTCGCCATGACCACGGTGCCGTTGGTGCGGCGCTCGTCCCCGCTCCCCGTGTCGCCGGGCTGCTTCTCCGCCTCGATGTGGGGCACGAGGTGGGCCACGGCCTTCTTCATCACCCGCGCGGACTTCACCACCTGCGGCAGGAACATCTTCCCGGCGCCGAACAGGTCGCCGACGACGTTCATCCCGCCCATCAGCGGGCCCTCGATGACCTCGATCGGCCGGCCGCCGCGCGCGGCGATCTCCCGCCGCAGCTCCTCGGTGTCGGCCTCGACGAACTCGTCGATGCCCTTGACCAGCGCGTGGGTGATCCGCTCCTCGACCGGCAGCGCCCGCCACTCCTCGGCGGCGGCCTCCTCGGCGGCGCCGGAGGCGGCGTACTCGCCGGCGATCTCCAGCAGCCGCTCGGTGGCGTCGGGCCGGCGGGCCAGGACGACGTCCTCGATGCGCTCGCGCAGCCGCTCGGGGACCTCCTCGTACACCTCCAGCGCGCCGGCGTTGACGATGCCCATGTCCATGCCGGCGGCGATCGCGTGGAAGAGGAACACCGCGTGGATGGCCTCGCGGACGCGGTTGTTGCCGCGGAAGGAGAACGAGACGTTGGAGACGCCGCCGGAGACCAGCGCGTGCGGCAGGTTCTCCTTGATCCAGCGGGTGGCCTCGATGAAGTCCAGGCCGTAGCGGGCGTGCTCCTCGATGCCGGTGGCGACGGCGAAGACGTTGGGGTCGAAGATCACGTCCTCGGCGGGGAAGCCGACCCGGTCGACGAGGATGTCGTAGGCGCGGCGGCAGATCTGCTGCCGGCGCTCGAGGGTGTCGGCCTGCCCGTCCTCGTCGAAGGCCATGACGACGACGGCCGCGCCGTACCGGCGGCACAGCCGGGCGTGCTCGACGAACTCCGCCTCGCCGTTCTTCAGCGAGATCGAGTTGACGATCGACTTGCCCTGCAGCTGCTGGAGGCCGGCCTCGATGACCTCCCACTTGGAGGAGTCGACCATCACCGGCACGCGGCAGATGTCGGGCTCGGCGGCGATCAGGCGGGTGAAGCGGGTCATCGCCGCGACGCCGTCGATCATGCCCTCGTCCATGTTGACGTCGATGACCTGCGCGCCGGCCTCGACCTGCTGGCGGGCGACGGCCAGCGCCGTCGGGTAGTCGCCGTCGCGGATCAGCCGGCGGAACCGGGCCGAGCCGGTGATGTTGGTGCGCTCGCCGATGTTGACGAACAGCGAGTCGGCGTCGACGGTCAGCGGCTCCAGGCCCGACAGCCGCAGCGCCGGGCGGACGGCCGGCGGCGTGCGCGGCGGCAGCCCGTCCACCGCCGCGGCCACCGCGGCGATGTGCTCGGGCGTGGTGCCGCAGCAGCCGCCGACGACGTTGACGAAGCCGTCCTCGGCGAAGCCGTGCAGCACGCCGGCGGTGTCGGCGGGCGCCTCGTCGTACTCGCCGAAGGCGTTGGGCAGCCCGGCGTTGGGATAGCAGGAGACGAACGCGTCGGCGATCCGCGCCAGCTCGGCGACGTAGGGCCGCATCTCCGCGGCGCCCAGCGCGCAGTTGAGCCCGACCACCAGCGGCCGCACGTGGCGCACCGAGTGCCAGAACGCCTCGGTCGTCTGCCCCGACAGCGTCCGGCCGGACGCGTCGGTGATCGTGCCGGAGACCATCACCGGCCAGCGGCGGCCGCGCTGCTCGAACAGCGCCTCCAGCGCGACGATCGCGGCCTTGGCGTTGAGCGTGTCGAAGACCGTCTCGACCAGCAGCACGTCCGCGCCGCCGTCGACCAGGCCGCCGGCCTGCTCGAGGTAGGCCTCGACCAGCTCGGGGAAGGTGACGTTGCGGGCGCCGGGGTCGTTGACGTCGGGCGAGATGGACGCCGTCCGGGTGGTCGGGCCCATCGCGCCGGCGACGTACCGCGGCTTCCCCGGGGTGCGCGCGGTGGCCGCGTCGGCCTCGCGGCGGGCCAGCCGGGCCGCCGCGACGTTGATCTCCCGCGCGAGCGCGGCCATGCCGTAGTCGGCCAGCGAGACGGCGTTGGCGTTGAAGGTGTTGGTCTCGACCAGGTCGGCGCCGGCGTCGAGGTACTCGCGGTGGATGCCGGCCACCAGCTCCGGCCGGGTGAGCACCAGCAGGTCGTTGTTGCCCTGGACGTCGACCGGCCAGTCGGCGAAGCGCTCCCCGCGGTAGCCGGCCTCGCTCGGGCGGTCCCGCTGGATCGCGGTCCCCATCGCGCCGTCGAGCACGAGGATCCGCTGCTCCATCAGGGAGGTGAGCTCCGCCGTCGCGTCGGGCCGGAGGTCGGGGGCGTCGGTCACGGGCATCCTCGGGGTGCGTTCGGAACGGTGCCGGGATCTCCTGTGCGAGCGTGCCCGACACCGACGCCGGGTGGTCCGGGGAGCAACCCGGGACGTCCGGGACATCTTCCCATCCCGCGCCACCCCGGTCGGGCGGCCCGACCGACGTAGGCTCGCAGGGGTGATCGACCCGAAGTCCGCTCCCGAGGACCTGCCCCAGCTGAACCGGCCGGTGGCGGTGGTCGCCTTCGAGGGCTGGAACGACGCCGGGGACGCCGCCACCGGGGCGCTCGAGCACCTGGAGCTCATCTGGGACGCCACCCCCCTCGCGGCGCTCGACCCCGAGGACTACTACGACTTCCAGGTCAACCGGCCCACCGTCTCGCTCGTGGGCGGGGTGAGCCGGCGCGTCGAGTGGCCGACGACGCGCATCTCCGTGGCCCGCCCGCCGGGCAGCGACCGCGACGTCGTCCTGATCCGCGGGATCGAGCCCAACATGCGCTGGCGCGGGTTCTGCGCCGAGCTGATCGAGCTGTGCGAGGAGCTCGGCGTCCAGACGGTGGTGGCGCTGGGCGCCCTGCTCGCCGACACCCCGCACACCCGGCCCACCCCGGTCTCCGGCTCGGCCTACGACCAGGAGTCCGCGCGCACCTACGGCCTGGAGACCTCCCGCTACGAGGGACCCACCGGCATCCTCGGCGTCTTCCAGGACGCGTGCGTGCAGGCCGGCCTGCCGGCGGTGAGCTTCTGGGCGGCGGTCCCCCACTACGTCTCCCAGCCGCCCTCGCCGCGGGCCACCGTCGCGCTGCTGCAGCGGGTCGAGGAGGTGCTGGAGCTGGCGGTGCCGCTCGGCGCGCTCCCCCAGCAGGCCGACGACTGGGTGAAGACCGTCGACGAGATGGCGCAGGAGGACGCCGAGGTCGTCGAGTACGTGCGCTCGCTGGAGGAGCGCGCCACCGAGACCGACCTGTCCCAGGCCGACGGCGACCAGATCGCCCGCGAGTTCGAGCGCTACCTCCGCCGCCGCGGCTCCTCCCCCAACTGAGCGCCCCCTCCCGGCAACCGGCTCCGCCCGCGGCGGCGCCCACCGTCCGGTGGCGCACCAGAGTTGGGGATAACGGTCGCGGCGACGGCCGTGCGGGCGTCCCCCGTGCCCTGGTGGTGCTGCCCGCCCGGCAGGGCACGAGGGACCCCGGCGACGGCCCGCTCCCCGGGCCGCAGGGTCACTCGCGGCGCAGCAGCGGGGCCATGCGGGCGGCGGCGTCGTCGCCGAAGAGCCGGTCGTGGGTGGCCAGCGCGTACCGGTCGGTCATCCCCGAGACGTAGTCGACGACCTGGGTGACGACGTCGGCCTCGGTGTCCCGGTAGGACGCCGGGATGAGGCCGGGCGCGGCGAGGTGGTGGTCGACCAGCCGCCGGATGACGTCGACCGCCAGCTGCTTCTGCCCCGCGGCGGTCTCGGACAGGTAGACCCGCCGGAACATGAAGGTCCGCAGCTCGTCCATCGCGGCCAGCGGCTCGTCGGCCATGACCACCGCGCCGCCGTCGGCGAGGGAGCCGGCGACGACGGCGTCGACCATCGCGCCCACCATCGCGCTGCCCGGCTCGCCGAACAGCTCGCAGGCACGGGCGGGCAGGTCGGGCACGCGCAGCACCCCGGCGCGGACGGCGTCGAGCGCGTCGTGGGAGAGGTAGGCGATCCGGTCGGCGTACCGCACGCACTCCCCCTCGCGCGTGGCCGGCGGCGGGGTGATCTTCCAGCTGTGCGCGCGGATGCCGTCGCGCACCTCCCAGGTGAGGTTCAGGTGCTCCAGCACCTCGACGATCCGCACCCCCTGCGCCGCGTGGTGCCACCCGCCGGGGACGTAGGGGTCGAACGCGTCCTCGCCGATGTGGCCGAACGGCGAGTGGCCGACGTCGTGGCCGAGCGCGATCGCCTCGGCGAGGGTCTCGTTCAGTCCCAGTGCGCGGGCGATGGCCCGGGCGACCTGGGTGACCTGCAGCGTGTGGGTGAGCCGGGTGACGAAGTGGTCGCCGTCGGGGTTGAGGAAGACCTGGGTCTTGTGCTTGAGCCGGCGGAAGGCCTTGGCGTGCAGGATGCGGTCCCGGTCCCGCTCGAAGGCGGTGCGCAGCCGGTCCTCGGGCTCGTCGACGGCGCGGCCGCGGGTGGCCGCCGACCGGGCCGCGGCCGGGGCGAGGCCCTGCTCCTCCCGCTCGCGCGCGGCGCGGTCGGTGAAGCAGAAGCCCCCGCCCATCAGCCCTCCTGCAGCGCGGTGTCGAGCTCGATCCCGAGCAGCGCGTCGACGGCGTCGGCCACCACCGCGGGGGCGCCGTCGTCGCTCTCGCCCTCCCCGGCCAGCGTGGCGGCCGCCCAGGCGTCGACGGCGGCGATCGCGCCGGGGCTGTCGAGGTCGTCGGCCAGCCGCTCGCGCAGCGCGGCCAGCACCGGTGCGGCGGGCGCGCCGGCGTCGCGGGCGGTGGCCCGCCGCCAGGTGGCCAGCCGCGCCTCGGCGGCGGACAGCAGGTCCGGCGTCCAGGCGCGGTCGGTGCGGTAGTGACCCGACAGCAGCGCCAGCCGGATCGCCATCGGGTCGACGCCCTCGCCGCGCAGCTTGGAGACGAACACCAGGTTGCCCCGGCTCTTGCTCATCTTCTCGCCGTCCAGGCCGATCATCGCCGCGTGCACGTAGGCCCGGGCGAACGGCTTGGTCCCGGTGAGCGCCTCGGCGTGGACGGCGGAGTACTCGTGGTGCGGGAAGACCAGGTCGCTGCCGCCGCCCTGGACGTCGAAGCCCATGCCGATGGTGTCCAGCGCGATCGCGGCGCACTCGACGTGCCAGCCGGGCCGGCCGTCGATGCCGCGCGGGCCGGGCCACGACGGCTCGCCCTCCCGGGCGCCGCGCCACAGCAGCGGGTCGAGCCGGTTGCGCTTGCCCGGGCGGTCGGGGTCGCCGCCGCGCTCGGCGGACAGCGCGAGCATGGTGGCCTCGTCGTAGCCGGACTCCTCGCCGAAGCCCGGTGCCTGCGCCACGTCGTGGTAGACGTCGCCGGTGCCGTCGTCGAGGACGTAGGCCAGGCCCGCGTCCAGCAGGGTCTCCACGTGCGCGACGATCAGCGGGATCGCCGCGACCGCGCCGACGTAGTCCTCGGGCGGCAGCACCCGCAGCGCGGTCATGTCCTCGCGGAACAGCGCGGTCTCGCGCATGGCCAGGACGACCCAGTCCTCGCCGTCGCGCTCGGCGCGCTCGAGCAGCGGGTCGTCGATGTCGGTGACGTTCTGCACGTAGTGGACCGCGTGCCCGGCGTCCCGCCACACCCGGTTGACCAGGTCGAAGGCCAGGTAGGTGGCGGCGTGGCCGAGGTGGGTGGCGTCGTAGGGGGTGATCCCGCAGACGTACATCCGCGCCACGGCGTCGGGCTCGGTGTCCACGACCTGCCCGCGCGCGGTGTCGTAGAGCCGCAGGACCGGACCGGGGCCCGGGAGGGTCGGCAGGAGCGGGGCGGGCCAGCTGAGCACGTCAGCGAGCCTAGTTGCGCTCCCGGCGCGCCCGCGGGCGCCGTCCCTCCCTGGGGAACGGCGCCCGCGGGGCCGGTCGCCTACTGGTCGTCGTCGTCGTCGACCCACTCGAGGGTCCGGGTCACCGCCTTCTGCCACTTGCGGTAGTAGCGGTCGCGGGTGGCCTGGTCCATCTCCGGGCTCCACCGCTTGTCCTCGGCCCACTGGCTGGTGAGCTCGTCCTCGTCGGCCCAGAACCCGACCGCGAGGCCCGCGGCGTAGGCGGCGCCCAGCGCCGTCGTCTCGGCGATCTTCGGGCGGACGACGTCGACGCCGAGGATGTCGGCCTGGAACTGCATCAGCAGCTCGTTGACCACCATGCCGCCGTCGACCCGCAGCTCGGTGAGGGCCACCCCCGAGTCGGCGTTCATGGCGTCGACGACCTCGCGGGTCTGGTAGGCCGTGGCCTCCAGCACCGCCCGGGCCAGGTGGCCGCGGTTGACGTACCGGGTGAGCCCGACCAGCGCGCCGCGGGCGTCGGAGCGCCAGTGCGGGGCGAACAGGCCGGAGAACGCCGGCACGAAGTAGGCGCCGCCGTTGTCGTCCACCGACCGGGCCACCGCCTCGATCTCCCCGGCGCCGCCGATCAGGCGCAGGTTGTCCCGCACCCACTGCACCAGCGAGCCGGTGACGGCGATCGAGCCCTCCAGCGCGTACACGGGCTTGCGGCCGCCGATCTGGTAGCAGACCGTCGTCAGCAGGCCGTTGCGCGAGGACACCGCCTCCTCGCCGGTGTTGAGCAGCAGGAAGTTGCCGGTGCCGTAGGTGTTCTTGGCCATGCCCTTCTGGAAGCAGACCTGCCCGAAGGTGGCCGCCTGCTGGTCACCGAGCGAGCCGGCGATCCTCACGCCGGCCAGCGCGCCGGCCTTGCGGCCCTCGCCGTAGACCTCGGAGTTCGAGCGGATCTCCGGCAGCATCGACACGGGGATGCGCATGTCGGCGGCGATCGACTCGTCCCACGCCAGGGTGCTGTAGTCCATGAGCATGGTGCGCGAGGCGTTGCTGACGTCGGTGAGGTGCAGGCCGCCGTCGGTGCCGCCGGTCATCTGCCACAGCAGCCAGCTGTCGATCGTGCCCATGAGCAGGTCGCCGCGCTCGGCGCGCTCGCGGGCGCCCTCGACGTTGTCGAGGATCCAGGTCACCTTGGGCCCGGCGAAGTAGGTGGCCAGCGGCAGGCCGACCTTCTCCTTGTACCGGTCCGCTCCCCCGCCGAGCTCGCCGAGCTCGGTGACGATGCGGTCGGTGCGGGTGTCCTGCCAGACGATCGCGTTGTACACCGGCTCGCCGGTGTTCTTGTCCCACACGACGGTGGTCTCGCGCTGGTTGGTGATGCCGACGGCGGCGAGGTCGGAGCCGACCAGGTCGGCGCGGGCCAGCGCCTGCCCGACCACCTCGCGGACGTTGCTCCAGATCTCCAGCGGGTCGTGCTCGACCCAGCCGGCGCGCGGGAAGATCTGCGCGTGCTCCTTCTGGGCCACGGCGACGACGGCGCCGTCGTGGTCGAAGACCATGCAGCGGGTGCTGGTGGTGCCCTGGTCGATGGCGGCGATGTAGCTGCTCACGGTTCCTCCGGGTGCGACGGTGCAGGGGGACGGTGCAGGGGACGGGTGCGGACGGCCGGTGCGGGTGGCCGGCGGGCGGTCAGAAGCCCTGGGCGAGCAGGCCGGCCAGGGCACCGCCGACGAGCGGGCCGACGACGGGGACCCACGCGTAGCCCCAGTCGCTGCCGCCCTTCTTCGCGATGGGCAGCACGGCGTGCGCGATCCGCGGCCCCAGGTCGCGGGCGGGGTTGATCGCGTACCCGGTCGGTCCACCGAGCGAGTTGCCGATGCCGACGACCAGCAGGGCGACGGCGAGCGGCCCGATCTGGCTCGGCGTGTCACCGAACTTCAGGATGATGTAGACCAGCACGAAGGTGCCGATGGCCTCGGTGAGGGCGTTCCACGGGAGGCTGCGGATCGCCGGGCCCGTGGAGAAGGTCGCCAGGATCTCGCCGGGCTCGTCGTGCGCGGCGTAGTGCTTCTGGTAGGCGAGCCAGGCGACGACCGCGCCGAGGAACGCGCCGACGAACTCGCCGGCGAAGTAGACCAGGGTGCTGCCGAACGTGACGTCGACACCGGGGGCGTACTCGTCGGCCCCGAACGCCCACAGCCCGACGGTGACCGCCGGGTTGAGGTGGGCACCGCTGCGGTAGGCCGCGTAGACGCCGGCGAAGACGCCCAGGCCCCAGCCGAAGTTGATGAGCAGCCAGCCGCCGCCGTGCCCCTTGGAGTCGGTGAGCAGGACGTTGGCGACGACGCCGACGCCGAAGAGCAGCAGGATCGCGGTGCCGAGCACCTCGGAGAAGAAGACGGAGGTCAGTGACACGCTGAGACACCTCTCTGTGTCCGGTTGTGCCGTGATGGGGGCCCGCCCGGTCCGGGCGGGTGGTGCGGGGTGCCTGCCTCCACCTCCTTCGTGCGTGCTCTCGGTCTGCGGCCGGGCCGGCGGGACCGCTCGCCGGCCGGCTGCCTCAGGCGGGGCTCACGACGCGTCCGCGAAGGGCCGGATCTCCGGCGCCCGCAGCCGCGCCCGCTCGGCCGAGGTGTCGTCGGGCATGGCCTCGGCGGCGCGCTCGGCCTCCACCCGCGCCAGGTAGGTGCTGATCTCCCGCTCGCGCTGGGCGTCGTCCCAGCCGAGCAGCGGCGCCATGAGGTCGGCCGCGGCGCGGGCCGAGGCGGTGCCCCGGTCGGCCTGCTCGTAGGACAGCCGGGTGCGGCGGGTGAGCACGTCCTCCAGGTGCAGGGCACCCTCGGAGGTGACCGCGTAGACGACCTCGGCCGGCAGGTAGTCCGGCGCGCCCTCCAGCGGGCGCCCGAGCTCGGGGTCGGCGTCGACCAGGGCGAGGACCTCGTCGACCAGGCTGCCGTAGCGGTCGAGCAGGTGCTCCACGCGCTTCTCGGTCCAGCCGTGCGCGGCGGCGAGGTGCGCCTTGCGGTTCCAGCGGACCCGGTAGCCGTCGGCGCCCACCAGCGGCAGCTCCTCGGTGAGCGACTGGGGGATCGGCGCGTCGGGGTCCTCGCCGGGCGCCCGGTCGCGCAGGGCCATGTCGACGACGTCGCGGGCCATGACGCGGTAGGTCGTGTACTTGCCGCCGGCGATCATCGTCAGGCCCGGCCGCACGGTGGCGGCGGTGTGCTCGCGGGAGACCCGGGTGGTCCCCCCGGCCTCCTCGTCGACCGGCTGCAGCAGCGGGCGCAGGCCGGTGTAGACGCCGAGGACGTCGTCGCGGGTGAGCGGGCGTTCGAGCACCGCGTTGGCGTGGTCGAGCAGGTAGTCGACGTCCGCGGCCGAGGCGACCGGGTGGTCCTTGGTCAGGTCCCACGGGGTGTCGGTCGTGCCGATCACCCAGTGCGTCGGCCACGGGATGATGAACAGCACGCTCTTCTCGGTGCGCAGGATGAAGCCGTCCTCGCCGGCGATCGCCTCGCGCGGCACGGCGATGTGCACGCCCTTGGAGGCGCGCACGGTCAGGCCCTGGGCGCGGAAGAGCTCCTCCGTCTGGTCGGTCCACACCCCGGTGGCGCCGACGACGTGGCGGGCGCGGACGGTGATCTCGCGGCCGGTCTCGAGGTCCACCGCCCGCACGCCCGCGACGCGGCCGTCCTCCTCCAGGTAGCCGGTGACCTGGGTGCGGCTGGCGGCCAGCGCGCCGTGCCCGACCGCGGTGCGCACGAGCACCTGCACGAGGCGGGCGTCGTCGACCTTGGCGTCCCAGTAGCGGATGGCGCCGACGGCGACGTCGTCCCTCAGCGAGGGCGCGACCCGGCGCAGGCCCTTCTTCGACAGGTGCCGGTGCAGCGGCACGCCGTGGCCGTCGCGGCGGCCGAGCAGGCCGCCGAGGGCGTCGTAGAGGGCGATGCCCGCGCCGATGTAGGCGCGCTCCCACACGCGGTGCCGGATCGGGTAGAGGAAGGGCACCGGGTGCACCAGGTGCGGGGCGAGCCGGCCGACGAGCAGGCCGCGCTCGTGCAGCGCCTCGCGGACCAGCGCGAAGTCGAGCATCTCCAGGTAGCGGAGCCCGCCGTGCACCAGCTTGCTGGCCCGGCTCGAGGTGCCCGAGGCCCAGTCGCGCTGCTCGAGCAGGCCGACCGTCAGGCCGCGGCTGGCCGCGTCGAGCGCGGCCCCGGCCCCGGTGACACCGCCGCCGATGACCAGGACGTCCAGCACGTCCCGGGACATGCGGTCGAGGGCGGAGGTGCGGACCTCGGGCGAGAGGGCTGTGGACACCGGGCACTCCTGGGGGTGGTGCGGGGGCGGTGCGGGGCGCCGGCGGGGTGCCGGCACCCGGGGACGAGGGTCAACCTGCACCCGTTGGCCGCGCAGGGCAACCACCTGCACGTCCGTGCACGGCGGCGTTAGCGTGGGAGCCGGACCGCGGGGTCGCCCGCGCCGGGAGGGAGCGGGACCGTGGCGGCCGACGAGGACCTCGAGCGGGTGGCCCGCCGGTACTGGCTGGACCGCGTGCGGATGGAGGACATCGCCGCCGAGGAGGGGGTCTCGCGGTCCACGGTGTCCCGGATGCTGGACGCCGCGCGGGCGCTCGGCATCGTCACCGTCTCGGTCAGCGCCGTGCACGGACGTGCAGCCTCGATGGCGAGCGAGCTCGGCGCACGGTACGGCGTGACGGCGCGCGTGGTCGCGGTGCCCGAGGACGCGCCCGACGTCGCCCGGCTGCAGCTGGTCGCCGGCCGGGCCGCGGCGGTCCTCGACGAGGCGATGGGTGACGGGATGACGCTCGGGCTGGCGTGGGGCACCACCACCAGCGCCGTGGGTCAGCACCTGCGGGCCCGGCCGCTGCGCGACGCGCACGTCGTCCAGCTCAACGGCGCGATGAACACCCACAGCAGCGGCGTCGGGTACGGCAGCGACGTGCTCGGCCGGTTCGGCACCGCCTGGGACGCGCAGGTGCACCACTTCCCCGTGCCGGCGTTCTTCGACCGGTCCGAGACCCGCCAGGCGATGTGGCGCGAGCGCAGCGTGCGCCGGGTGCTGGCGATCCAGCAGTCCGCCGACGTCGCGCTGTTCGGCGTCGGCGCGATGGCCGGCCCGGTGCCGAGCCGGGTCTGGGCGGAGGGCTACCTCGGCCCCGCCGACCGCGCCGACCTCGCCGCCGCCTCGGTGGTCGGCGACGTGTGCACCGTCTTCCTGCGCGGCGACGGGACCTGGGAGGGCATCCCGATCAACGCCCGCACCAGCGGCCTGGTCCCGCCGGCGCTGCGCCGCATCCCGCGGCGGGTGTGCGCGGTCGCCGGCGTCAACAAGGTCACGGCGCTGGCCGCGGCGCTGGCCGGCGGGCTGGTCACCGACCTGGTGCTCGACGAGCGCACCGCCGCGGCGCTGCTGCTGCGCCGCACCGCGCCCCGCCCGGTGCCCGCCCTGTGGGCCCGCTGACGGGCTAGCGTCGGGGCCCGTCCCCGCGCGAGGAGGCCGCGATGGAGCTGTCGGGCTACCTGCCGGTGCTGCGCCGCACCGACGCCCGGTTCGCCGACGCCGCCGCCGAGGCCGTGCTGGCCGGCGGCTGGACCGCCCCGGTGCCCGGGTGTCCCGGCTGGACGCTGGCCGACCTGGTGTGGCACCTCGGCGAGGTCCAGCACTTCTGGGCCTGGGTGGTGCGCACCCGCGCGCCCGACCCCGGCGGGTACGTGGCGCCGCGCCGCCGTCCCGACGACGAGCTGCTGGGCTGGGCGGCCGGGCAGTCCGCGGAGCTGGAGACCGCGCTCGCCGGCGCCGACCCCGCCGAGCGGGTGTGGACCTGGGCGCCCCGGCAGGACGTCGGCTTCGTGCTCCGGCGCCAGGTGCAGGAGGCCGTCGTCCACACCGTCGACGTCGAGCAGGTGCTCGGCGACGTGCGGCCCATCCCTCCCGACGTCGGCCTCGACGGCATCGACGAGTGGCTGGAGGTGATGGTGCCCGGCGCGCTGCCCGACGGCCCGCCCGAGGGGGCGCACCCGGTGGTGCTGCACGCCGTCGACGCCGGCGTCGAGCGGACCCTGTTCGCCGGCACCCGGCCCCAGCCGGTCGCCACGCTGCGCGGCACCGCCGGGGACCTGCTGCTGGCCTGCTGGCGGCGGGTGCCGCTGGAGGTGCTGACCGTCGACGGCGACGGCCTCCAGGCGGCCGCGATGATCGCCGCGGTCGACCTGTCCTGAACCCGGCACGGGCAACGGCCCGGCTGCCGGTGGGCGTGTGCGCCGACGCCGCGTCCCGGTGCCCGGGGTGCGGCGTCGGCGCACACCGTCGCCCGTGCCGGCGGGTCAGAAGGGGGGCCAGGGCAGCGCGGGCCAGTCCCCCGACGGCTCGGGGTGCACCTGGGTGCGCAGCAGCTCGGCCACCCGCTGCTGCGTGCACCGGACCTCGCGGCGGGTCAGGTGCTCGTGCAGTGCCTCGCCGAGGTCGCCGCGCAGGTCGTCGGCCAGCCGCTCGAGCACCGCGAGCGCCTCCAGCAGCAGCGGCTTGCCCGCCCAGCGCCACAGCAGGGTGCGCAGCTTCGGGTCGGTCGAGAAGCAGATGCCGTGGTCGACGCCGTACACGTGGCCCGACGGCGTCGGGATGATGTGCCCGCCCTTGCGGTCGGCGTTGTTGACCACGGCGTCGAACACCGCCATGCGGCGCAGCCCCGGGTGGTCCGAGCGCACGAACGCAGCCAGGTCGACGTCGGGGTCGCCGTCGACCCACAGCTGCACCATGCCGGGGCCGAACGGGCCCTCCCGCAGCACGGTGGGCGGGACGACGTCCCACCCGGTGGCCTCGCTGACCAGCGCCGCCGACACCTCGCGGCCGGCGAGGGTGCCGTCGGGGAAGTCCCACAGCGGCCGCTCGCCGGCGACCGGCTTGTAGACGCACTCGGCCTCGAGCGTGCCGGTGCGGACGGTGCCGAACAGCGTCACGTTGCTCGCGTCGAGCATGCGGCCCTCGACGTCGATCTCGCCCTCGCGCAGCAGGGCGCGCGCCTCGGCGGCGCCGGCCGGGGCGCGGAGGTCCTCCGCGGGCTCGCTCATCGCCGTCGTCCGCGGATCAGCGGCGGTAGCCGTTCTGCCGGGGGCAGACGTGCCCGGTCGGGTCCAGCGGCAGCGAGCACAGCGGGCACGAGGGCCGGCCGGCGGCGACGACGCGGCGGGCGCGGGCCACGAAGGAGCGGGCGGCGCCGGGGGTGATGGTCACCCGCAGCGCGTCGGGGCCCTCCTCGGCGTCGGACAGGATCGCGTCCTCGTCGACCGGCTCGTCGGTGGCGGCCACGGCCTCGACGACCACCGCCTGCGCCTCGCCGTCCCAGGCCAGGCCCATGGCCGCGACGCGGAACTCCTCGTCGACGGGCGCGGTGAGCGGCTCGAGGTCGTCGACGTCGGCGGTGGCGGGGACGGCGGTGCCGGGGCGGGTGGCGATCTCGTCGAGCAGCTCGTCCATGCGCTCGGCGAGGACCTGCACCTGCGACTTCTCCAGCGCGACGCTGACCACGCGCCCCTCGGCGTCGGACGCCTGCAGGTAGAAGGTGCGGTCCCCGGGCTGGCCCACCGTGCCGGCGACGAACCGGGACGGGCGGTCGAAGCGGAAGACCTGGCGAGGCACGCGCCCAGGTTACGCGGGGAGGCGGACGGTTGCGTTCAGGTCGTGGCCGCCCCGGCGCCGCCGCCCACCACGGCGTCGGAGTCGGTCGAGCCCTCCTTCGGCAGGAGCGCGGCGACGTCGCCGCCGGTGTCGTTCATCCGGACGACGAAGGGCCGGGTCTCGGTGTAGGTGACCACCGAGATCGACGCCGGGTCGACGACGATCCGCTGGAAGGCGTCCAGGTGCAGGCCGAGGGCGTCGGCGAGGACGGCCTTGATGACGTCGCCGTGGCTGCACGCCAGCCACACCGCGTCGGGCCCCAGCCGGGCGTTCCACTCGCGGACCGCGGCCACCGCGCGGGCCTGGGTCTGCGCCAGCCCCTCCCCCTCCGGGCCCGGGAAGACCGCGGCGGAGGGGTGCTGCTGCACCACCTTCCACATCGGCTCCTCGGCCAGCTCCTTCAGCGGCCGGCCGGTCCAGTCGCCGTAGCGGGCCTCGCCGAGCCGGTCGTCGGACCGCAGCTCCAGGTCGCGGCCGGCGAGGACGGCCTCGGCGGTCTGCCGGCAGCGCTCCAGCGGGCTGCTGACCACCGCGGCCAGCGGCACCGGCGCCAGCCGCCGGCCCACCGCGGCCGCCTGCTCCTGCCCGGTCTCGTCGAGCCGCACGCCCGGGGTCCAGCCGGCCAGCACGCCGCCGGCGTTCGCCGTCGTCCGGCCGTGCCGCAGGAGGATGACGGTGGTCACGACGCCCGAGCCTAGGCGCTAGCGCGGGGCGAGCACCCCCACGCCGACCAGCGCCAGCAGCGCCAGTCCGAGCACCACGCGGTAGACGACGAACGGCGTGAACGTGCCGCGGTCGAGGTAGCGCAGCAGCCAGGCGATCACCGACAGGCCGACGCCGAACGCGATGACCGTGGCCAGGACCGTCGGCCCCCAGGAGACGGTCTCCCCCACGACGTCGCCGGTGAGCGCCTCGTACACCTGGAAGAAGCCCGACCCGAGCACCGCCGGGATCGCCAGCAGGAACGAGTACCGGGCGGCGGCCGCGCGGGTGTAGCCGAGGAACAGGCCCATGGTGATCGTGCCGCCGGAGCGGGACACGCCGGGGACCAGCGCCATCGCCTGCGCCAGCCCGAACAGCAGCCCGTCGCGGACGCTGAGGTCGGCGAGCTCGCGCTTCTTCCGGCCGACCCGGTCGGCCCAGTACAGGACCAGCGAGAACGCGACCAGCGAGATGGCCACGATCCGCAGGTCGCGGAACGTCGTCTCGATGTCGTCCTGGAACAGCAGGCCGAGCACGACGATCGGCACGCTGCCGACGATGATCAGCCAGCCCATGCGGGCGTCGGCGTCCGAGCGGCGCGTCCGGTCGACCAGGGCCCGCACCCAGGCGACGACGATCCGCGCGATGTCCTTGCGGAAGTAGAGGAGCACCGCGGCCTCGGTGCCGATCTGCGTGATCGCGGTGAACGCCGCGCCCGGGTCACCCCAGCCCGCGGCCTCCCCGACGACGCGCAGGTGCGCGCTGGAGGAGATCGGCAGGAACTCCGTCAGCCCCTGCACCAGCCCCAGGACGACGGCCTCGAACCACCCCACGGGCGCTCAGCCCCGGGTTCCGGGGGTCGGGCGGGACGCGGTGCGCGGGTTCCGTCGGAGCACGGGAGGACAGCCTAGGTCGGCCCGCCGGGGCCGGCCCGGCACCACGCGGGTCGCCGTCCTCACACCGCCGCGCCCACCGGCCGCTGTCGGCCCGCGACGGTAGGTTGGCCGGTCGTGGAACAACGGGCGCTGGGACGCAGCGGCCTGGTCGTCTCCCGGCTGGCGCTGGGCACCATGACCTGGGGCCGGGACACCGACGAGGACGAGGCGGCGCTGCAGCTCACCGCGTTCGTCGACGCCGGCGGCACGCTCGTCGACACCGCCGACGTCTACTGCGACGGCGACAGCGAGCGCACGCTGGGCCGGCTGCTGGCCGACGTCGTCCCGCGGTCGGAGGTGCTGGTCGCGACCAAGGCCGTGGGCCGCACCGGGCCGGGGCCGCTGGGCCGCGGCGCCTCCCGCGGGCACCTGCTGGCCGCGCTCGACGCGTCGCTGGCCCGCCTGGGCGTCGACCACGTGGACCTGTGGCAGCTGCACGCCTGGGACGACCACACCCCCGTCGAGGAGACCCTCGCCGCCTGCGACACCGCCGTGGCCAGCGGCCGGGTGCGGTACGTCGGGGTGAGCAACTACACCGGCTGGCAGACCGCGCAGGCCGCCACCTGGCAGCGCGCCTGGCCCGGCCGCGCGCCGCTGGTGAGCACCCAGGTCGAGTACTCGCTGCTGCAGCGCGGCGTCGAGCGGGAGGTCGTGCCCGCCGCCGAGGCGCTCGGGCTCGGGGTGCTCGCCTGGTCCCCGCTGGGCCGGGGGCTGCTCACCGGCAAGTACCGGGCCGCGACGCCGGAGGGCTCGCGGGGCGCCTCGCCGCAGTGGGCCGGGTTCATCGACGACCTGCGCTCGGCCACCGCCGACCGGATCGTGGAGGCCGTGGTCACCGCCGCCGACGGCCTGGGCACCACCCCGCTGGCGGTGGCGCTGGCCTGGGTGCGCGACCGCCCCGGCGTCGCCGCGCCCGTCGTCGGCGCCCGCACCGCCGTCCAGCTGCAGGCCTCGCTCGACGCCGAGAGCGTCCGGCTGCCCGCGGCCATCCGCACGGCGCTGGAGGACGTCTCCGCGCCGCACTTCTCCTACCCGGACCAGCGCACCGCCCGATGACGACGACCTCCGTGAGCACCGCACCCGCCCCCGACCCCGTCTTCGCCGCCTTCGTCGCCGCCGGCCTGTGGCCGGGCCTGGGCAAGCGGGCGGCCGCCGAGCTGCCCGCGGCCGGCATCACCTCCCCCGACGACGTCACCGCCGCGAAGCTGCTGAAGATGCCGCGGGTCGGCAAGCAGCGCGCCGAGCGGCTGTTCTCCTCGTTCCTGGCAGCAGGGCCCACCTACGGCGTGGTCGAGCTGCTGGTGCGGGCCGGGTTGGAGGCGAAGCTGGCGTCCTCGGCCGCCGACGCCCTGGGCGAGGACGCCGCGCGGCGGCTGCGCGACGACCCGTGGGCGCTGCTGGGTCTGCACGGCGTCAGCCTCACCGACGCCGACCGGCTGGCGATCTCGCTGCTGCCCGGCGCCGACCGGCAGGACTCCCGGCGCGGCCGCGCGATCGTCGTCATGACCCTGCGCACGGCCGGCCGCGACGGGCACACCGTGCTGCCCGCCGACCTGGTCGTCGCCGCGCTGCGCGCCGAGGGCGTCACCGACCCGGCGGCGGCGATCGTCGCGGCGGTCGAGTCCGGCGAGGTGCTCGACCACGAGCCGCCGGAGCCGGAGTGGGACGAGTCCTCCGACAGCGATCCTGACGCCGAGCCGCCCGAGCCCGACCCGGCGCTGCGGATGCTGTCGCTGGCCCGGTTCGGCATGGCCGAGGAGGCCGTCGCCGAGGGCGTGGCCCGGCTGGCCGCCACCGCCGAGCGGATCGCCGACCCGGCCGCCGTCCGCTCGGTGTCCAAGGGCCTCGACGAGGCGCAGAAGCAGTCCGTGGCGCAGGTGCTCGGCGCCGGGGTCTCGCTGCTCACCGGCGGCCCGGGCACCGGCAAGAGCCGCACCGTGGCCGCCGTCGTGCGCCTGCTGCGGGCCAAGGGCACCGAGGTCGCGCTGGCCGCCCCCACCGGCCGGGCGGCCAAGCGGCTGGAGGAGCTCACCGACCACCCCGCGGTCACCGTGCACCGGCTGCTCGGCGCGCAGGGCTTCGGCGGCGGGTTCGCCCGCAACGAGGAGTGGCCGCTCGACGCCGACGTCGTCGTGGTGGACGAGGCGTCGATGCTCGACGTCGAGCTGACCGCGGCGCTGATCGAGGCCTGCCCCGACGGCACCCACCTGCTGCTGGTCGGCGACCCCGCGCAGCTGCCCTCGATCGGCCCCGGCCACGTGCTCGGCGACCTCATCGACTCCGGCGTCGTCCCGGTGACCGAGCTGACCACGCTCTACCGGCAGGCCGAGGGCGGCGCGATCGCCCGGCTGGCGTCGGCGGTGCGCACCGGGCAGCTGCCGCCGGTGGACTCCCCCGACCGCGAGGTCGTCGTCGTGCCCGCCGCCGGCAGCGGCGAGGCGGCCCGGCGGGTGGTGCAGCTGGTCACCGACTCGATCCCGCGGGCGCTGGGGATCGACCCGCGCAACGTGCAGGTCGTGACGCCGGTGCACCGCGGGCCGGCCGGGACGATCGAGCTGAACAAGGCGCTCAAGGAGCGGCTCAACCCCGGCGACGGCACGGTGTTCGGCTTCGACGTCGGCGACCGGGTGGTGGCCACCGCCAACCACCTCGACCTCGAGCCGATCGGGTTCGCCAACGGGGAGGTCGGCGTGGTCACCGGCACCGGCGAGGGCTCGCTGACCGTCGACTTCTCCTCGGGCCCGGTGACGGTGACCGGGGACGCGCTGCCCGACCTGCGGCACGGGTGGGCGATCACCGTGCACCGGGCGCAGGGGTCGGAGTGGCCGGGCGTCGTCGTGGTGCTGCCGCCGGAGGCGGGCGGGATGCTGTCGCGGCCGCTGGTCTACACCGCGCTCACCCGCGCGCAACAGCACCTGTCGATCGTGCACGCGTCCGGCGCGGCGCTGGCGCGGGCGGTGCGGGAGGTCGACGTCCGCCCGCGGCGCACCCGCCTGGCCCGGCTGCTGCGCGAGAACCTGGACGCCTGAGCGCCGCCTGCCGCGCGAGAGCGTGCTAGTCGCGGCGGGTGAGGCCGGCGCGGAGGGCGCACAGCAGCTGGGACGTCGCCGCGCGCAGCTGGCCGGGGCAGGTCAGCGGCCGCGGGAACGGCACCCGGACGTCGCGGTGCCCGCCCGGCCGCTCCACCCGCAGCCGGTAGCCGAACCGGTCGATGCCCAGCGGGCGCACGGTCTCCCCCGGCCCGGCCGGCACGCGGCTGCGCAGGACGGCGAGCACGTCGGGGTGGTCGCGGTCGAGGTGCTGCAGCATCCGCGCCTCGACGGCGGCGAGCGGGTCGGGGCGGGCGGCGGCGAACCCGCCCGGCGAGACCTCGGTGCAGGCGTCGCCCTCGCGCAGCACGACCTCGGCGAGGTCCAGGCGCAGCAGCGTGGCCGACGTCCCGACGTCGAGCAGCGCGCCCTCGGGCCGGACCTCGGCGAAGGCGACCGCGGCCGCCCGCCGGTCGACCTCGGGCACCGGGGTCAGCCAGCCGGCCAGCCACAGGGTCGCCCGCACCGGGTCGCGCAGCGGCACCGGCGCGCGGTCGCTGACCATGAGCAGGGCCGAGACCTCCCGGTCCGGCGCGCCGTCGAGGGCGGCGGTGACCTCGCCGTCGGCGGGGACCAGCACGAGCACCTGCCCGGCGGCGGTGGTGGCGTGCGCGAGGGGACGGCTCGGCTCGCGGCCGGCGACGCACAGCGCCGCGGCGCGGCGGGTCGCGGCGGTGCGGGCCCGTTCGGGGGCGCCGGCGACGGAGAGCGCCGGAGAACCCGGGCAGGTGGTCATGGCTCCCCCTCGAGACGACGGTAAGGGAAGCCTAACCACACCCACCGGCGGAGGGAAGCGGGCGTCATCCCCCGTTGGCGGCGCGCGCCCGCCGCAGGTTGCGCCGGACCGTCGCCGGGAGCAGCGCCAGGTTGGCGACCGCCCCGGCGGCGAGCAGCACCAGCAGGTGGACCACCGCGCCGGCGTCGAGGACGACGGCCAGCACCACCGCGGCCAGCAGGCACAGCCCGGCCAGGCCGAGGACGACGGAGGCCGCGCGGTCGCGACCGGCGTGCGCGGCGTGCTGCCCGTCGAGGACGGTCAGCGTGGTGCCGGCCCAGTCCGCGGCCGCCGGCCGCAGCCGCGCGTCGTCGACCGGCCGGCCGCGGGTCACCGCCGTCTGCACGGTGTCGGCCTCGGCGCCGCTGAGCCCGTGCCGGGCGACCACCTCGGCGCGCAGGTCGCGGGTGCCCGGGCCGCGCAGGTCCGCCCAGAACCGGCGGCCGGCGAGCGACCAGGCCAGCAGCGGCAGCACGAGCGCGACGAGGAGCAGGAACACCAGCACGAGGGGCACCCGGCGAGCATGCCGGGCGTCCGCCCGCCCCGGGGCGCGGCCGTCCCGGACGGGGACGCGTGTGCGCGGCGCTCCCGCGGGGCACGGGGGCGCCGTCCGGACCGGGAGGGGGCCGCGTGCACGCGCTGGTGACCAACGACGACGGGATCGACAGCCCGGGGGTGCACCTGCTGGCCCGCGTGGCGGCGGAGGCGGGCCTGGAGGTGACGCTGGCCGCGCCCGACCAGGACCACAGCGGGTCCAGCGCGTCGATGACCGCGCTGCTGCACGGCAACCGGCTGGCGGTCCGGGAGCGCCGGCTGCCCGGCGTGGGCGCCGTCCGCGCCCTCGCCGTCGGGGCCTCCCCCGCGCTCATCGCCTTCGCCGGGGCGCGCGGCGCGTTCGGGCCGCGGCCGGACGTCGTGCTCTCCGGCGTCAACCGGGGCCCCAACACCGGGACGGCGGTGCTGCACTCGGGCACCGTGGGCGCCGCGCTGACCGGCACCCTGCACGGGCTCCCCGGCCTGGCGGTGTCGCTGGCCGGCAGCGCCGACCCGGCCGCGGAGCACGCGTGGGCCACCGCCGAGGAGGTCACCCGCCGGGCGCTGCGGTGGACCCTCGGGCTCGCGCCGGGGCCGGTGGTGGTCAACGTCAACGTCCCCGACGTCCCGCCGGAGCGGCTGCGCGGGCTGCGCCCGGCCCGGCTGGCGCCCTTCGGCGCGGTGCAGGTCGAGGTCGGCGAGACCGGCGCGGACTTCGTGGCGCTCACCTTCCGCGAGAGCCCCGACGGGCCGGCCCCGGGCACCGACGACGCCCTGCTGCGGGAGGGGTGGGCCACGGTGACCCTGCTGCGGCCGCCCGCCGAGGCGCCCGGGGCGGACTACCCGGGGCTCGACGGCGCCTGAGCCTCCCCGAGCGCTGCGGCCGCGGCGGCCGGGTCGCCGGCGCCGGCGGGCGGGCAGACCCGGTCCAGGGCGGCGGCGCCCCCGGGGGCGCGCAGGACGGCGTCGCGGCCGGTGAGGTCGGCGGGGACGGCGGGACGGCGTCCCCGTGGTCGCGCAGCCCGCCGTCGAGCCGCGCGGGGTCGCGCGGCAGGACCCGCGGCCGGACGCGGGCCTGCACCAGCAGCCGCGTCAGCCGCGGGCGACGTCGCCGGTGGGCGGAGTCACCCCGACCGCGGTGCCGGGGGTCCGCTCGCCCCCCTGACGATCCCCCGGTCAGGCGGTGCGGTCGTCGTCGTCGAAGGGGACGTCCGCCTCCTGCTCCAGCACGTCGGCCTCGTTGGCGTCGACGTCGCCGACCGGGCGCAGCGGGCCGGCCGAGCCCGGCGCGGTCGACAGCTGCTGCTCCAGCGCGTCGGCCTCGTTGGCGTCGAGGTCGCCGACCGGTCCCGCGTCGCCGGCCCCGGCGGGGGCCACGGGCTCGAGGAGGGCCTCCTGCTCGGCGCGGTCGGCGTCGGTGGCGGAACCGGGATCGGTCACGTCGTCCTCCCTCGGGTGCGGATCGGGTCGCCGTCCATCCTGCCGCCCGTCCCCCGCGGCGGCAGTCCGGGGACCGGCGCCCGGGTGACCGGCAGGTGTCCACCGTGGCAACATCGGGCGGGTGAACGCCGCCGACTGGGAGTACGCGCCGCTGCGGATCCCCCCGGGCACGTCCCGTTCCGCAGCGGCGACCATGTTGAGCCTCCAATCCGACGTCGGCGGGTGGGAGCTGGCCCGCCTCCAGCTGCACGCGGACGGCACCCGCAAGGTCGTCCTGCGGCGCCGCGCGCGGCTGTCCTACCTGCCGATGCCGGTCACCTGACGCCGACTCCCGTTTGAGTCGACGTCAAGAACTCGCTTGACCACAGGTCAAACGAGGGCCACGCTCTGCCTGTGACGCAGGGCACGTCGGGGGCGCGGGCGGGAGCCGTCGAGCGCACCCGGGAGCGCGTCCTCGCCGTGGCCCGCGACCGCTTCGTGGACCGGCCCTACGACGAGGTCCGCATCGCCGAGGTCGCCGCGACCGCGGGCGTGACCCAGCAGACGCTGCTCAACCACTTCCGGTCCAAGGAGGGGTTGTTCCTCGCCGTCGCCGAGGTGCTGCGGCCCGAGGTCGAGGCGCTGCGCGGCCGGGTGGTCCCCGGGGACGTCCCCGGGTTCGTCCGCGGGCTGATGCGCCAGTACGAGGCGCTCGGCGACGCCAACGTCCGCCTCGAGGCGGTGGCCGAGCGCATCGCCGACCTCGCCGAGGCGGTCGCGCGCGCCCGCGCCCACCACCGCGCGCTGCTCGAGCAGGCCTTCGCCGCGGACCTGCCGGACGAGCCGCGGGCGCGCCGCCGCGCCCTGGCCGCGCTCTACGCGGTCACCGACGTCCACACGTGGAAGCTCCTGCGCCGCGACCTCGGTCACTCCCGCGCCGAGACCACGGCGGTCCTCACCCACCTGCTCCGGGCCGCCCTCGCGACGGCCCCGTCCTGAGGAGGCGTGCCGTGCACGTCCAGGTCGCGCTGTGGGACGGCGGCGGCACCGTGCCGGCAGAGGTGGGGGTCGTCCGGCGGCTGGTGTCCCGGGGCCACTCGGTCAGCGTCCTGGGCGATCCCACGCTGGAGCCCGAGGTCCGCGCGGCCGGCGCCGCGTTCCACCCCTGGCGGCAGGCGCCGCACCGCCGGTCCGCGGCCGACCGGGACCTGGTCGACGACACGGCCTGCCGGACGCCGCTGCAGGTGCTCGACCGGCTGCTCACCCGGGTCGTCACCGGCCCCGCCGCCGCCTACGCCGCCGAGGTCCGGGCGGCGCTGGCGGCGCGGCCCGCCGACGTGCTCGTGGCCAGCGGGGTGCTCATGGGCGCGCTGGTGGCCGCGGAGGCCTCGGGGACCCCGTCCGTGGCGCTCTGCCCCAACGCCTACAACCGGCCCACGCCGGACCTGCCGCCGTTCGGGTCGGGCCTGCCCCCGGCGCGCGGGCCCCTGGGCCGGGCGCGCGACCGGTCGCTGCACCCCCTGGTCCGGCGCGCGTGGGACCGGGGCCTCCCCGACCTCGACGCCGCCCGCGCCGGGCTCGGCCTCGCCCCGCTGCGCGACGTGTGGGAGCAGTGGGACCGCGCCGCGCGGGTCCTCGTGCTCACCTCCGCGGCCTTCGACCTGCCCGCGCGGCTGCCGCCGAACGTGCGGCACGTCGGGCCGGTGCTCGACGACCCGGTCTGGGCGGCGCCGGTCGAGCCGCCGCCCGGGGACGGGCCGCTGGTGGTCGTGGGGTTCTCCAGCACCTACCAGGCCCAGGAGGACGTGCTGCGCCGCGTCGGGGTCGCCCTCGGCCGCCTGCCGGTGCGCGCCGTCGTCACCACCGGCCCGATGGTGGACCCCGCGTGCGTCCCGCGGACCGGCGGTGTCGTGGTGGTGCGCTCGGCGGCACACGCCCCGCTGTTCGCGGCCGCCGACGTCGTCGTCACCCACGCCGGGCACGGGACGCTGCTGAAGGCCCTCGCGGCCGGCGTCCCCGCGCTGTGCCTGCCCATGGGCCGCGACCAGCGGGACAACGTGGTCCGGGCCCGGCGGCACGGTGCGGCCCTGGGCCTCCGGCCGGGCGCCTCACCCGACCGGATCGCGGCCGCCGTGCGGCGGCTGCTCGCCGATCCCCGCTACCGGCGCGGCGCCCGGTCGCTCGGCGCCCGGATCCGCGCCGAGGCCGCCGGCTCCCCGCTGGTCGACGAGATCGAGCGCAGCGCCGGGACCGGCACCTCCGACGACCGGCGGACGCCGGCCTGACCCCTCACCCACCGGAGGACGCCATGTCCACCACCACCGACGCCATGTCCACCACCACCCTGGCCCCGCAGCGACCCGCCCCCGGCCGGCTCCGCCTCCCCGGCCAGGCCGACGCGCCGGACGGCCCGGTCGACCTCACCCTCATGTGGGTGATGCACCACGGCTTCCGCCGTGACCTCGCCGCCTTCGGCCGCGCGGTCGAGCGCACGCCGCTCGAGGACCGCCGGACGTGGGAGCTGCTGCGCCGGCGCTGGGACTACTTCGCCTCGGTCCTCCACCACCACCACACCGGGGAGGACGCGGGGCTGTGGCCCCTGCTGCTCGAGCGGGCGGCCGCGGCCGGGGACGCGGAGGGCCGGGCGATCCTGGAGGCGATGGCGGCGGAGCACGCGGCGATCGACCCGCTGCTCGGGGAGTGCTCGCACGGCTTCGCGCGGCTGGCGGGCGTGGCCGACGGGCCCGCGCGGGAGGCGCTGGCCGCGGCCGTCGCGGCCCTCCGCGTCCACGTCGACCGGCACCTGGCCCACGAGGAGCGCGACGGCATGCGGGTGCTGCAGGACCACCTGCAGCCGGCCGACTGGGAGTGGGTCGGCGCCCGGTTCTTCGACACCGCGTACACCACCCCGCGGCTGCTGGAACTGGTCGCCTGGGTCCTGCACGAGATGCCCCCGGAGGGCGTGGCCGCCCTGGAGCGGCAGGAGCGCGGCCGGGCCCTCGTGGCCGTCTGGCGCCTCGCCCTGCGGCGCCCGTTCCGGCGGCGGGAGCGGGCGGCCTTCCGCCACGCCTGACCCCGGTGCGCCGGGCGGTCCACGGCCGCCCGGCGCGGCCGGTCAGGGGACGAGCACGACCTTGCCGACGGTGCCGCGGTCGGCCAGCGCGGCCAGCGCCTGCGGCGCCCGGTCCAGCGGCAGGACCTGGCCGACGAGCGGGTCGATCGCGCCCGCGGTGACCAGCCGGACCAGCTCGTCGTGGGTCTGCCCGATCACGGCCGGGTCCTTCTTCTTGTACAGGCCCCAGTGCAGGCCGACGACGCTGTAGTTCTTGACCAGCGCGTGGTTGGCGGGCGCCTCGGGGATCCGCCCGCTGGTGAACCCGACGACGACCAGCCGGCCCTCGAAGGCGATGCACCTCCGTGACCTGTCGAACACGTCGCCGCCGACCGGGTCGTAGACGACGTCGGCACCCTCGCCGCCGGTGAGCTCCTTGACGACGGGGACGAAGTCCTCGGCCGTGTAGTCGACGACGTGGTCGGCGCCGAGCTCGCGGCACACCTCGACCTTGTGCGGGCCGCCGGCGGTGGCGATGACCCTGGCGCCGGCGGCCTTGCCGAGCTGGATCGCCGCCGACCCGACGCCGCCCGCGCCGGCGTGCACCAGCAGCCACTCCCCCGCCCGCAGGTGTGCCCGGCGGTGCAGGCCGACGTGGCCGGTCTGGTAGGTGATCCACAGCGCCGCGGCCTTCTCGTCGGACAGGCTGTCCGGCACCGGCCAGGCGTCGCGGGCGTCCATCAGCGCGTACTCGGCGAAGGCGCCGGGGCCGCCGGCCGGCGGGCCGATCACCCGCCGGCCGTCCTCGGTCTCCCCGCACAGCTCCATGCCGGGCGTGTAGGGCAGCGGCGGGCGCTCCTGGTACCTCCCCTGCGCCATGAGGACGTCGGGGAAGTTCAGCGCCGCCGCGCGGACCCGGACCTTGATCTGGCCCTCGGCCGGGGTCGGCTCCTCGACGTCCTCCAGCCGCATGACCTCCGAGGGGTCGCCGAGCTCGTGTACCCGCCATGCACGCATGCGCCGACCCTGCCAGAGGCCGGGGAACGGCGGTCACCGGCCCCGGCAGGAGCGGTCAGAGCATGGACGGCGGCCGCAGCGCCTCCGGGACGACGGCGGTCTCACCGGTCGCGGTCTTCGCGCTCGGCACGCCCTTGAACTTGTAGGGCACCGTGCCGACGCCGGGCTGGATGACGTACGCGGCGCCGGGCTCGCCCGACGTCCAGGCCATGACCATCGCGTCGGCGACCTCGGCGGCGGGGATGACCGGGAAGTCCGCGGCCTCGAACTCGTGGCGGATGCGGTCGATGATCGCGGTGTCGGCGAAGCCGGGGCAGATCGCGGTGATGGTGATGCCGTCGCGGGTCAGCCGCGGCGCCATCGACCGGACGAACGCGATCGCGCCGCCCTTGGCCACGCTGTAGCCGGGGTCGGTGGGCATCGGCGACAGGCCCGCCAGCGACGCCGTCACCACGATCGCCCCGCCGCCGGCCCGCTTGATCGCCGGGCGCGCGGCCTGCACGCCGTAGACGACGCCGAACAGGTCGATGTCGACCACGCGCATGAACTCGTCGAGGTCGAGGGCGTCGTCGCTCTTGGCGGCGGAGATGCCGGCGTTGAGGTAGGCGGCGTCGAGCCGGCCGTGCTCGGCCTCCACCTGCGCGACGACGGCCTCGTTGGCGGCGCGGTCGGTGACGTCGAGGGCGACGAAGTGCGCGCCGAGCTCCTCGGCCACCGACCGGTTGCGCTCGGAGTCGAGGTCGGCGGCGACGACGGTGACGTCCCGCTCGCGCAGCTTCTGCGTGAGGGCGCGGCCGAAGCCGCCGGTCCCTCCGGTGATCAGCGCGACGGAACCGGGGCCGGGAGGTGTGGGAGAGGTCACCCCGGCATCACACCACGGCGGCCGGGACGCCGAGCGCGAGGTCGACGGCGGCGGTCGCGTGCAGCCGGGCCGAGGGCAGGAGGGGCACCGCGGAGTCGTCCGGGCCCAGCAGCAGCTCGAGCTCGGTGCAGCCCAGCGCCACCGCCTGCGCCCCGCGCTCGGCGAGCCGGGCCACCACGGCGCGCAGCCCGGCGCGGGTGCCGTCGGAGAGCACGCCACGGCACAGCTCGCCGAAGATCGCGGCGTCGACGCGCGCGACGTCGTCGTCCGGCGGGGTGAGCACCGTCAGCCCCCGTGCCGCCAGGCGGTCCCGGTAGAACGGCTCGCGCACCGTGCCGGCGGCGCCGAGCAGGCCGACCACCGGCCCGGGCGCGGCCGCGGCCACCGCGTCGGCGATGTGCAGGAACGGCACCGTCAGGGCGGCCTCCACCGCCGGGGCCACCTTGTGCATGTAGTTCGTGCACAGCAGCACGAGGTCGGCGCCGGCGTCCTCCAGCGCCCGCGCCTCGGCGGCGAGCAGGGCCGCGGCGTCGTCCCACCGGTCCTCCACCTGGCAGGCGCGCACGGCGCGGAAGTCGAGGCTGCGCACCAGCAGCGAGGCGCTGGCCAGCCCGCCGAGCCGGTCGCGGACCGCCTCGTTGGTCACCCGGTAGTACAGCGCGGTCGACTCCCAGCTCATGCCGCCCAGCAGTCCGATCGTCCTCATGCGGTCAGGCTCCCCGGCGCCGAGCTCCCCGACCAGGTCGCGGGGTCGACCGGTCGACCCAAGCGCTGCTTTCATGTCGGCGTGGACTCCCGCCGGCTGCTGGTCTTCCGCGAGGTGGCGCACGCCGGTTCGCTCGCCGGCGCCGCCCGCGCCCTGGGCTGGACCCAGCCGGCGGTGAGCCAGCAGGTCCGGCGGCTGGAGGCCGAGACCGGGACCCCGCTGGTGGTGCGGGAGGGGCGCGGGGTGGCGCTCACCGAGGCCGGCCGGCGGCTGCTGCGCCACGCGGAGGCGATCGCCGACCGGCTGGCCGCGGCCGAGCAGGACGTGGCCGCGCTGACCGGGCTGGCCACCGGCGTCGTCCGGATCGCGGCCTTCCCGACCGCCGCCGCGGTGCTGGTCCCGCCGGCGCTGGCCGCGCTCCGGGACCGGGCGCCGGCCCTGGAGGTCCACTTCACCGAGCTGGAGCCGCCGGAGGCCGAGGCGGCGGTGCGCGAGGGCGCCGCCGACCTGGCCGTGGTCTTCCGGCACGAGGACGACGGGGAGGACGTCCCCGGCGACCTGCTGCGCGAGCCGCTGTCCCGCCACGCGGTGCAGGCGGTCGTGCCCGCCGGCCGGCCGGCGCCCGCCCTGCTGGCCGACCTGCGCGAGGAGCCGTGGATCGCCGGCTGCCCCCGCTGCCGCCGGCACCTGCTGCGCTGCGCGCGGCGCGCCGGGTTCTCCCCCGACGTCCGGTTCGCCACCGACGACCACGTCGTCGTGCAGCGGCTGGTCGCCCGCGGGCTCGGGGTGGCGCTGCTGCCGGCGTGGGCGCTGGCGATCAGCGCGCAGCCGGGCGTGGCCGCCGTCGACCTGCCCGACGTCGACGGGCGGGTGGTCGAGACCCTCGTCCGCCCCGACGCCCGGCGGGTGCCCGCGGTGGCCGCGGCGCTCGAGGCGCTGCGGGCCGCCCGCTGAACCGCGCTCAGACGCCGCGCAGGAAGCGGTCGAGCACCCGGACGCCGAAGCGCAGCGACTCCACCGGCACCCGCTCGTCGATGCCGTGGAACAGCGAGGCGAAGTCGAGGTCGGCGGGCAGCCGCAGCGGCGAGAAGCCGAAGCAGCGCATGCCCAGGCGCTCGAAGCTCTTGGCGTCGGTGCCGCCGCTCATCGTGAACGGCACCGGCCGCGCACCGTCGTCCTCGGCCTTCAGCGCCTCGACCATCATGTCGACCAGCGGGCCGTCGAACGTCGTCTCCACGGCCTGGTCGTGGACGATCCACTCGCGCTGGACGCCCTCGCCGACCAGGGAGGCCAGCTGGCGCTCGAACTCCTCCTCCTGGCCGTGCAGGAAGCGGCCGTCGACGGTGGCGCTCGCCGTCCCGGGGATGACGTTGGTCTTGTAGCCGGCGTCGAGCATCGTGGGGTTGGCGGTGTTGCGCAGCGCCGCGCCGATCATCCGGCTGATGCCGCCCAGCCGGGCCAGCGCCTCCTCCGGCTCGTCCGGGTCGATCTCGATGCCGTAGGCCTCCTCGACCGCGGCGAGGAACTGGCGCATCGGCGGGGTGAGCACGGTGGGCAGCCGGGTCGAGCCCAGCCGGGCGACGGCCTGGCACAGCCGGGTGACGGCGTTGTCGTCGTGGACGAACGAGCCGTGCCCGGGCCGGCCGCCGGCGGTCAGGCGCATCCACGCCAGGCCCTTCTCCGCCGTCTGGACCAGGTAGAGGCGCAGGTCGTCGCGGACGGTGATGGAGAAGCCGCCGACCTCGCTGATCGCCTCGGAGCAGTCGGCGAACAGGTCCGGGTGCTCGTCGACCAGCCAGCGCGCGCCGAGCCTGCCGCCGGCCTCCTCGTCGGCGACGAAGGCGAGGACGACGTCGCGCGGCGGCTGCACGCCGGTGCGGGCCCACTCGCGCACCAGCGCCAGGACCATCGCGTCCATGTCCTTCATGTCGACCGCGCCGCGGCCCCACACGTAGCCGTCGCGCTCCTCGCCGGAGAACGGGTGCACGCTCCACTCGGCGGGGTCCGCGGGGACGACGTCGAGGTGCCCGTGCACCAGCAGGGCGGGACGGCTGCGGTCGGCGCCGGGGACACGGGCGACGAGGCTGGCCCTCCCCCGCTCGGACTCCAGGACCTGCGAGGCGATGCCGACCTCGTCCAGCTTGCCGGCGACCCACTCGGCGGCCGTCCGCTCGCCGGCGCTGGTGGCGGTGTCGCCGGTGTTGGTCGTGTCGATCCGGATCAGCTCGCCGAGCAGCTCGGCGACCTCGGCCTGGGCCTGGACGGGACCTCGGTTCTCCACCCCGGCGACACTACGGGCCCGCCCCGGCCTCCGACGGGCACGGACGACCGGGCGATGCGACACGGCGGGGTACCCGTGCCGGGCTGCGGAGTGCGTCGGGTAGTCTTGGCCCCGCACTCGTCCGGGTGGCGGAATGGCAGACGCGCTAGCTTGAGGTGCTAGTGCCCTTTATCGGGCGTGGGGGTTCAAGTCCCCCCTCGGACACCGCACCGCTCCGGTGTTCCTGCAGGTCAGGAACCCGGGGCGTCTCCGTGTTCGGGCCTGGGATGCCCCAGTGACGGGCCGCTGCCCGGTCCGCCGTCGAGCAGTGCGGCACCTGGGTCCGCGCACTCCGCGGACCGCACCACCGGGAACCGACGGTCGACAGGTGGGACCGTGAGCGCGCCCGTGCCCGCCCGCAGCAGTGGGACCGCGACGAGCGGGACGACGGGACGCTCCCGGACCGACGTGTCGGACGCCGACGTGGCGTGGAGCCCGGACCGGAGGCGGACCGCCGACACGGGCAGCCAGTTCGACCGAGGCGGCCGGGAACGGGCGCCTGCGCGCGCTCACCCGTCGGACGATCGGCTCGCCGCTGATCCCCGGTAACCTGGGGATCCGGTCAGCGGGTCACAGGAGGACGACACCTCATGCCCTTCGCGCCGCGCCGCCGTCGCCCGCCGGCTGACGTGCCGGACGAGCAGCAGCGGACCGACCGGGAGTCCTCCCGGCGCACGTCGCGGCCGGTGGCCGACGACCCGCTCGCGCGGTACGGCGATCCGTGGCCAGGACCTCCGCCGTCCGACCCGTGGGCTGCGCCCCCTCCTCGGTCCCGACCGTGGCCGCCGCCACCGCCGCCCGGTCCGGGGACCACGCCTCCGCACCAGCGCCGTCGGCCGGGCACCCGGCCGGCAGCGGACGAGGTCCCACCCCGGGAGGACCCGAAGCGCGAACGGCGTCGTCGCCTGCGCCGCCGCACCGCCCGCATCCTGGTGATCGCCTTCCTGCTCCAGGCGCTGGTCCTGGTGTCACTGCGCTGGATCGACCCGCCGACGACGGCGTTCATGCTGGCCAACGACCAGGGCGCCGTCCAGCAGTCGGTGCCGGTCGAGCACGTGTCGCGCAACTTCCTCGCCGCCGTCATCGCGCACGAGGACCAGCCGCTCCCCTACCGCGACGGTGCCTTCACCTGGGACGAGCTGTCCGGCCGCGCCGAAGCGCACCTGCGCGGGGAGGAGGACCCGTCCGGGTCGACGATCCCGCAACAGGTGGCCAAGAACCTCTTCCTGAACCAGGAGATGAGCGCCTGGCGCAAGGCCGTCGAGGCCGGCCTGTCGATGGAGCTGGCGCTGGTCCTCGACGACCGCCGCATGCTCGAGCTGTACGTCAACCACGCCCAGCTCGGTCCGCAGGTCTACGGCATCTGCTCGGCCAGCTGGTACTACTTCGACACCCCTCCGTCCACGCTGTCCGTCGATCAGGCCGTCCAGCTGGTCGGGCTCCTGCCGTCTCCGGGACACGTCCAGCGAGCGCCCGGCGGCGGGCTCGACTTCGACGTGGACGACGGCCTCGGCTGGCTGTCGCGCTCGCACGTCGTCAACGCGCAGAACCGGGTGCCGCGGCACATCGCCGAGAAGGGCTTCCAGCCGGTCGAGGACGCCGGCGTCGAGGGGCTCGCCCAGGACCAGCCGGACACCGACGACGACTGCTCGCAGATGCCCGAAGACGTCGCCGAGCTCATCGCCGCGGAAGGCAGTCGGTAAGACCCCGTCCCGGCAACGGTCCCTCCCCCGCCGTGGCGTGGACCGCCACCTCGTCGATCCACGCTGCCCGCCGTCGTCCGGATCCCGTGCGCCGCCCGGCCGTGTCGGAGCTCGCCCGCGGGCCGGCACGCGCGACGCCGTACCGCTGGTCCGGCCCGGCGGGCACCGCCTCACCGCACGGCAGCTGCCGTCCGGTGAGGCCGGCTTCCCCGGAGGAGCGACGTCCAGCCCATCCAGGCTCGGCGCTCCCTCCGGCCGGACGAGGACGGAGGTCGCCGGCCCGGAGCAGCGCAACCGCACTCCCCGGCCGGCGTGCGCAGGCACGGAGCGTCTCACTGCGGGACCCTCGGACCGTCCGTGCCCGACGTGCCGGAAGGACTGCCCTGTGGGCGGCCGAGGAGGCGGCAACCGAGCGATCCGCGTGGTCGCCGCCCGTCTGCCAGTGCGCTCTGGCCCATCCCGGTCATGGGCGTCCTGCTGGCGGTCGGTTGCGGCATCGGGCGTGGTGGCAGCTGCCGTACGCGGGTCCAGCGCCGGTGTCGGTCGGGGCGGACGTCGTCGCCGAGCCCCACGGCGTCGCCGCGGGGCGGGCTCATCCTCGCCGGCCGGACTGGTGGACGTCCGGGACACCGTCGGCGTCCACGTCCCGCGTCTCGGCCTCGGCGATGCGCCGGTAGCGGCGGTCGCGCAGCCGGAGCAGCACGGTGGCCAGCAGCGCCGCGAGCAGGGTGCCGGCCAGCACGCCCACCTTGACGTGCTCGTCGCGGAGCGTGTCGGCGCCGAAGGCCAGCTCGCCGATCAGCAGCGAGACGGTGAACCCGATGCCGGCCAGCAGCGACAGCCCGACGACGTCGGGCCAGCCGAGGTCGCGGTCGAGCTCGGCGCGGGTGAACCGGGCGACCAGCCAGGTGGCCCCGGTGATGCCGACCACCTTGCCGACGACCAGGCCGACGACGATGCCGACCGCGACGCTGTCGGTGAGCGCCGCGCCCAGCCCGGACAGCCCGCCGACGGTGACCCCGGCGGAGAAGAACGCGAACACCGGCACGGCGACGCCGGCCGAGAGCGGGCGGAACCGGTGCTCGAAGTGCTCGGCCAACCCGGGGCCGGCGTCCGGTCCGCCGGCGGCCTGGCTGCGCACCACCGGCACGGTGAACGCCAGCAGCACGCCGGCGACGGTGGCGTGCACCCCGGACTCGTGCACCAGCACCCAGGTCACGACGGCCAGCGGCAACAGCAGCCACCACGAGCGGATCCGCTTCTGCACCAGGACTCCGAAGACGGTCAGCGGGATCAGGGCCAGCAGCAGCGGCGCGACCGCCAGCGCGGAGGTGTAGAAGATCGCGATGATCGTGATCGCCAGCAGGTCGTCGACGACGGCGAGGGTGAGCAGGAAGGTGCGCAGCGCCGCGGGCAGGTGCGTGCTGATCACGGCGAGGACGGCGAGCGCGAAGGCGATGTCGGTGGCGGTCGGGATCGCCCACCCGGCCAGCGCCCCGCCGCCGGCGCCGGCGTTGATCGCCCAGTACAGCAGCGCCGGCACGGCCATGCCGCCGAGCGCGGCGGCGACCGGCAGCGCGGCCCGGCGCGGGTCGCGCAGGTCGCCGGCGACGAACTCGCGCTTGAGCTCCAGCCCGGCGACGAAGAAGAAGACCGCCAGCAGCCCGTCGGCGGCCCAGGTGCCCAACGTGAGGTCCAGGTGCAGGGCGGCCGGGCCGACCCGGGTGTCGCGCAGCGTCTCGTAGGCCGCCGACCAGGGGCTGTTGGCCCAGGCCAGAGCGAGGACGGCGCCGCTGATGAGCAGGATGCCGCCGACGGTCTCCTTGCGCAGGATGCCGGCGATGCGGCGGGTCTCGGGCCACGAGCCGCGGTCGAACAGCCGGAACGAGGTGGGGGCAGGGGCGGACACGAGATCAACTCCGGAGAGGCGGTGGGGTCGGCGGCGAGCTCGCCGACCGGACTTCCCGGCACACCTGCCCTCGGAGGTACCGGGCCAGGCCGTCCGGGCCTGGGTCGGCTCGGCCGGTCAGGGCCCGGCGGGCGCAGCGGTGGCATCCCGCCACCGCCGGCACCCGGCGGTGAGCCGGAGCGCGGGGACCCGACCGGTCCGGGCCCTCACGGGGCGGTGTCCCGGTCGCCGCTCAGGTACTGCTCGGGAGCGTCGTCGTCGCCGGTTCGCAGCCACCGGGCCACTCCCGCCGGATCCCGGCGCGTCATCTCCTCGAGCAGGACGGTGCGCACCAGGAGGCTCCGGGCCCGGCGGTCCGGGTCCGCGGCCGTCCGGACGAGTTCGCCGGTCGACCGCCATTCCCGCACCAGCACCGAGGTCGGCAGGGCACGCAGGAGCCGCTGCAGCTCCTCGACGTCCACCTCCGCCTCGTCGTCCCGGCCGGCGGAGCCGAGGGACCGGGTGATCCAGGCCTCGGCCAGGAGGCAGCTCAGGAACAGCAGGACGAGCCCGGCGACCGTTCCGGCGTCGCCCAGCTGCGCCAGGCCGGCGAGGCACGGCACGACGAGGGATGCTCCCGCTCCGGCGAGGACCGCTCTGCGCTTGGCCGACGGGGCCTTCGGAAAGGCCGGGTCCATGAGGCCGACCAGGCCGGCCACGAGGAGCCCGAAGGCCGGCGTCACCGCCAGGACGACGTAGGCAGGTGCGCTCAGCGCCCCGACGAGGGCGCAGCAGACCGCTCCCACGAGGAGCACGCCGCGGCAGATCCGGAGGGTCGGGGGCCACAGGGAGCGGGGGAGCCGGCGCGCGGCGCCGCTCCCCGCGCGCGGGACCGAGGACACGCCGGCGCCTGCGGTCACAGCCGGCCGCGGGACGCCCCCGGGGGCATCCGTCGGCGGGCGGCCAGCCGGTTGTGGACGACCAGCACGATCACCGCCCCGATCACCGAGCCGACGAGCCCGGCGGGACCGAAGCCGCGGTCGCGCAGCCCGCCGGTGAGGAGGCCGAGCAGCAGTCCGCCGACGACCGACCCGGCGACCCCCAGCAGGATCGTGGCCGGCCATCCCATCGAGTCCCTGCCGGGCACGATGGCGCGGGCGAGCAGCCCGGCGACCAGCCCGACGACGAGCAACCAGAGCAGTGAGAACACGCCTACCTCCGGTGAGGACGGGGAGTCGGTGAGGCGCTCCGCCGGGCCCCGGCAGGCGGTCGGCGGGCTCGCCCGACCCGGCCGGTTGCCGCCTGCGCGCGCCTGGTGAGGTCGAGCAGGACCTCGTCGACCGCTGGTGAGGTGTCCGTGAGGACCACGTCGGCCGTGAGGACCGGGGTCAGGGCGCGCTGATCGGTCCGGGAGACACCGTGCAGGTCAACCACGATCGGTTGCCCTACCTGCTCGCGCACGTGGTCGAGCACCGCCGCCAGGAGGGCGTGACCGTGGCCCTCCAGGGCGCCGACGACGGACACCACCGGAGGCCGCGGGTCGGTGTCGACGTACACGGTCAGGTCGCCCTCACGTCCGACACCGTCGCCGGTGGGCGGATCGGCGGGCTCGACCTGCGCTGCGAGCGCCGCGTCGCCGGGCGCGGGAGCGTCGGGGATCGGGTACAGGGCAGGTCGGGAGCGCATGGCCAGGAGGCTAGGAACCGGTCCCCTTCGCCGGCAGCGCCCGCCTGCGGACGAGTTGGGACCCGCCGATTGCCGGGTCCCGGCAATCGGCGGGTCAGTCGGCGACGAGCGGGCGACGCGGCCAGTCGAGCAGCCGGGCCCCGGTCACGGCGACGTGCAGGGCGAGCCGGTGCTCCGCGTCACCTGCTGTGTGGCCGGTGAGCTCCGCGACCCGCTGCAACCGGTAGGTGACGGCACGGACGCTCAGGTGCAGTCGGCGCGCCGCCTCGGCCGTGTTGCCGCCGCTGGCGAACCAGGCCTCCACCGTGCGGAGCAGCGGCTCCGCTCCGCCCCGCGCGGTCGCCAGCGGGCCCAGGACAGCCTCGACGAGGTCGGCCATCGCGGCCTCGTCGCGGACGAGGACCCGGTAGACGAGCAGGTCACGGGCGTGGGCGACCCGCTGCGGGAGGGACAAGCGCTCGGCCAGGTCGATGGCCTCCAGCGCCTCGCGGTACGAGCGCCGGACCCCTCCCGGGCCCGGGTGGACGCGGCCGACCCCGACCCGCCACTCGGAGCGGCGGGTCAGCCGGGCCGCGGCCCGACCGACCAGCTCCGCCAGGTCGTACCAGTCCGGCCCCGGAGGGTGGCCACCGGCCCTCGGGGGGAGCGAGAACACGCACACGAGCTGCCCGTCCTTCGCGGCGGTGAGCAGCCCGCGGTCCCCGAAGCGGGAGCGGACGTCGTCGGTCAACCCGCCGGTCAGCTGCATCCCCGAGTCGACCGGCCGGTCGGTGGCCGCGACCGCGACGAAGTGTGGAGCGGTCAGAGTGAGCCCGAACGGTCCGGCACGCTCCACCAGTGATCCGACGTCGGCGTGACCGCTGAGGAGGTCCTCGACGAACTCCCGCCGGAACGCCTCCTCGCGCCGCACCACCTGGCGCTGGGCCTCGACGTACCCAGCGGCCAGTGCTGCCAGAGCGGTGTCCGCGGCCCGCCACACCGCCTCGCCGATGCTGATCAACTCAGGAGGCCGCAGCGGTCTGCGCCGGACCTCCGCCACCAGGTCCGGGAGACGGGGCCACAGGCGCCGGGAGGCCGTCATGTAGATGTCCACGAGGGCCGGCAGCGCCAGACCGGTGGCCGCTGCCTCTCCACCGAGGCGTCGGCACGCCGCCTCCTCGTCCCGGCTCAGCCGACGACCGGTGCACGCCACCGCCCAGAGAGCGGTCAGGTAGCCGTCCAGGAGCGCGGCCGGCATCCCGTGCTCGCCGGCCGACGCGGCGGCGACCTGCGCCACCACGGCGTCCACGGCCCGGGGGTCGGGTCCCGTCCCACCGGAGGCGGTCGTGGTCACGGCCATCAACTCCGGCGGTCGGGGTCGGCTGAGGAACCGCCGACCAGACTTCCCGGCACACCTGGACGAGATGGTACGAAGCCCGGCCACCTCAGCGCGAGACCGCGGCCGACGACCTGGCACGACCACCGGTCATCCGCTCCGCGCTCCGGCGGTCTCGTCCGGGTCGCAGCTCCCCGCGGACCGTTGGGTGACCACGCGCGCAGCCGGGGCAGGCCCGAGCGGCGGGGAGAGTTCGCCGCGCATGACCAACCGCCGACCGCGGCGGCATCCTGCCGGGCAGGCCCCGCTCGTCGTCCCGCTTCCCGTTCCGGCCGGGGTGGACACCACTGCGCACGGGCTGACCGTCGTCCTCGGCGCCTTCGCCACCCACTCCGACCAGCGCGTACACACTGCCACGGCCGACGTCCAGGTCGCCCGAGATCGTCGTCCTCGACGGCGCGTGATCTCGATGTTCCGACCACGGCCGACCACGACCCTGCCGCTGGACCGAGCCCGACCACTTCGCCCCGTCCCGCAACGCGTCTGCCCACCTGGGCTTCGCGTTCGGACCGCACTGGGGCGTCGGCGATCACGTCGCCCCGCTGAGAGCCGAGGCATCGCTCACCGCCCCGGCCGCGCGGGTCGAGACACTGGAACTCGCCGGCCGGACCGTGCGCGACCACGACAACACGCTCGCGCTTGCTTCGGCCCGCGTTCGGCCGGCCCAACGGCACGAGCCTGCGGCTGTCGTCGGACCGGCACTGGGTCCGCGAGTCCGAGCGTGCCGAGCGTCGGACAGCGAGTCCGAGCGTGCCGAGCGTCGGACAGCGCGCACTGACGGCATCTGGTGTCGGGAGCAGGTGCACCCACGTGTGGCTGCACCGCCGTCGGCCTGACAGACGATCTCGTCCGTGCGCCGCGCCGCGTTCCGACGATGACCACGAAGCCGCGCACACCGCGCTCCACTCCCCCGGTGGGAGACGCCGGTGGGACGGCTCGCACTTCGCGGTGCCCGAGCCCCCCTCGGACACAGCACCGCCCCGGTGTTCCGGCAGGTCGAGAGCCCGGGGCGCGTCAGGTTCGGGTCTCCGGGGCCCTCGTGGTGCCCGTTCGACACCCATCGCCCGGTCTCAGCCCTCCAGCAGGGTGGTGAAGCGGTCAGTGGCCTGCCGGCCCATGCCGGGGTGCACGTGCCGGTGGACGGTGAGCGTGACGGTGGCGCTGGCGTGCTCCAGCCGCTCCCGGCCCAGCCGCGCCGGTGACCCCCGGACGGCGGGCAGCGCCTGCGGTCGGCCGGCCCTCGACCGCAGCTCGGGGAGCGCCGGCTCTAGGGTGCCGGCGCGGGTACCGAACTCCCGCGCGGCCGAATAGCGTTCCGGCTGCACGCCGACGACGTCGTGCCGCACCCCTCGACCCCGGGGAGCTGGTTCCGGTGCCGGCAGAGACGGCCGTCGTACGGGTCCTCGTGCTCGACGAGCAGGAGGTGGTCCGCCGCGGCGTGATCCAGGTGCTCGAGGGCGACGCCGGGTTCGCCGTCGTCGCCGAGGCGGCCTCGGTCGACCAGGCGGTGGTCCGCGGCCGGGCCGTGCGCCCGGACGTGGCCGTGATGGGGATGCGCCTGCCCGACGGCACCGGGGCGGAGGCCTGCACCCGGCTGCGCGCGGACGTCCCCGGGGTGCGGTGCCTGGTGCTCAGCCAGTACGCCGACCCGGAGACGGTGGCAGCAGCCGTGCGGGCGGGGGTGTCGGGATACCTGGTCAAGCACGTGCGGGGTCCGGCCCTGCGGGCGGCCGTGCGCCGGGTGGCGGCGGGCGGCACCGTGTTCGCCCCCGAGGTCACCGCGGTGCTCGACGCCGACGGCGGCGCCGGGCGGCCGGATCCGCTGGCCGACCTCACCGAGCGGGAGCGTGCCGTGCTGCAGCTGATCGGGGACGGGCTCACCAACCGCCAGATCGGCAACCGGCTGGGTCTGGCGGAGAAGACGGTGAAGAACTACGTCAGCAACCTGCTGCCCAAACTGGGCCTGCAACGCCGCACCCAGGTCGCCGTCCTGGTCACCCGGCTGCGCGCCCACCGGGCCGACGGGATCCTGCCGTCCCCCGACGACACGACTCCCTCGCGCATCACACCGAGCGGGTAGTGCCCGACCGGCGGCCCACCCCGGACAGCGGGGCGACGAGCCCGCCGAGCCGTCCGTGCAGGAGCGGACCGGTGGGTCTGTCGTGCCGCGTCCGGGCTCGTCGCCCGGTCCTCTCGGAGGGGAACGGGATCACCCGTTCCTCAGGTGGGCCGTGGTAGACGATGTCGCGTTCCCCCCGTAGGCGAGGTGATAGAGCAGGGTGTCGCTGAGCAGGTCGACGGCGGCGCGCAGTCCGGCTGTGCTGTCGGCGGTGGCGACGAAGGCGACCAGCGCGCGGTCGACGCCCTCGAGGACGTCGTGGATGGCGTGGTGTTCCTGCTCGAGCCGGTCGATGACCGGGGTCAGCCGTGGGTCGGCGTCCAGCAGGTGCGGGGACACGGACCGGTCTTCGAAGGTGTGGTGCCCCAGCGGGCACCGTCAGGAGCCCGACGTGGGAGTCGCCACCGGGGCACGACTGACCTGCCCCGAGTGCAGCGTCGTGCTCGATCTCCCGGCAGCCGAGGACCTCGCCCTCGACAGCGCCGGCGCCTGCACCACCTGCCAGGGGACCGGGTTCGTCCGCGAGATCGACGCCGCCGCCCTCGTCCCGGACGAGAGGTCCGGAACAGCTCCCGTCGGACCGGGCGTCCACACCTCCGGCAGCGCCGCCCGCGACGAGGGCACCGGCCGGCCCGTCTCCGCCCAGCGCCTGGAGGACCCGCACGATCTGGGGACCGGAGCGGCGGGAGAACCGGTCGGGGCGCGGATGCGCGCCGTCGGTGCCGCCCACCACGCGCGGGTCCCGGACGGTGACGCTCCGGCCGACGGTGCGCGGATCCGCAACCGCTCCGGCCGCCCGTAGTCTGGTGGGCGTGGCAGGTTTCGCGCGCTGGCGGCGCTGGGTGCCCGCCCCGCGGACGGACCCCGATCCCCTCCCCACCGCCACTCCGGCCTCCGCCACCGACGTCCTGTACGCGGTCCCCCTGCCCGGCCGGGGCCCCGACCCGGACCGCGTCGACCTGCTCGCCGTGCTGCTGCGCGAGCACCAGGACGTGCTGACGGCCGAGCGGCTCGCGGCCGGCGCCGAGGCCCAGACGTTCTGGCTGCAGCACCTCGACGAGGCGGACGTCCTGCTGGTCCACCTCCGCGCCTGCGACCCGTGGACCGTGGCGCGCCGGCTGGCGCAGCCCACCGACGAGGTGACGGCACGGGTGCACGCCCGCATCACCGCCGCCCTCGGCACGGATCCGTGGGATCCCGGGGACGCCCTCCCCGTGGAGGTGCGCCGGTTCTCCGCCGCCGGCACCGCGGACGGGTTCCCGGAGGTCATGGCCTTCGCCACCGTGCTGCTGCCCGGGGTCTCCGCCGGCATCGCCGAGCGCCGCCTGACGATCGACCGGTTCGACGACGTCCGCCACGAGCTCACCGGCTCCCGGCGGGAGGTGCACCTCGTGCAACGCACCCGGATCGGCGAGCTCTACCTCATCTACGTGCGCGGCGAGGTGGCCCGGCTCCTGGAGACCATCCGCACCTCCGACCACCCGCTGCTGCAGGCCGAGCGGGACATGAGCGTCTTCCTCTACGGCATCGACCTCACGCAGCACTCCATGCCGATCCCCTCGCCCCTGCACGCGTGGACCGCACCGGTGCCGCAGGCGCTCCCCCGCTCCTGACCCGACGCACACCGGGGCGCCGTCCGGCCACGGACGGCGCCCCGGCGCGACGGGTCAGTCCCTGCTGAGGGCCAGGGCCTGCTCCTCCTCGGGGTCCCGAGGAGCGGGTACGGAAGCCGGCACCGGGAGCGGGTCGACGTCGTGCCGCAGGGTCGGCAGCCAGCGCAGCCACCGGGGCAGGTACCAGTTCGCGTCCCCGAGCAGCCGCATGACCGCCGGCAGCAGGACCGCGCGGACGACGGTGGCGTCCAGCAGCACCGCGATGGCCAGCCCGAGCCCGATCTGCTTCATGCTGGTCAGCGACAGCGTCACGAAGGTGAGGAAGACGAACACCATGATCACCGCGGCGCTGGTGACCACTCCCGCGGACCTCGTGATGCCCTGGGTGATCGCCTCCCGGGTGTCCGCGCCGCGGTCGTAGCCCTCCCGGACCCGGCTGAGGATGAACACGTGGTAGTCCATCGACAGCCCGAAGAGGATGACGAAGAGGAACAGCGGGATCCAGTTCACGATCCCCCCGGTCCGGTCGAGCCCGATGAGGCCGGCGCCCCAGCCCTCCTCGAACACCAGCACCAGCGCGCCGTAGGCGGCGGCCACGCTGAGCAGGTTGAGCACGATCGCCGTCAGGGCCACGACGACCGACCGGAACGACACCAGCAGCAGCACGAAGGCCAGCAGCAGCACGAACCCGAAGACCCACGGGGTGCGCTCGGCCATGAGCTGGTCGAAGGCCACCGAGTACGCGGTGTTGCCGGAGACGACCACGGTGACGTCGTCGAGCGCGCCGACCGTCGCCGGGACGACGTCCTCGGTCAGGGTGGCGAGGGCGTCGCGGGAGGCCTGTTCCTCGCCGTCGCCGACCAGCGGCACGCTGACGACCGCCACCGTGCCGGCCTCGTTGGTCTCCACCCCGACCGGCTCGTTCATCCGCCCGGTGGCCAGCGCCCGTTCCCGGAGGTCGGCGATCGCCCCCTGCACCTCGGGAGCGGTGACGTCGGCCGCCTCGATGACGACCTCGGCCGGCGCGGGGCCGCCGGGGAAGGCCGCGGTGATCCGGTCGTAGGTCTGCATGACCGCGAGGTCCCGCGGCAGGTCCTCGATGCCCTCGCTGCGCAGGTCCATCGACAACGCCGGCACGGCGAGGGCGACCAGCGCCGCCCCGGCGGTCACCACGGCGACCAGCGGCCGGCGCAGCACCGCCCCGAGCACCAGCGGCCAGAACCGGCCGGGGCCGGCCTCGCGGCGGCGGAGGAACGGCAGGCGCCCCTTCTCCACCCGGTCGCCCAGCCAGCTCATCAGCGCCGGGAGCACGGTCAGCGAGCCGACCACGGACGTGGCGACGACCAGGATCGTGGCCGAGGCCATGCCGGTGAAGACCGAGAAGCCGGTGAGGAACATGCCGGCCATCGCCACCACCACCGTGATGCCGGAGACCAGCACCGACCGTCCGGAGGTGGCCGCGGCGACGTCGAGGGCGTCGACCGACCCGAGACCCCGCGCGCGTTCCTCGCGTTCGCGCTTGAGGTAGAAGAGCGAGTAGTCCACGCCGACGGCCAGCCCGATGAGCAGCATGACGATCTGTGCGCTCTGGTCGACGTGCCAGATCTGGCTGGTCAGGCTGAGCAGCCCGAGCGCCCCGACGAACGCCGTGAGCGCGAAGACCAGCGGGAGGACCGCGGCCACCAGGGCGCCGAAGGTCAGCAGCAGCACGGCCAGCGTGATCGGGATCGACAGCAGCTCCGCGCGCTGGAAGTCGCCGGCGATGGTCTCGTCGAGCGCCACCCCCGCGCTGGTGCCCCCGAACTGCTCCACCCGGACGTCGTCGTGCTCGGCGGCAACCGCGGCGACCGCGCCCTGGATGGGACCGATCCTCGCGTCGGCGTCCTCGGGGTCGCCCGCGACGTCGAAGGTCACCAGGGCGGACCGGCCGTCGGCGGACACGAGTGGCGCGCCGTCCAGCGGGCTGTGCACGCTCTCCACCGACGGCGTGTGCTGGAGGACCGCGACCAGGTCGGTCAGCGCGGCGGTCGCGGCGGCCTCGGACACGCCGTCCTCCCGCTGCACCAGGACCATCTCCGACGCCGGCTCCTCCCAGCCGTTGTCGTCGAGGATCCGCTGCGCCTGCGCGGGCGCCCCCAGCAGCTCCTCCGCAGGAGTCAGTTCCCCCCGCGGCAGCAGGCCGCCGAGGACCACGGCCAGGACCACGAAGGCCAGCCAGCCGAGCACCGCCGTCTTCCGGTGCCGGGCGCTCCACCGCCCCATCCGGCCGGCGAGGTTGCGCGATACGTCCACTGTCGTCTCCCGGTGATCGAGTTCGACGACAGACCCTGCCGATCCGCGGCCCGGCGCGCGTCGCCCCCGCGGTTGATCACGAAGGGCGTCGCCCTGCCTCCGGAGGTGTACGACCAGCGGGTGACGGCGGTCGGATCGCGTCCTACCCGCCCTGCGAGCCGGCCCTCACCAGGCCGCTCTCGTAGGCGACCACGACGGCCTGTGCGCGGCTGGACAGGTGCAGCTTGGCCATGACGCGGCCGAGGTGGGTCTTGACCGTGGCCTCGCTGACGAACAGCTCGGCGGCGATCTCCTGGTTGCTGCGGCCGGTCCCCACCAGCCGCAGCACGTCGACCTCGCGCTCGGTGAGCTCCCGCAGCTGCCCCCCGGTCGGCCGCGCGGCGGGAGCCGGCTGCCGGGCGAACTCGGCGATCAACTTGCGGGTGATCCCCGGCGAGAGCAGGGCCTCCCCGCGCGCGATGACCCGGACCGCGTCCAGCAGCTCGGCCGGCCGGGTGTCCTTGAGCAGGAACCCGGCGGCGCCGGCGCGCAGCGCCGCGAACACGTAGTCGTCCAGGTCGAAGGTCGTCAGCATCATGATCCGGGGCGGCTCGCCGTCGGCGGCCGGCCAGTTGCCGAGGATGGTCCGGGTGGCCTCGATGCCGTCCATGACAGGCATCCGCACGTCCATCAGGACGACGTCGGGCCGGTGCCGCTGCGCCAGCTCCACCGCCTGCTGCCCGTTCCCGCCCTCGGCGACGACCTCGATGCCGTCGTTGCGCAGCAGCGCGCTGAAGCCGGCGCGCACGAGTTCCTGGTCGTCGACGACGAGCACCCGGATGGTCACGAACCGCTCCCGGAGGTGGTCGCGCTCTCCGCCTCCAGGGGCAGCCGGGCGCGGATCCGGAAGCCCCCGCGGGGCTCGGGCCCCGCGTGCAGCTCGCCGCCGACGGACGTGGCGCGCTCCCGCAGGCCGATCAGCCCGTAGCCACCGCCGGGGGTCCGGCTCCTCCGCCCACCGACCGGGCCGCGTCCGTCGTCGCTGACGTCGATGACCAGGTCGGTGCCCTGCCAGTCGAGGACGACCCGGATCTCCGCCGGGCCCGCGTGCTTGGCGGCGTTGGTCAGCCCCTCCTGCAGGATGCGATAAGCGGCGAGGTCCAGCTGCGGCGACAACGACCGGGCCGTCCCGGTCACCGTCAGCGTCACCACCAGCCCGGTCGCCCGCGCACCGGCGAGGAGCTCCTCGAGCCGGTCCAGACCCGGCTGCGGTGCGCGGTCGGCCGGGGTGGGCACGGTGCCGCCGGACCCCGCCACCGGTCCGTCGTCGACACGGAGGACGCCCAGCAGCTGCCGCATCTCGGTGAGCGTGCGGCGGCTGCTGTCCTCGATGACACCGAGCGCCTTGCGGGCCGTCTCCGGGTCCCGGTCCATCACGTGCCGGCCGACCCCGGCCTGGACGGCGATGACGCTCATGCTGTGCGCCATCACGTCGTGCAGCTCCCGGGCGATGCGCAGCCGCTCCTGGGCCACCGCCTCGCGACCGTGGGCCTCGCGGTTCAGCTCCGCCTCCCTGGCCCGCTCCGCCAGCGCGTCGGCCTGCAGCCGGCGGGTCCGCGCGGCGTCGCCCAGCGACCAGGCCGCGCCGGCCAGCAGCGCGTCCTGGAGCGCCGAGCCCCAGGTGTACTCCGCGCTCCACTGCAGGTACACGACGAGCATCGGCAGGGCCGCGAACAGCACCGCGGGCACGGACAGCCGCCGGGGACACTGCGCTGCCACGCCGTAGAGGGCGACCAGCACCGCGTACCCGGACAGGGAGGGCGGGTAGCCCAGCGCGACGAAGCCGACCATCGCCGAGGACGTGAGGACCAGGACGGTCCACGGCACCCACCGACGGGCCAGGACGGGCAGCGTGGCCGCCGCCCCCAGGACCCAGGCGAGTGCGTCGATCGGCCGCTCCCCCACCGCGGCCGTCGGCGCGCCGAGCAGCCGGCCGGCGTGCAGGACGGCCAGGGCGGCGGTGAGGACCCCGTCCACCGCCCAGGGCAGCGCCCGGCGCACACGATCGGGACGTCCTCCGGGCACCCGGCCACTGTAGGAACGCCGGCGGGCGCTCTGCCTGCCCCGCCGGGAGGAGATCGGCGTACGCCGCGGGTCTGACCCGTCGCGGTTCACCGGCTGCCCGCGCAGGTGTCCGGGCCGGCGGAGGAGCGAGGGCTACGACCGCCGGGGCAGTCCGAGCGCCCGGCTGCTCCCGTCGGTGACCCCGAGGACCCGACCGCTGGGCGATGCCCCGTCGTCGGCACCGCTCCTAGCGTTCCCGGCCGTTGACGGACGAGCGACGAGCGGGAGGAGCGCTGCGATGGCGGTCATCGAGGTGCGCGGGCTGACGAAGCGGTACGGCGAGCTGACGGCGGTGGAGGACCTCACGTTCACCGCCGAGGCCGGGCGGGTCCTCGGCTTCCTCGGCCCCAACGGCGCGGGGAAGACCACCACGCTGCGCATGCTGATGGGCCTGGTCACGCCGACGTCGGGCCGGGCCACGGTCGACGGTGTGGCCGTCCGTGACCTGCCCGAGCCGGTGCGCGCGGTGGGTGCGGTGCTCTCGACGGGGGCCTTCCACCCGCGCCGCACCGGCCGGGGACACCTGCGCGTGCTCGCCGCGATGGCCTCCCTCCCCGCCGAGCGGGTCGACGAGGTCCTGGAGCTGGTCGGACTGACCGACGCCGCCGACCGGCGGGCGAGCGGCTACAGCCTCGGCATGCAGCAGCGCCTCGGTCTGGCCGCGGCCCTGCTCGGCGACCCCCGCGTCCTCGTCCTGGACGAACCGGCCAACGGCCTGGATCCCGACGGCATCCGCTGGCTGCGCGGCTTCCTGCGCCACCTCGCCGCGGAGGGACGCACCGTGCTGGTCTCCAGCCACGTGCTCGCCGAAGTGGAGTCCACCGTCGACGACATCGTCGTCATCCGCTCCGGCCGCCTGGTCGCCCAGGGACCGCTGGCCGACCTGGTGCGGGCTCCGGAGACGGTCGTGACCGTCCGGACACCGCAGGCCGGCCGGCTCGTCCCCCTCCTCGCGACCGCGGGGGCGATGGCCACCTCGCCGGCCGAGGACCGGATCGAGGTCCGCGGTCTCTCCCAGGAGGCGGTGGCCGAGGCAGCGGCCGCAGCCGGGATCCCGCTGTACGCGCTGGGGTCGTCGACGGCGTCCCTCGAGGACCTCTTCTTCTCCCTCGTGTCCGAGCACGGCACCACCCGGACCGGAGACCCCCGATGACCGCTCTCCTGCGCGCCGAGCAGATCCGGCTGCGCACCGTCCCCGCACCGCTGATCGCGGTCGCCGTGGTCCTGACGCTGACCGGCCTGCTGGTCGGCCTCGCCTTCGGGACGGCCCCGCACGACGTGGCCGAGGACCTCGCCGAGGCCGTCCGGATCCCCGGCGTCCTGGCCGCGGTCACCGTGCTCGTGCTCGGCATCCTGGGCGGCTCCAGCGACCACCAGCACCGGACGGCGGAGTCGACCTTCCTCGTCCGCCCGCGGCGCCTCGACGTCTTCGCCGCCCGGCAGGTGACCTACGCGGCCTTCGCCGCCGTCACCGGCGCCCTCACCGGGGTGCTGTCCTGGGTCCTCGCCTCCGCGATCGGCGACGCCCGCGGCCTGCCGGCCGGACCGACCGCCGACGCGGTGGGGCTGGTCGCCACCCCCGCGCTCGCCGCCCCCCTCGCCGCCGTCCTGGGCGTGAGCGTCGGCTACGCGGCCCGGTCGACCGTCGCCGGGATCGTCGGGCTCATGGTCTGGGCGGTGGTCGGCGAGAACCTCGCCGGCCTCCTCGTCCCGTCCACCTACCTGCCGATGGGCGCCGTCAACGCGACCGTGGGCCTGGCCGGCAGCGGGGACCCGGTCCACGGCGCGATCGCCCTGGCCGCCTACGCGGTGATCGCCACCGTCGTCGCCGGCCGGTTCGTCCTCCCCCGGGACATCCCCTGACCGGCGGGCGCGCCGACGCAGCGACCTCCCCCGGGTCCGCCGTCCGGCGCGCCGGCCCGGAGGACGCCCCGGCGCTGCCGGCACGGCTGGCACTGCTGGCACTGCAGCTCCGCCGGGACCGTCAGTCGCCGTGCATGCTCCTCGAACCGGGAGAACGCGAGGAGTCCCCGGGGCCCCTGGCCGAACGGCTCGCCGGCCACACCGCCGGAGGTTCCTTCGACCTCGGGGCCGCCGTCGGCTCGGACCTCGGGGGCTGACTCCCGTCGACGTCCTCCCTCCCGGCGCGCCGTCCGGCTCCACCCGGCGGGCGGGTCCCACGTCGAGGGACTGCGCCGCCGCGCCCTGGACCGCGGTGGGCAGGCGGTCGACGAGTACTACCGGTCGACGAGTACTACATCGCCCGCCTGCTCGTGAGCTGGTCCCGTCGCCCGCCCGTCCCACGCCCCGCGGGCCTCCCGGCAGGAGCGGGGAGCCACGACCCGCGCGGTGAGCAGGACGAGGTCGAGGACCGGGGCGCCGGCCGGGATGGCGGCGCTGGTGCGGCGCAGGCGCAGGACGTACCGGGCCGCAGGAGCACGACGTTCACCGGTCCCGTCCGTCCGGGAACCCCACGGATGAGGTCCCCTGGGCAGCGGCGGACGCGCGGGGCGGACGGCGCATCAGCCAGGTGCGCGGACCCCCGTCGGGGAGGTCGACGGCGTCGACCACCGCGAAGCCGAGGCGGCGGTAGAAGCGCACGTTGGGCTCCGCGCTGGTCTCCAGGTGCACCGCCAGTCCCTCGTGGTCGGCCCACGCGAGTCCCGGGGCCAGGGTCGCGGCACCGAGGCCCCGCCCCTGCCGACGCCGCGCGACGCCGAGGCTGGCGAGGGCCACGTGCGGCTCGTCGAGGCGGCGTCCGGCGAGCACCGCCTCGGCCTCGGCCGCGGCCGCTGCCCGGTCCCCCGCCAGCTCGGTGGTCGCCCGACCGACCCGTGCCCACACGTCCGCGGGTACCGCGGTGCCGCGGATCCAGACCGCGACGCTCACGAGCCCGTCCACCGTCTCGCCGAGGTCGACCCGGCCGAAGGGCACCGCGACGGCGGAGAGATCGAGGCGGAACAGCGTCCTCAGCCGCCCGCCGTGGTCGTCGGCGTCGACCGTCCACCGGGTCCAGGGGTAGTCGGTGAACGCGTCGGCGAGCACCGCCGCGGCGGCCGGGACGTCCTCGGGTGTCGCCGGGCGCACGTGCACGGTCATCCGTTCCTCTCTCGGCGAGCGGGGCCCGTCCGGTCCTCCGGTCCTGCCGTGCGCGCGGTCCGCGGCCGACGCGACGGCACCGACGTCGTCAGCAGCCGGTCCGTCGGCGAGCCGCTGGACCGGCAGCTGGTCGCGCCTGCCGATCACCCGCGACCAGGGGTGCCGCGCCCCAGCCGGGCGGGGCGTCGGGGTGGTGGGCGTGCTCATCGGGTGCTCCTCCGGTCAGCGGGCCCGGACGGTGAACGGGACGGTGATGACGTCCCCGTCGGCGAGGCGGAACTGCGCCCACAGCCGGTAGACCCCGGCGGTGGGGAACTCGGCGTGCACGTCGAGCTCCGGACCGAACGTCTGGCCCGGCAGCGCGAACACCGGCCGGCCGTTCCCGTCGTCCACCTCCGCGTGCTCGTGGGCGAAGGTCTGCCCGTCGGCGCGCATGACCACGACGTGCCCGGCGGCGGCCAGGTAGGGCTGCAGGTCGTCGACCGGCCGGCCGGTCCCCGCGTCGGTGAACGTGAAGTGCAGGTCGCTCACGCCCCCGGCCTCGGCGGTCCCTCCCAGCTCGACCCGCACGCCGTCGACGACGACCGTCCGCGGCCCGGACGTCAGGGCCACCGGCTCCGGCGCGGTACCGGCCACGGTGAGCACCTGCCGCGAGTGCACGTCGGCCATCTCGCCCTGCCGCCGGAACTCGGTGTCGACGACGTACCGGCCGGCGGTGGGGAACGTGACGTCGACGGCGAGCTGCCCGGGCCGGCCGGTGGGCTGCGGGTGGACGTGGGCGAAGGTGCCCAGGTCCTCGCGGGTGGCGATGAGGTGCATCCACGCCTCGTGGCTGCGGGTGAGGTCCTCGACGGGTTCCCCGGTGCCCGTGTCGACGACGGTGGCCACCAGCCGGGCCGGCTCCCCCGGGCGGACGGCGGCGGGCAGGTCGAGCCGGACGTCGAGCCGGGCGTCGGCGGCCTCGGTCGGCGGCACCTCGGCGGTCATCATCTCGCTCATCGCCGGCCGCATCGGCATGCCGGTGCCCTGCATCCAGGCGAGCGTCCCGTTCATGCCGCGCTCGGCGAAGTCCATCCGGGACACCGCGGTCAGCCCCGCGCCCAGGGCCAGCGCGACGACCGCGATGCCGGTCAGGTAGGCGTACTGGCCGATCCGGGCACGCAGCGGCGGGCGCAGGATCTCCGCGACGGTGGCCGGGCGGCGGAAGCGGCGCAGCCGCAGCGCGTTGGTCACGACGCTGACCGAGCTCATCGCCATCGCGGCGGAGGCCAGCACCGGGTCCAGCAGCAGGCCGTTCCACCAGTACAGGGCGCCGGCGGCGACCGGGATCAGCAGCAGGTTGTAGCCGAACGCCCAGCCGAGTCCCTGCTTCATCGTGGTCACGGTGCGCCGGGACAGCGCGATCGCCGAGACGATGCCGCGCAGGTCGCCGCCGACGAGGGTGACGTCGGAGGCGGCGATCGCGACGTCGGCGCCGGTCCCGATGGCGATGCCCACGTCGGCGGCCGACAGGGCCGCGGCGTCGTTGATGCCGTCGCCGGCCATCGCCACGACGTGGCCCTGCTCCTGCAGCCGGCGCACCTGCGCCGCCTTGTCCGCCGGCAGCACCTCCGCCAGCACGTGCTCGATGCCGACCTGCCCGGCGATCGCGGCCGCGGTGGCGGCGTTGTCACCGGTGAGCATCCACACCTGGACGCCGAGCGCCTGCAGCTGGGCGACCGCCTCGGCCGACTCGGGCCTGACCGTGTCGGCGACCGTGAGCACCGCGGCCGCGGCCCCGTCGACCGCGGCGAACATGGGCGTGCGGCCGGCGGCGGCCTCGCGGGCGGCGGTGGCCTGCAGCGCGGAGACGTCGGTCCCGCGGGCGGCCATGAGGGCGGCGTTGCCCACCAGGACGTGCCGGTCGTCGACGACGGCGTCGATGCCGTGGCCGGGCACGGCGTCGAAGGAGCGCAGCGCCGGCAGGACCAGCCCGCGGTCGGCGGCGGCCAGGACCGCCTCGCCGACCGGGTGCTCGCTGCCGGTCTCCGCGGCGGCCACCAGCGCCAGGACGTCGTCCTCGGCCCACCCGCCGGTGGTGGTGACGCCGGTGAGGGCCGGCCTGCCGCGCGTGATCGTGCCGGTCTTGTCCAGCACGACGGCGGTGACCCGGCGGGCGGTCTCCAGCGCGTCCCCGTTGCCGATCAGGATGCCGAGCTCCGCGGCCCGGCCGGTGCCGACCATGACCGCGGTCGGCGTGGCCAGGCCCAGCGCGCACGGGCAGGCGATGATCAGCACCGCGATCGTCGTGGTGATCGCCATCGTCAGCCGGCCGCTGTCCGGGCCGAACAGCGCCCAGGCGAGGAAGGTGGCCGCGGCCAGGCCGAGCACGATCGGGACGAACCAGGCCGAGACCCGGTCCGCCAGCCGCTGCAGCGGGACCTTCGCGCCCTGCGCGTCCTCCACCAGGCGGACGATCTGCGCCAGCGCGGTGTCGGCACCGACCGCGGTGGCCCGGACGACGACGGTGCCGGTCCGGTTGAGCGTGGCGCCGATCAGCTGGTCGCCGACCGTCTTGTCCACCGGCAGGCTCTCGCCGGTCAGCATGCTCTCGTCGACCGCGGTGGCGCCCTCAGTCACGACGCCGTCGACGGGGACCTTCTCGCCGGGCCGGACCCGCACGAGGTCCCCGACGGCGACCTGCTCGACCGGGACGTCGACCTCGGCGCCGTCGCGCAGCACGCGGGCCGTCCTCGGCGCGAGGCCGACCAGGGCGGTGATCGCCGCGGCGGTCTGCTTCTTCGCCCGGGCCTCCATCCACCGGCCCGCCAGGACCAGGGCGAGGATCACCAGGGACGTCTCGAAGTAGACGTGCAGCGGCAGGCCCCAGCGCTCGGCGGCGGCCGGCCACAGGGTGACGAAGGCGCTGTAGCCGTAGGCGACGCCGGTCCCGAGGGCGACGAGGGTGTTCATGTTCGTCGAGCGGTGGCGGGCGGCGGCCCAGGCGGCGCGGTAGACGTCCCGGCCGGCCCAGAACTGCACGACGGTGGCGACCACGAGGACGGCCGGCATCAGCCAGTCCATCGTGTCCAGGTACAGCGGCACGTACATCAGCACCATCAGGCCCAGGCCGGTGGCGAGGGTGATCTGCCACCGGCGCCTGAGCGCGGTCAGCCGCGTCTCGTCGTCGCCACCTCCGGCCGCCGTCCCGGGACCGGTGCCGGTGTCCTGGTCGGCGGGCGGGGTCTCGCGGCGGGGGGTGGCGGTGTAGCCGGCGCGGGCGACCGCGGCGGTCAGCTCCTCGAGTCCGACCCGTGCCGGGTCGAAGCGGACGGTGGCGACCTCGGTGGCCAGGTTCACCTCCGCGGCCGCCACGCCGTCGACCCGGTTCAGCGCCTTCTCGACCCGGCCGACACAGGAGGCGCAGGTCATGCCGCCGATGTCGAGGGTGCAGCTGGCGCTCGGTCCGGCGGCGGCGGTCGGCGCGGCACTGCCAGGCGCGGTGGTGGTCATCCCGGACTCCTGGGGTCGATCGGGTCGTCGGCTACGGCCGACTGTCGGCGGTGGCGCGCAGGCTCGGACCGGTGGATTCGCCGGGTTCTCCGACCCGGCGGATCCCCGGACCAGCGGGTTCAACGGCCGGGGACCAGCGCGCCGTACACGGCAGGCGTCCAGGCGGCGAGGATCTTGGGCCGGAGGGTGGCGCCGAGGCGGCGGTAGAACCGCTGGGCGTCGACGTTGTCGACCTCCGTGCCCCACCGGATGAGCAGCTGCTCGGGTGCGGCCAGGGTGGCGAGTGCAGCCATCAGCCGCCGGCCGACGCCGGTGTCGCGGTGTCCGGGCCGGACGTAGAGGTCGTCGAGGTCGAGCACGTCACCGCCCGTCCACAGGTGCAGCCGCCGGATCGCCGAGACGTAGCCGACGGCCGCGCCGTCGCGCTCGGCGAGCAGCACGACCACCTCGGGCCGCTCGAGCAGCCCGTGCCACTGGTCGTCGGGCACGTGCACGGACGCGGCCTGGTCCTCGTGTGCGGCGATCTCGCGGACCATCGCCGCCACCTCGGTGGTGTCGGCCGGGGTGGCCCGGCGGATCACGACCGCGGCGGTGGGGGCGGTCATCGGGGCGTCGGTCATGGCAGCTCCTGGTCGGACGGGCGGTCGGGGGCAGGCGGGGGCGTGAGCGCGGACCGCTCCGGGGCGCCGGCCCGCCCGGCGGCGGGCCGGCGC